>JABRVU010000415.1:0-9674 GCA_039961895.1 Phycisphaerae bacterium | reverse complement strand
TCAGCCGAACCAGTCCTTGAAGAACTTGCGGGCCCAGGCCACCGAGCGGTCATCCCAGAGTTCGCGCAGCGTCTCCTTGATGGCCCACGCCCGGCCGGTCCGGAGGTTCTGGTCCCGGACCGCCTCGAAGGCTCGCAGATGCTGGTCCGGAACGTGGTCATACCGGTATAGCCACCAGGACTTGGTCCCCTTCAGCAAGTCGGAACCTCCGGCCCTCAGCTCCCGATGCTCCTGACGCGAAGCGGGCCGCGGAATCGGGTGGTTTTTCGAGTTTCCGGCCGTGTTGACGTCACCGGGGGCGGGGCTCCGATTCTGCCCCGCACGCTGTCCGACCCGCGCTTCAGGGCAGGATCTGCGTACCGACGCCGCGGTCGGTGAAGATCTCCAGCAGCAAGGAGTGGGGGAAGCGCCCGTCGATGATGTGGGCCTTGCGGCAGCCGGCCTCCAGGGCCCGCAGGCAGGCCTCGACCTTGGGCTTCATGCCCTTGTCGATGACGCCCCGGGCCATGAAGTCGGCGATCTCCTGGCGGTTGAGGCTGGTACGGAAGGAGTCGGGGTCGTCCTTGCGTTCGCGCACTCCGTGGGTGTCGGAGACCATGACCAGTTTCTCGGCCTTGACGGCGGCGGCGACCTCGCCGGCGGCGGTGTCGGCGTTGACGTTGAGCTTGCCCCCCAGCCGGTCCAGGGCGATGGGCGCGATCACGGGAATGGTGTCGGCGCCGGCCAGCAGGCGCAGAATCCGCGCGTTGACCTCCTCGACCCGCCCGACGTACCCGATGTCGATCCGCCGGCCCTGCTCGCCGGGCAGGTACAGCCGGTCGGCGAACAGCACGCAGGTGGCCAGGCTGCTCAGGCCGACGGCCTGGACGTTGAAGGATTCGAGCGTTTCGACGATCCGCCGGTTGATCCGCCCGCAGAGCACGCGCTCGGCAATGGCCAGGGTGCGGTCGTCGGTGTAGCGCAGGCCCTGGACGAACTGGGGTTCGAGCCCGGCCTCGTCCATGGCCTTGCTGATCTCCTTGCCCCCGCCGTGGACGATGATCGGCTGCATCCCCACGTAGTTCATGAAGGCCAGGTCGCGGAGCAGCTCGCGCTCGGCGGCGGGATCGTCCATCACCGACCCGCCCAGCTTGACCACCACGATCTTCTCGTAATAAGCCTGGATATAGGGCAGGGCTTCGAGCAGGACGCGGGCTTTGTCGATGGCTTCTTTCACGGCTGAGGGTTCCTGATTTCGGGATCGGGACGGCGGTGGATCGGGTCGAATCGCGCCGGCCCGCGGCCCGCGTCACCGGACGGCGTCACAGTAGGAACGGCCGATCGGCAAGTCAAGGGCATCGCGGCTCAAGGGAAACGCGCCCTTCGCCCGATAAGCAGAGAAACGGGAGGCGTTCCTTTCCCCGTTTCACGCGGGCCTTGAGCAAGGAATGAGTCCGTGGACCGACTGACGCACCTGTGTCCTTACCTGGATCGCCGGGACGCGCGCTGTTCGGGCCTGCTCACCCTCATGAACCTGAATGAGGCGTTTCGACTCTGCGCGGGGAACCATGAGCTCTGCACCGTCTATCACCAGATCCGAGCCGCGGACGTGCTCCGTGAGCGGGGGGCACTCGTCGCCGAACCGGTCTGAACGCATCCAACACGCCGAGCCGGCCGGGGGGCCGACGGGACTGCGGGGGCTGATCGAGCAATTCCTGCTGGAGCTGCGCGCCCAGGCCGGGCTGGCCGAGAACACCATCACCGCCTATCGGGGCGACCTGCTGGCCTGGGCGGCCTACTGCGAGCGGACGGGGGTCACGTTCTCGAAGCTCGCTCCCGCCGACCTCCAGGGGTTTCTGATCGGTCTCAAAGAGAACGACGGGCTGGCCCTCAGCTCGATCGCCCGCCGGCTGGTGGCGGTGAAGGTGTTCTGCCGCTACTGCCACGCCCAGGGGCACCTGGAACGCGACGTGGCCGGCCTGATCGAAATGCCCAAGAAGTGGCAGACCCTGCCGCACGTCCTGAACCCCCGGCAGGTCGATGCCCTCCTGTCGCTGCCGGACGAGAGCGACCCCCTGGCCCTGCGCGACCAGGCCATTCTCGAGCTGTTCTACGCCACCGGGGTGCGGGTCAGCGAGCTGGTCGGGCTTCGGCTGGACGACCTGCACCTGGACGTGGGCTACCTGCGCTGCCTGGGCAAAGGCCGCAAGGAGCGCATCGTGCCCATCGGGGGGCGGGCCGTCGAGGCGGTGTCCCGTTATCTTGGCGAGCTTCGCCCGCAGCTGGCCGACGGGCGCTCGACGGACCGGGTGTTCCTCTCGCGCACCGGCCGGCCCATCGACCGGACCAACTGCTGGCGACTGGTGGTCAAGTACGCCCGCCGCATGGGCGTGACCGGCAAGCTCTCGCCGCACACCCTGCGGCACTGCTTCGCCACCCACCTGCTGGCCGGCGGCGCCGACCTCCGCGTGGTGCAGGAGATGCTCGGGCACGCCGACATCGCCACCACCCAGATCTACACGCACGTCGACTCGTCGCGCCTCAAGGCCGTCCATCAGAGATACCATCCGCGCCAGTGAAGCGGCGCGAAGCGAGATGGAAGACGCGAGAAAACGCTTCGGCCAGGGAGGGCTCCCTGCGTTGAGCCGGCGTTGTCGGGTTCAACGGCAGGCGCGCGTTCCGGCGCCACCCCCTCGCATGGCGGATGCGTGGCCGCGGCCGGGCGTGCGGCTGGACAGCAACGCCCGGATCGGACACCATGCTGGCGGCCTTTTCGGAGGATGCACGTGGCCAGGACCTGGAGAGCGGGCGTCATCGGATGCGGAGCGATCGGGCAGGCGCTGCACATCCCCGGGTACATGAATACCCCGGGCGTGGTGTTGGTCGCGGGGGCCGATCCGCAGGCCCGGCAGCGTCGGGAGGCCCGCCGGCTGGCCGGCGACGGATTCCGCGTCTACGCCGATCACCGCGCGATGCTGGCGGCCGAAGCGCTCGAGGTGATCTCGGTCTGCTCGCCCAACTGCTTCCATGCTCAACACGCGGTGGCGGCGCTGGACGCGGGGGCCCACGTGATCCTCGAAAAGCCGCCGGCCCTGAGCGGCCGGGAGATCGAACGGATCCGCCGGGCCCGGGACCGCAACGGCCGGCAGGTGGTGATCGGCTTCTCGCATCGCTTCCACCGCGGCAACCGCCGGATGCACCGGCTGATCCGCGCGGGGGCGATCGGCGAGCCCTACATGATCCGCGTGCGCTTCGCCCATCGCGGCCCGGAACCGGGCTGGGCCAAGAGCGACTGGTTCTACCGCCCGAAGCTGGCCGGCGGCGGGGCCCTGCTGGACATGGGCATACACGCCATCGACCAGTGCCACTGGCTCATCGGGCCCATCGCCGCCGTGCAGGCCCGGACGGACACGCTGCGCAAGAACATCCCGTTGGACGACAATGCGCTCCTGCTGCTGGAATTCGAGCGACCTCGGGCCCGGGGATACATCGACGTGGGCTGGACCAGCCCGGCCGGGTTCGTGGGGATCGAGGTGATGGGCGACGCAGGGTTCCTGCGGCAGGATTACGCCGGGGCCCTGACTCTGACCACCGGCCGAATCTCGCCGGACGCCAAGAAGAAAACCGGCCTCAAGACCCGCGTGGTAGACGCCGCCCCGACCACAGGAGGCTGGAAAACCGAGATTCAGGACATCATCCGGGGGCTGCGGAAGGGCGAGGATCTGGATTGCGGCCTGGAGGCCGGCGGGGCGGCCTTGGCCGTGGCCCTGGCCGCGTATGAGTCGTCCCGAACCGGCCGGCGGGTCGTGATCCGGGGCTGACCGTCTGTGAAGGACGTTCTGAAGGGCCGTTCCACGAGACGGCCCGACGACCGGAGCGAAACGCGGCGGCGCCGTGGGGCCGCTCCTGCTGATGCAGGCGGGCCAAGGCCTCGCCGGGGCCAGGGGGTAGCAACCTTGTTCAAAGACGTGCTCGAGCACCCCGATGTCCTCCTGGCCCGGCTGCCGGTGATCCTGCTGGCCCTGACCGTGCATGAGTTCTGCCACGCCTATTTCGCGCTGCGGATGGGCGATCCGACGGCCTATCGGCTGGGACGCTGCACGCTCAATCCGCTCAAGCACCTCGACCCGCTGGGCACGCTCTGCCTGCTGTTCGCCCCCATCGGCTGGGCCAAGCCGGTGCCGATCAATCCGCTGAACTTCCGCGACTGGAAGCGGGGGGTGATCGTCTCGACGGCGGCCGGCCCGCTGAGCAACGTGGTTCAGGCCGTCGGGTGGGCGCTGCTGATTCGCGGGCTCCACCGTTTCGGCGGGTCGATCTCCCCTCCGGCCCTGTACCAGGCCATGTGGATGATGTTCGTCTACGGCGTGATCATCAACGTGGGTCTGGCGGTCTTCAACATGCTGCCGTTGTACCCGCTGGACGGCTTCCACATCACGCTGGCCCTGACCCGCCCCGAGAAGCAGCGGAAGATGGCCGAAATGGCCCGCTACGGGCCGTTCGCCATCCTGGGCGTCATCCTGCTCAGCCGGCTCGGCAAGGTGGACCTGCTCGGCCGCGTGACCGTGCCGGTGATGGAGTGGCTGCTGATCCACGTGAGCGGTCTGCCGTTGGGTGCGGATGGCTCGGGCTGAGTGCCGCGACCGTGATCATGCGGGCCGCGCCGTGCGGAAGCGGAGGGTCCGAGACAGAACCGGCGGGAGGTGGATTCCGCAGCGACCGGCCCCTGTGCCGGTCGAGGACTGAGCCTTCCACGGCCCGCGCCACTCCACGAGAACGGACATGCACCCGACAGCGCTCGCCGCGGCGGCGGTCCTTGAGTTATCCCGGCTTTGCACTACGCTGTACGCCCGTTGTAAGTGAGCCGCGTCTTGAGGGCCCGATCGCGCCATGCGAATCTTGTCCGGCATCCAACCTTCCGGCCAGTTGCACCTGGGGAATTACTTCGGGGCCATGCGCCCGCAGATCGAGATGCAGGCCGGGCACGAGTGCTTCTACTTCATCGCCAATTACCACGCCCTGACCAGCCTGAGCGACCCGGCCGCCGTCGTCGCGTACACCCATCACGTGGCCCTCAGCTATCTGGCCATCGGGCTCGACCCCGCCCGGACCGTCTTCTTCCGCCAGAGCGACGTCCCCGAGGTCACCGAGCTGGCCTGGATCCTGTCCTGCGTGACGCCGATGGGGCTCTTGCAGCGCTGCCATTCGTACAAGGACAAGGTGGCCCAGGGCCTGCCCGCCAATCACGGGCTGTTCGCCTACCCGGTGTTGCAGGCCGCCGACATCCTCATCTACAAGCCCCACGGCGTGCCCGTCGGGCAGGACCAGAAGCAGCACGTCGAGGTGACCCAGGATATCCAGGGCAAGTTCAACCAGACCTACGGCGAGGTGTTCGTCCGCCCCGAGCCGCTGATCCGCGAAGAGGTGGCCGTCGTCCCCGGCATCGACGGGCGCAAGATGAGCAAGAGCTACGACAACGCCGTCGAGCTGTTCGCCGATGAGAAGCAGGTGCGCAAACGGATCATGTCCATCGTGACCGACTCGACGCCGGTGGACCAGCCCAAGGACGTCAACAACAACGTGATGGCCCTGCTGCGGCTGATGGCCTCGAGGGAGGAGATCGCCGACTGGGAGGATCGCCATCGCAAGCCGGGTTTGGGCTACGGCGAGTTGAAGAAGCGGGTCTTCGAGCTGTTTCAGGAGCACCTGGGCCCGGCCCGCAGGCGATACCAGGAGCTTTCCGCCCACCCCGAGGAAGTCGAGCGCATCCTGGCCGACGGCGGCCGACGGGCCCGCGAAGTCGCCCGCCAGACCATGCGCGAGGTGCGCAAGGCCACGGGTCTGGTGACGGCCGGGAACGATTGACGGAGGCAACCCGCCGGCGTGGGCGGGAATGAGGGCGAAAGACGACCACGCATCCCCAAACCCCTGCCTAACGACGGGCTGCAAGCCGGTCCCCTCCGGGATGGAGGGTACACTCAAACGAACTTCAATCGACCGGCCCGGCCCCACGGAGCCGTGGGCGTTCACCCGCGCGGAGGCGCGGTGTGGAGGATCCTTTCGCGCGATTCACACGGTCTACGCCCGGTACCCGAGCGCACCGGGACCGCGCGGGCTGAAGCCCGCGGCTCTCTGGGGTCCGGCGGGGTTATCTGCGGCCATGCCTGGTCAGGCGCGATCGCGGAGAAACGGTCGGTTGGAGTGACTGGCCCGGAAGACCGGCTTGCGATATCGGAAGCGGCCGCGCATTCACGCGCTTCGATTCAGTTCCCAGAGCCGGGCGTCGCTGGAGCTGACCGCGGCGCACCCGCCGTCGAGCAGGCGTCGGACCAGATCCGGCGAGCGGACCAGCCCGCCGGCGATCCGGGGGACGGCGACGGCGCGGAACTGGGCGGCGGTTTCGAGGGCCGCCACCCCGGGCACCAGCTCCACCATGTCGGGCTTGGATTGCTGGATGACGTGCAGGCCGCGCTCGACGGACCGGCCGTCCTGCAGGAACAGCAGCAGGATCGACGCCAGACCCAAGCGTCGGGCGGCGCCGACCAGATGCCCGCGGACCGTGATGATCCCGTCGATGCCCTTGAGCCCGGCCAGGTAACGCAGCCCGGCTTCATCGCTGGTCAAGCCGGCGAGCAGGTCGATGTGCAGCATGACCGGCTTGTCGGCGGCCGGCCCGCTGCGCAGCCGCTCGAGCATGGGCGGCAGTTCGGACAACTCGCCGCCTTGCAGGAAGAGAAGGCTCGCCTGCGCCAGCAGAGGCTCACGACCCTCGAAATGCCAGAAAACGGGGATGACCGGCTTGCTGAGCCACTGACTGACGGGTGTTTGACGGGAGGTCCTGGTCATGATGCGAAACCCTTGACTTGGCGCCTCTTTTTCGCGTATTGTACAGGTCAGTGCGAGGTTTCGTCACCGTCCATCGCTGTCGGCCAGAGATGAAGAGAAAGGCCCCTGCGACGTGTCGCAGGGTTTTTTTGCGCGCCGAGGACGCGTGGGACCGGCATCCAGCCGGTCGGACCGGCATGATGCCGGTCCCCCACGCATTCGCCGACCTGAGGACACCGGTCCGATAAGGCCATTGAACCGTATGAAGCGCATCGACCTGAGTCTGATCCGCCACGTGGCCCTGGACATGGACGGCACCATCTACCGGGGCACGACGCTCTTCGAGTTCACGCCCGCGTTCCTGGCCCGCCTGGCCGAGCTGGGCATCGGCTGCACGTTCCTGACCAACAACTCGTCGAAGAGCGTGAAAGACTACCTGGCCCACCTTCGCCGGATGGGCATCGAGGCCCGGGCGGAACAGATGTACACCTCGGCCCTGGCGACCATCGACTACCTGAAGAAGTCCCTGCCCGAGGTCCGCCGGCTGTTCGTGCTGGGGACGGCCAGCCTGAAGGGCGAGTTCCGCGAGGCCGGCTTCACGGTCGTCGAGACCGAGGAGCCGGACGCGGTGGTGGTCGGTTACGACACCGAACTGACCTTCGAGCGGCTGTGCACGGCGGCCTGGCACATCACGCGCGGTCGGCCCTTCATCGCCACCCACCCGGACGCGGTCTGCCCGACGGACCGGCCGACGGTGCTGGTCGATTGCGGATCTTTGTGCGCGTGTCTGCGGCACGCGACCGGCCGGGCCCCGATGGCGGTGCTGGGCAAACCCGATCTGCGGATGCTCACCGGCATCCTGGAGCGGCACCACCTTCAGCCGCACGAGCTGGCCATGGTCGGAGACCGCATCTACACCGACATCGCCATGGCCCATCGGGCCGGAGCGGTCGGCGTGCTGGTGCTGACCGGCGAGGCCACGGCCGAGGACGCGGCCCGCTGCCCGGAACCGCCCGACCTGATCGTGCGCAGCCTGAAGAAGCTCGGCGAACTGTTGAGCGAAGCCAAGGAGGCGAAGTGCCTCCCATGAGCCGGCCGACGCCCCTGGATCGCGCCGCGACGCGCCGAGAGCTGACCCAGGCCCCGCTGGACGTGCTCATCATCGGCGGAGGCATCGTGGGGGCGGGCCTGGCCCGCGACGCGGCCCTTCGCGGGCTGCGCGTGGGGCTCGTCGAGCAGTACGACTTCGCCTTCGGCACCAGCAGCCGCTCCACCCGGCTTCTGCACGGGGGCTTGCGCTACCTGGCCCAGGGGCGCATCGGGCTGGTGCGCCAGGCCAGCATCGAGAAGCGCGTCATTCATGCCATCGCGCCGCATCTGGCCCTGCCGCTGGGGTTCATTTTTCCGACGTATCGCGGCCGGCCCTGGGCGCCCTGGGCGCGCTGGAAGCTGCGTATCGGCGTGCGGATGTACGACTGGCTGTGCGGCGGGCGGAACCTGGGCCGATCCTGCGGGCTGACCGCCGAGCAGGTGCTCGCCCTCCTGCCGGGCGCGCGTTCCGAGGGGCTTACCGGCGGCGTCCGCTACTACGACGGGCTGACCCAGGACGCGCGCCTGGTGATCGACACGCTGCGCTCGGCGGCCGGGGCCGGGGCCCTGCTGATGAATTACTGCCGCTTCCGGGACACCGAGTTCGTGGGCGGACTGTGGTGCTGCCGGGTGGAGGATCGTCTCTCGTCCACGGCGGCGACCGGCCTGCCCGACTCGTCCGCGCCGGCGGAGGTCTTCCACCTCAGGGCTCGGGTGGTGGTCAACGCGGCCGGTCCGTGGGGCGATCGGGTCGGGCCCACTTCGGTCCGGCTCAGGCTGACCAAGGGCGTCCACCTGGTGATCGACCGGCAGCGCCTGGCCATCCCCGAGGCCGTGGTGATGACCCAGGGGCGGCGCATCCTGTTCGCCATTCCCTGGGGGCAGCGGGTCATCCTGGGGACGACCGACACGGACTATCACGGCCGGGTCGAGGACGTGCGCACCGAGCCCGCGGACGTGCGCGAGGTGCTGGGGGTGGTCAACGGCCTGTTTCCGCGGGCCGAGCTGACGGAGGCGGACGTCATCAGCACCTGGGCGGGGCTCCGGCCGCTGGTGGCCAACGCCAACGGCGGGCCGTCGGACATCTCCCGGGCCCACGAGATCCGCTCGCCGCGCCCCGGCTGGTGGGACGTGACCGGCGGGAAGCTGACCACCTATCGGCTCATGGCCGAGCAGACCCTCGACCGCATCGAGGCCGCGCTCGGCCGCCCGGTCAGCGCCTGCCGGACCGCGACCACCCCGCTGCTGGATCCCGAAGAAACCGCCGGCGTCAGCGGGATCATCCCGCCGGCGCTGTCCCGCGCGGTCGTCGAGCACTACTGCCGACGTGAATGGGCGGTGCACCTGGACGACGTGATGCTGCGTCGGACCGGATGGCACTACTACGAACCTCGGGCCGAGCGAATCGCCGAGCGCGTGACCGCCTGGATGGGCGACGTGCTGGGTTGGAATGATGCCGTCCGGACCGGGGAAATGGAGCGGTATCTCGGTCGCGGCGCCGCCTTCTGTACCGCCGGGGGGCGCGAAGTGCAAAGTCAGAGGTGAGCAAGCTCGCCCCCTGCCCAGGCGGTCGGCCGGACGATGGATATGCCCGCCCGCCCTCTGAAATGCGAGAACCCTCGCCGGGGCGTTAGAATGGCGGCCCGTGAACGACCATGTGGGGCCATCCGTGAGTGGACCTGAACGGGCACGACGGCCGGCGACCCGGCCGCGGCGAGCGATCGGCACGGCCGTCCTGCTTGTGCTGCTGGCCGCCGGTACGGCCTACCATCGGCTGACCG
>JABRVU010000414.1:0-6539 GCA_039961895.1 Phycisphaerae bacterium | reverse complement strand
CACGACACCCTGGTACATCTTCGCCGGCGGCGGGACGGGCGGGCACCTGTTCCCGGCGCTGGCGGTGGTGGAGGCGCTGCGGGCGGAATCAGCGCCGGCGGACGTCACGTTTTTCTGCACGCAACGGCCGATCGACCGCGAGGTTCTGGGCCGAGCGGGCATCGAGGCGATCCCGCAGACCGTCCGGCCAGTCCCGCGGCGGCCGTGGGATATCCCCGGCTTCCTCTGGCACTGGCGGGCCTCGGTGGGAGCGTGCCTGCGGCGGTTCCGGCAGCGCCGCCCGGCGGCGGTGGTGGGCGCGGGTGGCTATGCGTCTGGTCCGGCCGTTCATGCGGCCATGAAGCTGAACATCCCCGCGTACCTGCTCAACCCCGACGCCGTTCCCGGCAAGGCCAACCGCCACCTGGCCGCCAAGGGGAAGGTGGCCGGCATTTTTGTCCAATGGGAGGTGAGCCGGCGGTATTTCCCGCCGGCGGCCCCCGTCGTCGTCACCGGGTGCCCGGTGCGGGCGGAGTTTCGATTGCGGATCGCGGATTGCGGATGGCGAAGCGCCGCCCGCGCGGAAGTCCTGATGTCGTTCGGGTTGGAGCCGGGCCGCAAGACGCTGCTGGTGACGGGGGCCTCGCAGGGAGCGCGGACGATCAACGAAGCGGTGGTCGCCCTGGCGGATCGGATCGCCGCGGCCGGTTGGCAAATCCTGCACCTCAGCGGCTCGGCGGACCAGGAGGCGGTATCGACGGCCTATGGCCGACTGGCCGGTCTCACTGCGGCCCGGCCCTTGTGCTACCGGGTGTTGTCGTTCACGGATCGGATGCCCGAGGCTCTGGCCGTCGCCGACCTGGTGATCTCGCGGGCGGGGGCTTCCAGCCTGGCCGAGCTTCAGGCGGCGGGCAAGCCTTCCATCTTGTTTCCTTATCCCTTCCATCAGGATCGCCACCAGTGGCACAACGCCGGGGTGCTGGCGTCGGCGGGGGCGGCGGTGGTGATCGACGACCACAAGGACGCCGTCGCCAACGCGGGCGATCTGGCCCCGGTGCTGGCGGATATGTTGGTGAACGACGCCCGGCGCGAGGCGATGGGCCGGGCCGCGGCCGGCCTGGACCGGCCCCGATCGGCCGCGGACATCGCAGAAGTGCTTCATCGGGCCGCCACCGCCTAGCCCATCCACAAACCAGCGCGGGACCGGCTTCCAGACGGTCGTTTTTCAGGGTTTTAGGACAGGCCCAGAGCCTCACGGGGCATCGCGCGGGTTCTGCCGCATCTTCCCCAAAGCGCCCCGATAGCCTCAAGGATTTTTCGCCGCGTTCCCGATGATTACATCAGCGTTGATCCGGTGACTTTCCTCCAGGCCACGTCGGCTTCGTGGGTGGATTGCGCTCATTTCTTTGGAATGAAACCTCGCCGGTGATAGCATAGCGATATCCGAACGATGGAAGGAAAAGGATTGATGTCCAGCAGCGCCGGGAGCCGCCGCAGCGCCGTTCACGGGATCGGATCGACCCTGGTGATTTCGCCGGTTGCGGTCGGACCCATCCGCCGGGCGGACGTGGAGGGCTCGAAACTGGTCGCGGGTATGAACGTTCACATGATCGGCGTGGGCGGATGCGGGATGTGCGGCGCCGCCGCCCTGCTTCAGCGCCGCGGGGCGCGGGTCAGCGGTTCGGATCGCGCCGCCTCGCCGGCGTTGCGGCGCCTGGCCGAGCGGGGCGTGGCCGTCCACGTGGGCCAGGCCGCCGACAACCTGCCCGCTACGTGCGACCTGGTCGTCTATTCGGCGGCCGTCAAGGAAGACAACCCCGAACTGCATGCCGCCAGGGCCCGCGGGCTCAAGGTGATCAAGTATTCGCAACTGCTCGGCATCCTGATGCAGGAGCAGACCGGCATCGCCATCGCCGGCACGCACGGCAAGAGCACCACGACGGCCATGACCGCGTTCATCCTGCGCCACGCCGGGCTGGACCCGTCGTTCGTCATCGGAGCCGAGGTCGAGCAGTTGGGCGGCGGCTCGGGGGTCGGCGACGGGCGGCACTTCGTGGTCGAGGCCTGCGAGTTCGACCGTTCCTTTCATAACCTCCGGCCGACCATCGCCACCATCCTCAACGTCGAGGAAGACCACCTCGACTGCTACCCCGACCTGGAGGCGATCATCGAGTCGTTCCGCATGTTTGCCCGGCTGATCCCGCCCGACGGGCTGCTGGTGGTGAACGGCGACGACCGCAACGCGATGCGCGCGGTCGCCGGCCTGGAGGCGCCGGTCGAGACCTTCGGCTTCGGCCCCCAGGCGGACTGGCGGGCGGAGGTGACGGGGGTCGAGCGCGGCTGTTTTGCGTTCCGCGCGTGGTGGAAGGGCCGGGAGATGGCCGTCGCCAAGCTGGCCATTCCGGGCCGGCACCACGTGGCCAACGCCCTGGCGGCGATGGCGGTCTGCCATCGGGCGGGCGTCGCGCCGGCCGCCGTCGTCGAGGCCCTCGGCCGATTCCGCGGCGCCGGACGGCGGCTGACGGAGCGCGGGCGGGTCGCCGGCGTCACCGTGGTCGACGACTACGGGCACCACCCGACCGAAATCCAGGTCACGCTCCGCGCCGCCCGCGAGTTCTATTCGCCCCGAAGGCTCTACGTCGTCTTCCAGCCGCACCAGCATTCGCGGACGCGGTTCCTGCTCAGGGATTTCGCCAGCAGCTTCGGGTCGGCCGACGTGGTGATCGTCCCGGACATCTATTTCGTCCGCGACAGCGAGTCGGAGCGCGACCTGATCGACGCGAAAGACCTGGTCGGGGCCATTCACCTGCACGGCGGCGAGGCCCGCTATGAGCCGGACTTTGCTAGAATAGTGTCCATGCTCTGTGCCGAGACGGCCGAGGGCGACCTGGTCATCACCATGGGCGCCGGCAACGTGAACCAGATCGCCGATGACCTGGTCCGCTGCCTGGAGAAGACCCGCCGGGGCGCGTCGGCCGCCGCCGGATGACGGTTTCAACGGGATGTCGCGATGGCGTTTCTGTCGGACCTTTCCGAGATCGTGACGGAGTACGAGCCGCTGGGGCCGCTGACGTATTTCGGCCTGGGCGGTCCGGCCCGGTGGTTGGTTCGCCCGCGTTCCCTCGTGGAACTGGCCGAGGTGACCCGCCGCTGCCGGCAGGAGTCGGTGCCGCTGCGCGTCCTCGGACGGGGCGCCAACCTGCTGGTCGGCGACGACGGCGTGGACGGCGTGGTGCTCCGGCTGGAGGCGCCCGCCTTCAAGGTCGTCAACTGGCGGGCCGATCGGAAGGGTGATTCGGAGGGTCTGACGCGTCCTGATGCCGACGCCGCGGTGGTCACCGCCGGTGCGGGTACGGACATGGCCCGGCTTTCGCTGGACGCGGTGCGGCGCGGGCTGGCCGGCCTGGAGTGCATGGCCGGCATCCCCGGCACGCTCGGCGGCATCATCCGCATGAACGCCGGGGGGCGCTTCGGGCAGATCGCCGACGCGGTCCGCGACGTGACCGCGGTGGACGCGGACGGCGAAGTCCGGCGGCTGAGCCGCGACGAAGTGGGCTTCGGCTACCGGCACACCGAGCTGGGCGGGGCCGTCGTCTGCGGTGCCACGCTGCTGCTGCGGCGCGAAGACGAAGCGCGTCTGCGCAAGCGACACGCGGAGATCTGGAATTATAAGAAGGCCTCCCAGCCGCTGGCCGACTCCAGCGCCGGCTGCGTGTTCAAGAACCCCCCGGGGGCCAGCGCCGGCCGGCTGATCGACCAGGCCGGGTTGAAGGGTTATCGCGTCGGCGGGGCGTCCGTCTCGCCGCAGCACGCCAACTTCATCGTGGCCGGCGAGGGGGCGACGGCCGGCGACGTGCTGGCCGTCATCCGCCACGTCCGTCGCACCGTGGCCGAGCGGACCGGCGTCGCGCTGGAACTCGAAATCGAAGTGTGGCGGAAGGATTGTCCCGACAACGCGGAACTGGCGGCGTGAGTGAGCAGTTCCGGGATTCCGGTTCCCGGTGTTCCCCCCGGCGGCCGGTCGTCCGGAAGCCGGCCCCACAGCGTTTGAGGATGCACTCTGAACCGTCGAAACGGAGTTCGACTATGACTCGCCTGGCGGATCGTTACGCACCCGGGGTATCGGTGCCCAAATTGGTCGAGCGGAAGTTGACGATCACGGTGCTTTCCGGCGGGCCGGGCACGGAGCGGGAGGTGAGCCTCAAGAGCGGTCAGGCGGTGGCCGCGGCTCTGGAGTCGCTGGGCCACGACGTGCGCGTCGCCGACGTCTCGCCGGATTCGCTGCGGGCCCTGGACCTCCCCGCGGACCTGGTGTTCATCGCCCTGCACGGCGCGTTCGGCGAGGACGGCGGCTTGCAGCGGATTCTCGAACAGCGCGGCATCCGCTACACCGGCTCGGGGCCGGAAGCCTCGGCCCTGGCCATGGACAAGGTGGCGGCCAAGTGCCGGTTCATCGAGGCCGAGATCCCCACTCCGCGCTTCGACGTCGTGACCCCGGAGCGCGTGCAGAAGGCCATCGAGAACTGGACGCTGCCGGTGGTGGTCAAGCCGGTCGCCGACGGCAGCAGCGTGGACACCGCCATCGTGCGCGACGTCGAGGCCTTCGGCAACGCCCTGTCCCACCTGACCCGCAAGCACGGGCGCTGCCTGGTCGAGCGCTACATCGCCGGCCCGGAGCTGACCGTCGGCATCCTCAACGACCGGGCCCTGCCGCCCATCCAGATCCGCACGCGGCGGGAGTTCTACGACTATCAGGCCAAGTACCTCGACGACGACACCGAGTATCTCTTCGATATCGACCTGCCGCCGGCGGTGCTCGAGCAGGTGCGCGAGCTGAGCGTCAAGGCCTCCCGGGCCCTGGGCTGCCGCGACTTCTGCCGGGTGGATTGGATGGTCGAGGAACGCACCCACCATCCCTACGTGCTGGAGATCAACACCATTCCCGGCTTCACCGATCACTCGCTGCTGCCCAAGGCGGCCCGCAAGGCGGGCCTGAGCTTCGCGGCCTTGTGCCAGCGTATTGTCGAGTCGGCCATGGCGCGGTAAGAATGCGGTGATGAACCACCCTTCAACCGGAGCGCGCCCGTGAGTCGGAAAGGGAGCAGGGATTCCGGCGGGCTGCCCGACGAGCGATCTGCCTGGTGGCGGTTGCCCGGGCGCGGGGCGATGCTTTCGTTGTTGAGCCTTATCGGCCTGATCGTCCTGGCGGCCGGCGGGCTGGAGCGGCTTCGCGGCCGGGTCGACGCCCTTCCTGAATACACCCAATCGCTCAAGCTGGAACTCGCCGATCCGCCCCCCTGGGTGGTCAGCGAGCGCTGGCTGCCCCAGATTCTCGGCTGCGTCGATCTGCCCCCCCAGGCCAGTCTGCTCGACGGCGGCGTCGTCCGCCGGGTGGGTGAAACGCTGACGGCCTCCGGCTGGGTTTCGCGGGTCCGGCGGGTCACGCGCGAACTGGACGGGACGATCCGGGCCTGGTGCGAGTATCGCCGTCCGATCGCGATGGTGCGCACCGGAAGGGGAGACGACGGCGAATACCGCTTCGTGGCCGTCGACAAGGACGGCGTCCGGCTGCCGCAGATCTACAAGAACGTGACCGGCGCCGGGTGGATGCAGATCGTGGGGATCGAGTCGGTCGAGAAGGAAGAGCCGCCGACGGGCTCGCCCCTGGTCGGCGACGACGCCCAGGCGGCCGTCAAGCTGGCCGGCCTGTTGTTCGAACAACCCTTCGCCACTCAGGTCGAGACGATCAACGTATCCAACTTCCGCGGCCGGCGCGACAAGCGTTCGGTGCACATCTATCTGACTTTCGTCGCTCCAGGACCCCGCCCGGAGAGCGAGCTGACCGGCGAGGAATCCGGCGCGGTCCAGCGGCGGACGTTTCTGTGGGGGTCGGCCATCGGCGAGGAGATCGACGAACCCAATTGTCAGGAGAAGGTTCGGCTGATTCTCAAGTGGCTGGAGAGCGACACCACCCACGCCCGCGTGGACGGGAGCATCTTCCCGGATCGGGTCGTCGAGCGGGTTCAGCCGCCGGTCAGCACGGCCGATGGCTCCACGCGACGGAACCGATAAGTGCCCATTCGGAGAGTGCGTCCTCAAACCCTGAAAACCGACCGGCTGGAAACCGGTCCGATAAGGGTTGTGATTCTTACGGCAAGACATGCGCGCAAGAAGCGCGCCTCTTTGGGTTGCGAACGAAGGCCGCCTCGGGGTGAACTTTTCATGACCCCGGCCCCCATGAGGCTCCTTACGAATCCCGATATCGGGTCCGTGACAGTTGAGGCGGGGTGTTTTTCGATAGATAGGGGGTGGTCGGCCATGGAGGCAGCCCCGTTACATCAAGGAGGAACAGGGTCATGCCAGCGAGGACGACACGACAGGAGGCTCGGGCGCGGATTCAGGCGGCGATGATCGCCGAGTTGGACCGGATCATTCCCCCGAGCGAAGAGGTTCCGCTCAAGGCGGACGTGTCGCCGGTGTCGTTTTATGCCTGGCGGCGGAAGCTGCGTGCGGAGGCGACGTTCGTTGAGGTGAAGGTGACCCCGGCGGATTGCTCGGCG
>JABRVU010000413.1:0-4112 GCA_039961895.1 Phycisphaerae bacterium | reverse complement strand
GGGTCAAAGGAGGCGTCCATGAAGACTCCCCCCCGTCGCGCATGGGTGCTGGTCGGCCTGATTCTCGCGGGGTTCTCGTCCGGCGGACTGGCGGCGGCCGCTGAAACGGAAGTCGAAAGTCCCGGCGGGCAGGTTCGCCTCAAGGTCGTGGCGGCCGGTCCGAAGCTGTTGATCTCGGCGACGCTGGGCGGCAGGGCGGTCCTCGAGCCGTCCGCCGTCGCGTTCGACCTGGACGGCGTCCGTCTGACCGAGGGCGTTGAATGGGGCGGCGTGGAGCGCTACCGGATCGACGAATCCTATCCATTGCACGGCGGGCATGCCCGGGCGTTCAACAGGTGCAACGGCGTCAGGATCGGGTTGAAGCGCGCGGCCGGGGGCCCATCGTTCGCGCTGGAGGCGCGGGCCTATGACGACGCCGTGGGGTTCCGCCTGCGGGTGCCCGCCGGCGACCGGCGGCGCGTGCCCGACGAGGCCACCGCGTTCGTGATTCCCGCCGGCAGCACCGTCTGGTATCACGGCATGCGCGGGCATTACGAAGGCATCCACGCCAGCAAGCGGATCGACGACCTGGAGGCCGGCGAATGGGCCGCCCCGCCGGTGACGTTCGAGCTGCCGGACGGCGGCGGCTTCGGCGCCCTCACCGAGGCGGGCCTGTCGGGTTACAGCGGCATGACCCTGCGGGCCGACGGACGGCGCGGCTTGGAGGTGGTCCTGGCACACGCGGCGCCGGTCTCGTACCCCTTCACCTTGCGTTACGGCGAGGAGGAGGCCAGGCGCCTGTCGAAGCCCGCCGCCGTTGACGGCGAGATTCAGACCCCCTGGCGGGTGGTGATGATCGGGCGCGACCTGAACGCGCTGGTCAACTGCGACGCCGTGACCAACCTGTCGGCGCCGCCGGACCCCCGGCTCTTCCCCGAGGGGGCCGGGACCGGCTGGATCAAGCCGGGACGGGCGGTGTGGAAATACCTGGACGGCGGGTCCAGCACGCTGGAGGGCATGAAGGAGTTCTCGCGGCTGGCCGGGGAGCTGGGTTTCGAGTACCACGTCATCGAGGGCTTCTGGCAGCGCTGGCCCGACGCCGACCTGCGCGAGCTGGTCGCCTATTCCCGGCAGCGCGGCGTGGGCCTGTGGCTGTGGAAACACACCCAGGAGCTGCGCGATCCGGCGGAGCGCCGGCGGTTCTTCGAGCGCTGCCGGGACGCCGGCGCGGTGGGGGTGAAGCTCGATTTCCTCGACCACGAGGCTCGGGAAGTGATCGACTTCTACGAAGTGCTGCTGCGCGAGGCGGCCGAGCACAAGCTGATGGTGAACTTCCACGGCAGCAACAAGCCGACCGGGCAGGCCCGCACCTGGCCCAACGAGCTGACCCGCGAGGCGGTCAAGGGCATGGAGGGGCGGAACATGCCGCGGGCCCGCCACGACGCGACGCTGCCGTTCACGCGGATGCTGGCCGGGGCCGCCGATTACACCCCCGTGCATTTCGGCGAGCGCCGCGGAGACACGACCGTCGCCCACCAGGTGGCCACGGCGGTGGTGTTCACCTCGCCGCTCCTGACCTATGGGGCCCATCCGCGCAAGCTGCTGGAGAGCCCCTGCTCGGACGTCATCAGGAGCATCCCCGCGACTTGGGACGAAACCGTGGTGCTGCCCGAGTCGCGGATCGGCGAACTGGCGGCGCTGGCCCGGCGGAGCGGAACGACGTGGTTCGTGGGCGTGGTCAACGGGCCGCAAGCCCGGCGACTGCGCCTGTCGGCCGGCTTCCTCGGTCCCGGGACGTACCGGGCCCGGCTGGTCCGCGACGGGCGGAGCGACGACGACCTGCGCGTCGAAGACGCGACCCATGCGCGGGACGAGCCGCTGATCGTCGAGCTGCGCGCCGGGGGCGGCTTCGTCGGGCGCTGGTCACCAAACCCTCAGCCGTAAGGGGTCGGCACGGACCGGCCCGTCCTTCCCATCGCCGGCCGGATTCTCCACCGGCTCCGGCCGGCTTGTCGCAAAAAACAGGGTTGACAGCCGCCGTTGGGCAGACCAAGGTCATGGCCGGCGCGTGACGCCGGATGAATCGTACTTCGAGAGGAGGTTGTCGTGATGACGCGATGGAATCAACGGGGGCGCAGGGGTTTCGCGCTGGCGGGCATCGCCGCTCTGGCCGCGGGCATCGGCTGCGCGCCGGCGTCCAGGGCCGGCGGAACGCCGCTGGAGGAGCTGGCCAGACCCAAGGCCGGCCGGAGCATGAGGGCCACCTCCACCGCCCGGATGAAAGACAACCCCAAGGAGTACAACCCCGACAGCAACAGCGACAACCGCACCGTCAAGCCGGGAGAAACCCACGTGCTGATGGACGTGCAGGGGCCCGGGGCCATCACCCACATGTGGATCACCTTCCTGGGCCCGGAGGCGCATCCCTGGGCTCCCAAGGGGTCGGCCAATCACCAGGAGATGCTGCTCCAGATCTTCTACGACGGCGACGAGCGCCCGGGCGTCGAGGCCCCGGTGGGCGATTTCTTCGCCAACTGCTTCGGGCAGCGCCGCCAGGTGATCAGCGTGCCCGTGGTCGTCGAGGACGCCGACTCGTACAACTGCTTCTGGCGGATGCCCTTCCGCAAATCCTGCAAGGTCCAGATCGTCAATCAGGCCGCCGACAAGAACATCAGCCTGCTGTATTACAACATCGACTGGATCAAGCTCGATTCGCTGCCCGCGGACACGCCCTACTTCTACGCCCAGTACAAGCAGGAGTACCCCGTCGAGCAGGGCAAGGATTACGTGATCCTGGAGACGGAGGGCAAGGGCCACTACGTGGGCACGGTCCTGGCCGTCCGCACGCGCAGTCCCATGTGGTTCGGCGAGGGCGACGAGAAGGTCTACATCGACGGCGACGTCAAGCCCTCCATCTGGGGCACCGGGACGGAGGACTACTTCCTGTCGGCCTGGGGCTTGCAGACCACCAGCACGCCCTGTTTCGGCACGCCCTATTTCGATCAGTGGGGCATCGTCGGCGGGCACACCAGCGCGTACCGCTGGCACATCGACGACCCCTTCGTGTTCCAGAAGAACATCAAGGTGACCATCGAGCACTTCGGGTGGATTTCGCCGGACGAGAACCCCGAATACAAGACCCACAGCTGGAACGAGCGACAGGACGACTACGCGAGCGTGGCCTTCTGGTACCAGACCGGCAAACCGACCTTCAAGGCCCGCGCTCCCAAGGACCGGGCCCTGCCCAATATCGAGCGGGTCGTGGCTCGCGCGGTGGACCACATGACCCCCGAGCGGCGCGGAAAAGGCGAGGCCCGCAGCCAGAATCTGCTGAACTACCCCAAGGGGCAGGTGCTCTATAAGCCGGCCTCGGCCGAGGAGGCCTGGATCGAGGTCCCGCTGACCGTCAAGGAGAAAGAGCCCCTGCGACTGGTGCTGAACATGACCCGGGCCGATGACTACGGGCAATACCAGGCTTCGTTGAACGGCGTGAAACTCGGCGGGCCGCTGGACTTCTATAACGACAAGATCGACAACTGGGAATACCACCTGCTCGACTTCTGGCCGGAGCCCGGCGATTACGTGCTGCGTCTCGAATGCGTGGGCAAGAATCCCAAGTCCGCCGGCTACGCCCTGGGCCTGGAGTCGGTTCGGCTGCGCGAGCGCCGGCCGCGGGTCAAGGAATGGGGGCACGACAAGGACAAGGACTGGAGGAAGAACCCCATCGTGTACGGCGATTAGCCCATCGGAGCGGCGCGGTCCGCGGCGGCCGGGAGTCGGGCTGGTGCGCGCATGGGCTCAAGGGATGAGCGGTTCGATCAGGAGGCCGAGGAGGCATCCACCGCGGCGGCGGCCTGCATGGTGCGGTTGCGTCCGCCTTCCTTGGCCGCGTACAGGGCCAGGTCGGCCTCGTGCATGAGGGCCTCGGACGAACGGGCCCGGGTGGTGTAGAGGCTGGCCACGCCGATGCTGGCGGTAGCCTCCACGCCGGGCACGGACTCGGCCAGGTTCGCGGCGAAGCGGGCCACGATGCGATCGGCCAGGGCCGAGGCCGCCGGCGCCGCCGTCTGCGGCAGCAGCAGGATGAACTCATCGCCTCCGAACCGGGCGGCCACGTCGGCGGCGCGCTGCTC
>JABRVU010000412.1:0-22647 GCA_039961895.1 Phycisphaerae bacterium | reverse complement strand
TTCGCCGGCGTGACGCCGGGCTCCTCGGCCACGTACACCTGATAGGAGGTCGCCCCGAGAATGTGGTCCCAGGCCACCGTGGCCGAGCCGTCGCCGGGCGACGCCCGCACCAGCAGCGGCGCGCTCAGATCGGCGGCCGGCGCGGTACCCTGCCACAGAAAGACCTCTGTATCCGCCTGACCGGCCGGCGTCAGCAGCTCAGCCAGAAAGCCATCGGTCAGCCAGCCGTCGCCGCAGACCTCCCGCCGGACGCGGCCGTCGTAGTAGTGCGTCTTACCTGCCTGATCCGTCCAGAGGATCTGTCCGCGGTTCAGTTGGAAGGGATAATCGCGGTTCGGCGGATTATTGGAGGGGGCGGTCGAGGCGTCGCTCAACTCGATCCCGCCAAGCAGCATCAGCTTGCGGTTCTGCGTGGCGGCGTCGGACTCGATCCAGGCCACGTGGCGGCCGTCGGTCTGGGCGAACAGGATCGGGCGCGTCGCGTCGGTCCGGTTGGTGATCGCGGTCGGCACCGGCGCGGGCAGGTTGGCGTCGTAAAGAAAGATCTGCTGAACGTTGGCGGCGTCGCGGTCGATCCAGATGAGGATTCCGTCCCGCAGATCGGAGGGCACGCCGCTCCCGATCGTGCGCCGGACCGCGCCATCATAGAAGTGAAGCTCCACGTTGCCGCCGTCCACCTCGAACGCCCAGGCCGCCCGACAGCCGCTGCTGCGGATGCGCCCGGACAGGCCGGGAACGGGCTGGTTGCCGGTGAGGTTGGCGGCATCGCCGGTCGTGGGGTCCACGCGGAACACGTGCTTGACGGCCTGCCCGCCGGAGAAGCCCTGCAAGGCCATGAACACGCACCCGTCGGCGATGGCCAGGGCCTCCGGGTTGAGCGGCTGATTGGGATCGAGCGGGTTGGCGGCCTTCACCAGCCGCGGCGCGCCGCCGTCGCTGGTCCACACCCAGGCGAAATCGGTCCCGCGCCGCCAGGCCCCGATGACCCGGCCGCCCGCACCGTTGCCCAGCCCGAACACGAAGTTCTCAAGGGAAGCCAGAGACGGGTCGTTCGCGTCGTCCGCCTGGACGAGAACGACGTTCGTGCCGTCGAAGTAGTACACGTCCTCGGAATCGTCGGCCCACAAGACCCTCCCGCCGGAGGCGGCGCTGTGCCGCTCGCCCCATTCCTGGACGGCGGCGTCGTCGGTTACCTGTACGCCGCACGGCTGCGCCGCCGTCGTGGCGGCGAGGACGAGGATCATGAGCGATGCAAGGATCGCCTGGCAACCGAACCGGGCACGTTGAGCGCGTCCTGAAAACCCGAAAACCGAACGGCGGGATGCCGGTCCCCTCTGGGTTTCAGAATGCCTTCCATGCGGCGCAATAAACAAACCAAGGTAAGACCAGCCCGTCGTCTGCGATGGCATGACCACGTTCCCTGAGTTGAAGATTTCAGCGCGTCAGAAGAATTGAATCTCGACGTCGGCGCCCGATGCGTCCGCGGGGGAGCCCGGGATGCCCCTGCCCACGACGGTTCAACTGATCGTACCATGAGAAGAACGGGAGGCCAAGCCGCGAATCGAGAAAAAAGCGCGAGCGCTTCCCCGGCCCTCTACATGGGCTGGCCCGATGACCGCTTCGCCCTCGTCGGCGTTTTTCGGACGCGAATTTGCTTACGAAAACCGCGTGGGACCAGCTTCCTACCGGCCGGTTTGAGGGCTTCGCAACGCACCTTGACGACACCGCGCCCGCCGCTCAATCCGCACGGCCGCCCAGGTACCGGCTCAGGGTCTGGACGTTGTGGATGAACGTCGCGCAGCGGATCACCCGCCGGGTGTCGTCGCCGGGGCCCTGGGCGCGGAGCGAACCGTCCTCGACCCATCGCCCGCGTTCGTCCTGAGCGTCGATGATGCTCCTCACGGCTGATTCCAGCTCCGCACGCGCGCGGTTATCAGACCGTCCGTCGCGGCGGTTGATACCGCGTTCGGCGGCCCGGCGTTTCAGATCCTCCGGGCTCCATGCCCGCGCCCGCTCATACTCCGCGGCGATCGGACCCGTCCAGTCGTCCACCTTGAAGCCGTAATGGGTGGGCACGTCGGAGTCGTCGTAGGTGAGCCGATAATCCTTCGTGAAATAGAGCGGGCGGTTGGTGCCCAGCTCGTAGAAGCGGGCCAGCCGTCCGTCGGGGAGCCTGCTGCGGCGGTAGTAGGCCAGGGCCTTGGGAATCGGCTCCAGGTACTTGCCCTCTCCGGTCTCGCGGTACATTCGCAGCAGGGTCCGTAGGACGCCCCGGGCCTCGCCGCCACTGACGGCCGGCGGCTCGAACCTGCGGGCCCAGACCGGGTGCATCTGAACGTCATACTGCTGGGCCCAGCCCGGCTGCGGCTCGGGCATCTGGGCCAGCAGCAGAAAGTCCCCCGCCCGTTCGGCCGCCGACCGGCATTTCGCCGCCAGTTCCGCGGTGCCGGCGGGGGCGTCGGAAGCGCCGTATATCCGGCCGGCCTCGAACAGGGTGTCGATCATGTCGGCCATCACGTTGTCGTTGAGCGTGTAGAACAGCTTGTAATCCACGTTCGGAAAGGTCCGCGGCCACTGGTCGGGATAAGACGCTTTTCGGACCGGGTAGTCTTCAGCCGCCGGCGGGCGGGTGAAGCGCTGCGGCCAGGCGCCATTGGGGAACTGGGCCTCCAGAAGTCGGTTCCATGCATAAACGACGGCCTCATGGACTTTCGCGTCCTTGAAGCCCAGGGCCCGGTCGGCGTGCATGAGGAAGCGCACGGCCGACTGGGTGGTGTCGTCATCCAGCGTGGTGACGTCCCGGCCGGCGGGCGCCCCGCCCTCGCGGTAGGCGGCCGCCTTGCGAGCGGCCTCGTCGAAGTCGATGGAATATCCCCACCCGCCGGAATGAAGCTGCCCGCGCACCAGGCAATGGGCGGTATCCTTCACGGCCTCGAGGTAATACCGGTCCTGCGTCGCCGCATAAGCGGCCAGAAAGGCCATGCCCACCGAAGGCGTGCCCGGCGGCTGCACCCAGACCCGCGTCCGGGGGGCCTTCTCCTCGCCCTCGCGCCGGCTGAGGTCGGCGCTGTACTGCCACAGGTATCCGCCCTCGACGGCGACCGCTTCGCGGAAGAAGGCCACCCCGCGTCGAAGGGCGGCGGCGGCCTGACCGCGCAGGGCCGACGACTCCGACGGCGGTTCCTCGCCGGCGAGGCAGACGCCGAAGACCCACGGCAACACCGGCAGCACCCGGCACACTTTCCTCGATCGGCGGAACATGACCTCGCTCCTCCGGGCACCTGCCGCGCGACGTGACAGAGGGAGACCGCCGAAGGAGGCGGCCTGCGCCGCCGCGTCAGGCGCGCGTCCTCATGCCCCGAACAACCGACCGGCAAGAGGCCGGTCGCACATGGGTTTCAGGACGCACCTTCCATGAACCCCCGCAATCGTTCGGACAGCGATTCGGGCCCTTTGGGCTCCATGCGCACCTCGACCTGAATCTCGCGCCCGATGGCGACCAGCTCGTCGCGCAGCGCAGCCGCGTCGAGGAACGAAGGCAGCTCCGCCTCGATCACCATGACGTACAACGGCGGCTGATGGCGGATCACCTCGGTCTGGAGGTTGGCGATGTTGACGCCCCTGGCGGCCAGGTGCTCGGTCAGGCGATAGACGATGCCCTTGCGGTCGGCGCCGTGGACGCGGATCACGTGCAGGACGGCGTCGGAACGGGTCTGGCCGGCCTCCTCGGGTCGAAGATCGCTCACGTGGACGCGCAGTCCCCACTCGGCCGATACCTTCCGGAAGCGCTCGGCCAACTGGTCGCTCAACAGGCCCTCAGGCATTCGGACGGCCAGCATGCACGCGAACTCCGGCCCCAGCCGGGCCATCTGCGAGTCCTCGACGTTGCAGTCGCTCTCGAACAGGACGCGCACGATGGCCGCCACGATCCCCGGCCGGTCCTGCCCGCTGGCGGTCAACAAGGCGTAATTGGCCATGAATCACCCTTCACCACCACGGCGACGACCACGGGCCCGAACAGGGAGCCACGCGGAGGCGAGCCGGCCAGGGAGAGGATGAGCGTGCGACGACGCGCGAGGGACGCAGATAGGCGGGCACGCCTCGGTCATTCCATCTCTTCTCCGTGCCTCCGTGTCCGCGTGGCGAGTTTATCGCTCCACGATGCCCAGCCCCGGCCGGTCGGAGAGCGTCAGCCTTCCGCCCTCCCCGCCGAGGCCCTCGAAGGGGTCGTCGGCCAAGAGGAGATGCCCGTCGAGATCGACGTAATCGACCAGCGGGGTGATGTGGGCGGCGGCGGCCAGGCCCACCGACGTCTCCAACATGCAGCCGATCATCACCTTCAGCCCCGCCGAGCGGGCGGTGTGGATCATCTGGACGGCCTGGCGGATGCCCCCGCACTTGCTCAGCTTGATGTTGATACCGTTGAAGAACCCCACGCACTTGAGCACGTCGGAAGAGTCGATGCAGCTCTCGTCGGCGATCAGCGGCGGCAGGCCCGCCTTCAGGGCCGCGGGCAGGCCGGCGTGATCGCCGCGCGGGGTGGGCTGCTCGATGATCTCGACGCGGTAACGGGCCGCGTTCCGGCAGCGCTCGATGACGTTGTCCGAGTTGTACCCGCAGTTCGCGTCCACGTAGAGCTTCTTGTGCGGGGCTTCCCGGCGGACCGCGCTCAACAGGGCGTCGTCGTCCTCGGTGCCGATCTTGATCTTCAGGATCGGAAAGGGCTCGGCCTCGCGGACCTTCTGAGCCACCACCTCGGGCGTGTCGATGCCGATGGTGAAGTCGGTCAGCGGGGCCCGCGAGGGGTCCAGCCCCAGCAGCTTCCAGACCGGCACGCCCAGCAGCTTTCCGATCAGGTCGTGCAGGGCCCCGTCGATGGCCGCCACGGTGGCCGATTCGCCGGGGAAGCGGGCCCGGATCGGGTCGAGGATCCGGTCCAGGGCGAAGGGGTCGTCGCCGAGCATGGAGGCGATCTCGGCCAGGGCGGCCTCCGATGAATCCAGCGACTGATGGTAGTAGCCGATGGGCGCCGATTCGCCCCACCCCGCCTTCCCGCCGTGCTCGATGCGCACCAGCAGCAGCTCGCGCTGCGTGGAGGTGTTCGAGCGCTCGCGGGCGATCAGAAACGGATGCTTCAAGTGGAGCTTGCGTCGTTCCCAGGCGAGTTTCACGTCAGTTCCCTTGAGACGGTGGAGGGTTCGGTCGCGGCCGCGTCGGGCCGTTGACGACGGTGCACGGGCAGGAGCCGGCGCCGGAGTCAGGCCTCCTCGGTGATCGGCTGTCGCCCGCCGAAGCCGGCGTCGATCTCATGCCAGTGGCGGACCCGGTCTTCGCCCAGCTTCCAGCACAGCAGGATCGGCCGCCCCTGCCGCTGCGAGGGAAAGTCGACCAGCCCGCGCTCGTAGTCCTTCAGCTCGCAGCCGATCTCCTCGAGCTCCTCGCGCAGTTCGGAGAGCTGATCGGTCAGGCGGACGTACTCCTGCCGGGCCTCTTCGGCCTGGGCGGATGAGCCGCGGGAGTCGAACCGGTAAAACGAACGGTGCAGTTCACAGAGCCTGCGGTAGTCGCGCACGATGTCGGCGACGATGCGCCGGACCAGCACCAGGGCCCGGTCGGCTTCGGCGACCGTAAAGCTCCGCCGGGCGGGGCGCGGCGACGACTCCGGCAGGGAGACGGCTTCGAATGCATCCATAACGGCGGACTCCTGTCCCAGGGCGGCGTTACCCCCCTCCCTCGAACCTAGCAAACGCCGCCGGACAAGTCAACGCGAGTCGAGCCGGGCAAATGCATGGGGGGATGGGGCGTGCGCGACGGAATCCGCGTTCCGCCGGTTCGGTCACCAACCTCGCGCACGCGCCGCCTTTCGTCAGCCCGCCAGGGCCGCGATGTTGATCAGCATCAGCAGCCACCAGATCGGGCACAGCAGGAACAGCGGGCCCAGGACGCACGCGGTGATGGCCATGCCCCGTCCGCCCTCGCGCCGGGCCAGCGAACGAACCGCCATGACCAGTCCGGCGATACTGGATATCGCCGCCAGCAGCATGAGAAAGCTCAGCCCCCCGGAGGGGCGGAGCCGCCCTTGCTCGAGCAGCTCCTGCTGGACGCGCATGGCCTCCGAAAAACCGGCCCGCGGGCCGACCCGGTCCATGATCTGAGACGAAACCGTGACCGAGAAGCCGAACGTGGCGGCCAGGGACAGACCCGCTCCCACCAGCGTGAGCACCAGCGCGCCCAATGCGGAGTTGGACGCCGCGGGCATGGGTCCGGGCGCATAACCGACGGGTGGCGGCGGCGGCGGCGCAAAACCGCTTTCCCCCTGCCTCACCTGGCCGTAACCGCCGGCGGGGTTCGCCACCGGAACCGTGCCGGTGGGCCAGGTGCTGGTCTGAGGCGCGGTCACCACCCGCTGACAATAGGGGCAGGCCACGCTCTGGCCGCCCCATTCGTCATCGACTTCCAGAGGTTGACGGCACGCCGGACACGCAAATCGAATCGCCATCGCTCCTGGTCTCTCATGCCGGCCGGTTCAGAGCCGTGTTCCGGCCGACGGGGGTCCGCCGGGCGACACGCACCACGACGCCCCTCGCGCCGCCCGCGCCGCCGATCCTGAATCCTCCGATTCAATCTTAGGTTCCCGCGGGACCGGCCACAAGGACAGGTTTCAGGATGCAGGATTCAGGGTTCAGGGTTCAGCGACGCACGGCATCCGGCAAGGAACGGGGGCGGGCAGCGAGGGGCGAAGGTGGCTTGTTGTCCGCCGGCCCACGTCACGCGCCGCCTGGAAGCGGCGAGAATGCCGGGCAAACGGCGTGCATCCGCCGTCCGAGCCCGGCGTGTGGTGTGGCATGGCGACGGTAGAGCGCAGTGGTTGGCATGGCCAGGGCTCGGCGTGGCCCTGTCGAACCCGATCGGCTTGCTTGAGAGCCCATCCCAAAACCCTGAAAACGACCGGCTGGGGCCGCTCCCACACGGGTCGCAACCGGTCCCGCACGGGTTTGGGGATGGGCTCTTCTGGCCGTGCCTCGATTCCGGCGGGAAAGCGAGGCGATGAGTATCCCAGCGCCCCGCTCGCTGCTCGAAAGAATCGCCACGCCCTGCCGCCGGGAAGCCGGACCGCATCGTGGCGGAACCGGTGCGGCGTCGGGTATAGTATAGTCATGTCGCAGTTCATGTCCCAAACCCTGGGTCTTCGACAGGAGCAGCGGCTCACGCCGCAGCTCATCCAGTCGATGAACATCCTCCAGCTGCCGGTGCTGGCCCTGGAGTCGAAGATCCGCGAGGAGCTGGAGCGCAACCCGGCTCTGGAGGAGGAGGAGCCCGCGCGCCCGGAGTCGGCACCGGCCGATGATCTTCCGCCCGGCGCCGACGGCGGACCCGCCCAGGGGGCCGAGGAGTTCTCGCGGCTGGAGCGGTTGTCGCGGGAGTACGATTTCGACGAGGGCGATCAGCCCTACGCCCGTCCGCGGAGCGACGGCGGCGAACGCGACGCCAAGCTCGACGCCATGGCCAATACGGCCAGCCGGCCCGAATCCCTCAATGAATACCTCCTGCACCAGTGGGCCTTCGTGGGCGTCAACGGCGACATCCGCAAGGCCGGCGAACTCATCATCGGGCACGTCGAGGAGGACGGCTACCTGCGCACCAGCCTGGAGGAGATCGCCGCCAAGCACGACCCGCCCTTCACGGCCGAGCAGATGGAGGAGGCCCTGAGCTGGGTCCAGTCGCTCGAGCCGGCGGGCATCGCCGCCCGCGACCTCAAGGAGTGCCTGCTCAACCAGATCAGCGCCCTGGAGGGCGACCACGAGCTGGAGCGCATCCTCATCGAGCAGCACCTGGTCGATATCGAGAAGAACCGTTACCCGGCCATCGCCAAGGCCACCGGGCGCAGCCTGGAGGAGATCAAGCGGGCGGTGGGGAACCTGCGGAGGCTGCTGACGCCGCACCCCGGCCGGCTGGTCGTGGACCGCGACGTGCCCATGATCACGCCGGACGTGATCGTCGAGTGGTCCGAGGAGGAGAACGACTACGTGGTCCGGCTGGCCCGCGGCAACAGCCCCCGCCTGCGCGTGTCCGACAAGTACCGCAGGATGATGGCCGACCAGCACCACGACAGGGAGACCCGCGAGTTCATCCGCAAGAACATCGAGAACGCCGGGGCCCTGATCGACGCCATCGAGTATCGCCGCAACCGCCTGCTGGAGGTCAGCCGCGAGGTGCTCCAACGGCAGCGCGACTTCTTCGAGATCGGCCCGGCGGGCATGAAGGTCCTGCGCATGAGCGAGCTGGCCGAGAAGTTCGACTGCGACCCCTCGACCATCAGCCGGACCGTCGCCGACAAGTACATGCAGACCCCGCGCGGCATCTTCCCGCTGCGGATGTTCTTCACCGGCGGCACCGAGACCACCGACACCGGGCAGGCCACCAGTTGGGACTCGGTCAAGGCCCGCGTGCAGGAGATCATCCGAAGCGAGGACAAGTCCGACCCGCTGTCCGACGACGCCATCGCCGAGAGGCTCCAGAAAGAGGGGCTGGACGTGTCCCGGCGGACGATCGCCAAGTACCGCCAGCAGCTCAACATCCCGGCGGCCCGGCAGCGCAAAGAGTTCTGAGCCCGGCTGAGTGCGCGGGGCGGTGCCCGGCCAGGCACCAAGCGCCGGAAGCCACAGGGGCGGGCCCGCGGTGCCGCCAGGAGAGTGAAACCATGACCAGGGACACGGTCCTCGTCACCGGGGGAGCGGGGTTCATCGGATCGCACCTGTGCCTTCGCCTGTTCGACGCCGGTCATCACGTCATCTGCCTGGACAACTACTTCACCGGCCGGCGCGAGAACTTCGGGCCGCGCTACCAGGAGCTGGTCCTCAGCGGGCGCTTCGAGTTCATCCGCCACGACGTGACCGAGCCGATCCTGCTGGAGGTCGATCGCATCTATCACCTGGCCTGCCCGGCCAGCCCGGTGCACTATCAGCACAACCCGGTCAAGACCATCAAGACCAACGTGCTGGGCGCCTATCACATGCTCGGGCTGGCCAAAAGGCGGCGGGCCCGCATCCTCCAGGCCAGCACCTCGGAGGTCTACGGCGACCCGGCCGTCCACCCCCAGCCCGAGGACTACTGGGGCCACGTCAACCCCGTCGGCGTGCGGAGCTGCTACGACGAGGGCAAGCGCGTGGCCGAGACGCTGATGATGGATTATTACCGCCAGCACCGGGTGGACGTGCGCATCGCCCGCATCTTCAACACCTACGGGCCCAACATGGCCGTCAACGACGGGCGGGTCATCAGCAACTTCATCTGCCAGGCCCTGCGCGGCGAGCCGATCACGGTCTACGGCGACGGCCGGCAGACGCGCAGCTTCTGCTACGTCAGCGACCTGGTCGAGGGGCTCATCAGGCTGATGGAATCGGACTGCCACGACCCGGTCAATCTGGGCAACGATGAGGAAGTGACCATGCTCCGGCTGGTCCAGGCGGTCGAATCGGCCACGCGCCGGTCCGTGCGGATCGAGCATAAGCCGCTGCCCCCGGATGATCCCGTCCGGCGCCGGCCCGATCTGACCCGGGCCCGCAAGATCCTCGGCTATCAGCCCCGGGTCCCGCTGGAGGAGGGCCTCGCGCACACCGCCCGGTATTTCGAGAAGGAACTGGGCATCGGCGGCTGAAGCCCCGGCGGCCGTTTCAACCCGCGACGGCCCGCTCCCGCGCCACCAGCACCACCCCCACCAGGATCAGCATCACGCCCAGCCATTGGCTGGGCCCCAGCGTTTCATGCAGGAACCGCCAGGCCACCAGGGCGATGATCGCGAACCCGCAACTGACCATGATGGGATAGGCCACGCTGATCTTGATCTCCTTGAGGGCGAAGATGTAGAGCACCACGTTGGCGGCGAAGCAGAACAGGCCCAGAATCAGCACCCAGTTGCCGGCCAGAGCCCTGCCGTGCGCGGCCCAACCCGGCTGGACGAGTCCGGCCAGGTCCGACCGGTGGCGGTTGATGCCGAACTTCATCATCAGGTTGGCGGCCGCGTTCAGACTCAGGGCGGCCAGCAGGGCGATCCAGTGTTTCATCATGGGCTTCACCTCGTTTGCCGTCGGGGCGGCTCGATTGTATAAGAATCGCCGGTACTTGGAACGGCGTCGCCTCGAACCCGAGAGGAAAACCATGCACGATGGCCTGATCCTGACCCTGACGACGGCGGGTCTGATGTTTCTGTTGACGGGCTGCTCGGCCGGCGGCGGCCCCGCGCGGGCCGGCGGCGGGACGGGCCCCGGCGGGTTCGTCCACGCCGTCTTCTTCGACCTTCAGCCCGGAGCCCCGGAACCACGAGTGGAGGCCCTGATCCAGGACGCTTACCGCCTGTTGGGCCAGATCCCCACGGTCCGCACAATCGACAGCGGGCGGCGCGAAACGCTGATGCGCCGCGAGGTGAACGACCAGAGCTTCACCGTCGGGCTGGTGGTCTACTTCGACGACAAGGCCGGTCACGACGTCTACGCCACCCACCCCCTCCACCAGGAGTACATCGACAAACACAAGGACCTCTGGGCCCGGGTGCGGGTCATGGACTTCAACGCGGAAGGGTCATGAGGAGGGCGCTGACTCGCCCCTTTACAGCAATACATGCGCGCACGAAGCGGGCGTCTCTGGGTTGTGGCCAAAGGCCGCCTGGGGACGGGCACCGACTCAAACGGACCGTTTTCATCGCGGCCTGAAAGAACGACCGTAAAGGGCCGCGGGCTTCGACCCGCGCGTCTCCAGGGCGTTGTCGAATGCGCCACGGGCGAGGAAAAAGGCCGCCGGGCGTCGGGAACGCAGCGTGAAATCTGGAGGATGATCCCCGGCTCGCACTCGAGGCAAGCACCTGGGGCAAGCTTCCGCGGTAAGACCCTGAAAACGTCCGTCATCAAAGGTTGTTTTCGATGTCGTCCGGCATTCATCGAACGCCCCTCTCCCTGAGACCCGGAAACAACCGCGCCGGGCGCCGTTGTCACGCTTCCCGCTTCTCGCTTTTCCCTTTTCCAGCGTGGCACTATGCTGTGCCGGGGGTGATCCTGCTCGGGCTCGTCGGCGGCGCCGGCGAACCCGGGGAAGCGCCCTTGTCGGTGCTGGGCCGGCACGAGCTGACCTGCCCGCTCTGCCGCCGGGCGTTCACGACCGTCACCTGTTCGCAGAGCAACGCGCGGGGCGGCGTGGACCGCGACCTGTTCACGCGGGCCCTGGGACCGCAGCCGGAGTTCTATCGCGTCTCGACCTGTCCGCGTTGCGGCTACAGCGGGTATGCGTCCGACTTCGGCGCCGGCGTGTCGCTGCCGGCGGAGTTCCGCGAGCGGGTGCTCGCCGAACCGAAGCTGCCGCTGCCGGAGGGCTTCGGGCCCGAGAGCGACCCGCGCGACCTGGGCGCCGCCGATCGCTATGCCCTGGCCATTCAATGCTATCAGTGGCGGCACAAGCCCGACGAGGCCCTGGCCTGGCTGCACCTGCGGGCCTCGTGGGTGGCCCGCGAGGAGGGGTCGGTGCTGCCGCCGGATGATCGGCTGGCCCGCGTGTTCGCGTTCGCCGCCTGCTGGCGGCCGGTTCTGGCCGAGGGCGACAACCAGGCCGACGGAGAGCTGCGCATGGCGACGCACCTGGTGGAGGCCGCGGCCGTCGGGCGGTTCAACCGTTATCAGCGTCCCTACGTCGAGCTGGCCGCCGCCCTGATTCTGCGCCGACATGGCGAGAACCGCCCGGCGGCGGTCATCCTCGATCGGCTGGCCGGTTCCCGGCGCGGGGCCGCCCCGCAACCGGACGACGCCGGAGCGTTCTCCACCGCGCTGCTCGAGGGGATCGACCGGATGAGGGCATCCATCGGGCAAGAGCGCCGCCAGCAGCGGGCCGCGGCGGCGTGCTTCGAGCGGGCCCTGCTGGCCGGGCAGATCGACGCCGCCAACCGCGGGCCGGCCTGCTACCTGCTGGGCGAGTTGTACCGACGGCTCGGGCAGGAGCCCGACGCGGCCCGCTGGTTCGATCAGGCCCTGGCCGACGAGCGCCTGCCCGACGGTCTGCGGACCTGGGCCCGGGAGCAGAAGACGTCCTGCGGCGGCACCCAAGCCGGTCGGGAACCCTGAAACACGCTCACGGCGGCGGGATGAGGCCCTGCCCTTCGAGCGCTGACAGGATGGCCTGGGCGTAGCGACGGGCCCCGGCCGGGTTGGGATGACCGACCGACGCGTACAGGCACGAAACCAAGTCGATGAGCCGGTTGTTGAAACACCCCGCCGCGCGGACGTCGGCCAAGGGATCCTCGGGAAACAAGGTCAGTCCGCGGTTGGCGGCCTCGGGCTGGACGTGATCGGCCGTCAGGCCCCACAGCAGCGTCTGACCGGCGAAGAGGGCGTTGGAATCACTGAAGCCCGGATCGACGAACAGGATCGGCGGGCCGGCCGATTCGGCGGCAACCGCGGCCACCGCCCGCATGATGCCCGCGTGGGCGATCCGCAGAAAAATCCGCGACTGCTCGGCGGACTGGGCCACCAGGTCCGCGTTCGGCTCGTCGTTGCGTTCCCCGCGGGCATTGAGCAGCACCAGCAGTTCCGGCGGGGTGGTCTCGGGGCTCACGATCGGGTAATAGCCGGTGACCACGATCGGGGCCTGGGGAACGGCGGCCCGGGCTTTGCCGAGCAGGGTCCGCATGGCCTCGCCACAGGCCCGTTCGGTGCGCTCGGCCAGATCCGCGTCGTCGGTGCGATGACTCAGAATGGTGGTGATCCCCACGTCGTTGCTGCACCCGTCCATCAGCAGCAGATCGACCCGTCCGGGCGACTCGATCAGGTCCACCTGGGTGAGGATGGGCGTCGTGGCGGTCTGGACCTCGCCGTTGCAGCTCACCGGGCAGATCACGTCGCCGGGTTGCGGCAGGATGCGGGCGGCGGAGATGGCATGGACCCGGCGGATGACGCGGCGGCGCGTGCGGCGCTGGATTTCTCCGGCCACCAGGGCGGTGAACTTGTCGGGCTCGCGCAGGCCGTTGCCCCAGACCACCGAATCGCCGATCGCGGCCAGGTAGAAGAAGTCGCGGGCCAGCTCGACGTGGTCGGCCCCCAAGGGGTCGCCCTCGGGGGTGGCGGCGGCGTAGATTTCGAGCTTCACGCTCGGCGCGGACCAGTCGGCCGGCAGCACGACGGCGTAACGGCGTTCGAGACCGCCGGCGGGCCGCTCATCCGTCGTCCAGAACACGCCCCGGCCGATGGCCAGCAATTGGCGTGCATCGGACGGGAGGGACCAGGCCGGGCCCCGCGCATCCTCATGGACAACCGACGGGACGTCCTGCAACGGGATCGGCGCTGAATCACCGCCCGGCAGAAGCCTCATGCGGACCGGATCGCCCGCGGCGATGAGGGTGACGAAGAAACCCGCGGCCCGCCCGGCGGAAACATCGAGCGGATCGATGGGAAACGTGTCTGCCACGCGATACAGAGCCGGTTCCGCGGCCGGCGGCGGCTCAAGCCCCTCGACGCGGACGACGTAGACGGCCCCGGTCGAATCGGGTCCCGTGAAAAGGGCCAGACCGTCGCAGCCGCCGACGGGCCACAGCGCCGGCCCGCAGATCAACCCGAACAGGATGCCGGCTCGCCGGGTGGTCATGACGGAACGGTGCCCCCCGCCGCGCGACTACTCGACGATCTCCAGGACGTTGGTCACCTGCACGGCCTCGTCCACGCGGCAGGCGGTCGGCAGGTCGCTGCGCGTCGAGACCAGCAGCCGCGAGGTCACGCCCGGCGTGGTCACGCGGTCGAAGACGCCGTTGTCCAGCAGCGGGTCCTGATAGAGATAGTAGTTCCGCCCGTTTTCGGCCCGCCAGACCAGGCACCCGCCGCTCGAGACGGTCATCGTCCCGCGGACCACGAAGGGCGTGCCCACCGGGAGCAGATCGAGGCTGCTCAAATCGATGCACCCCGGCGAACTCAGGATCAGGAAGGGGAAACTGACGGTCAGAACGGCGATCAGATTGCGCAAAAGAGGTTCTCCCTGCGGCGAAGACGATGTACCATTCCGGCGGTCCCCCGGGCGCCGGTCCCGCGCGGGGTCTGCGATGGTCTCGTTCAGCTCTTGAGCCCCGACAGGTCGGGTTGCAGGCGCTCGTCGGATTTCATCAACTGCTCCCAGGTCAGCGGCTGGCCCCGGTAGCAGGTTTCGCGCCCCATCACCGCGACCAGGTTGCTGCGCACGCTGGGCTCAACGGTCTCGTTCCGGTAGTTGCCCTCGACGATGGAGCGATGGAAGGTGGCGATGTTGGCCGCCGCTCCGCTGTTGTACAGACCCTTGACCTCGGCGTCGAAGGTCTTGACCAGCTTGGGGTCGCCGTGAACCCAGACCCTGCTGAAGTAATCGGTGTCCACCGTGCCGCGCGAGCCGTAGACGCGGCAGGGAATCTCGTCGGGGGCCCCCGGCGTGCACTGGTTGCCGCTGTAGGACAGGACCACGTTGTTGGGGAAGGTGAAGATGACCGCGAAATGATCCCAGATGTCGCCGTAGCGGCGAAGCTTCTTGCTCCCGCCCACGCCCACCGCGTGGACCGGGTCGGCGTTGAGGAACCAGGTGGCCACGTCGAGGGTGTGGATATTCTGCTCGATGATGAAGTCGCCGGAGAGGGCCTTGTAGCAGTACCAGGTATGCAGGCGATCCTCGGGTTTGGCCGGGGGCGCGAAGTTGCCCACGCCCCAGGGATAGCGGGCCTCGGCGCAGACGATCCGACCGATCATGCCGCTGTGGACGGCCTCGGCGGCCCGCTGGAAGTCCGGGTTGGCCCGGGTCTGGAAGTCCACCAGGAAAACCAGCTTGCTGTCGCGGGCCTTCTGCCCGGAGGAGCCGATGGACTTGCACCCGGGCACGTCCACGGCGATGGGCTTGGCCACGAAGACGTGTTTGCCGGCGTCGACGGCCGCGGCGGCCTGCTCGGGGTGGAAGTACGGCGGGGTCTCGATGACCACCGCGTCGAGCTTGCTCTCCACCAGCTTCTTATAACCGGAAAGCGTGGCGTAACGGCGGTTCCCGGCGATTTTGAGTTTCTCGCCGGTGGCCTCGGCCCGGTCCTCGTAATAATCGCAGCAGGCCACCCAGCGGTAGCCACCGTGCTCGGCGAACAGTCTGGTGATCCAGTTGCCGCGCCCGCCGCAGCCGATCAGGCCCACCTCGACGGTCGAGTTGGCCCGCGTTCCGCGGACGAGCCCGGGTTTGACGATGGTGACGGCGGCGGCGGCCGCGCCGGCGATGAATCCGCGGCGGCCGATGCCCTGCTTGATCCCTTGAACCGGCATGATCGCTCCTCCTGATCGGGTGGACGGATGGTTTTCAGACTGTAGAGTAAACGCCGGATCACCCGAAAATGCAAGCCGGCGGACCCGGAACACGGAGCACTTGCGGTGCGTCACCATCCCTGCGGTTGGCCCTTTCGCTTCGCCGTGCCGATGGCCTTGGCGACGGCGGTGCCGGCCGGGGCCCAGAGCCGCCCGGCCGAGGGGCTGCCCTCGGTGCGCGAGATGATCGACGCCCGCACCGACGTGTGGGGTCTGGCCGCGCGGCGCCACACCGACGGCCCCGGTTACGAGTTCTTCAAGGACCTGCTGCCTCCGCTGCGCTACGTCAACACCGATTTTCGCCACTATCCGATCGTGCTCAGTGCTCCGCGGGCCCCGCACAAGGTCCGGCTGGTCAGTAACGGCAGCGCGATCAACGCCCGGGCCAACCAGCCGCCGATGTGGTTCGAGGCCGGCGTGCCGGTGGCGTTCTTCGTGGGCGAACCGGCCGAGCCGTTCGGGCAGGACCTCGCCCGGCTGGAAGGACCTCGCTACCAGGGCGGGTATCTGCCCATCGTGACCATGAGCTATCGCCACGGCGCGTGCGTTTACGCCCAGGAGGTTTTCGCGCCGGTCGCCGCCCCCTGGGCTGAACACGGCGCGGCGATGGCCCGATTCACCCTGACCGAAGGCCCCGCCGGGCAGGTCCAGGCCGGTCTGGACACCGCGGAGGCCCTCGAGGCCGGCGACGGCGCCTTGCGCGACGCCCAGGGGCGGATCGTCATGAGCTTCGAGGGCCCCTGGGAGTGGCGTCCGCGGAGCAAACGGCTGGTGGCGGGGCTGACCGCCGGCGGCCACGCCGACCTGGTGGTGTTTACCCGACCGGCGCCCGGCCTGCCGCCGGCGGCCTCGCGGGCCTTTCAGCCCAACAGGCGGCTGTGCGAAGAACGATGGTCGGACGTCCTGAGCCGGTCCGTGGGCCTGACCACGCCCGAGGCCATCGTCAACGACGCCTGGCGGGCCACGCTGATCGGCAACCTCATGATCGCCTCCGGCGACCGCATGAACTACAGCGCCGGCAACGCCTACGCGAAGCTCTATGAGGCCGAGTGCGGCGACGCCCTGCGCTCGCTGCTGCTGTTCGGACGGACCCAGGACGGGCGCGAGATGCTCAGACCGCTGCTGGCCTTCGACCGCCAGGCCACGCGCTTCCACGTGGCCGGCCACAAGCTGCAACTGCTGGCGTTCTGCCACTGGCTGCTGCGCGACCCGGCGGTGGTGGCCGATCACGAGCCGCTCTGGCGGCAGGCGCTGGAGCTGATCCTGAACGGCCGCGAGGCTGCCACCGGCCTGCTGCCCAAGGACAACTACGCCGGCGACGTCCCCCAGCAGGTCTATTCCCTCAACTCGAACGCCAACTGCTGGCGCGGGCTGCGCGACCTGGCCGCCGTTCTGGACGACCTGGGCCGGGCGGAGGAGGCCCGCCGTCTGCGGGCCGTGGCCGATGACTACCGCGCCGCCATCCTCAAGGCGGTGGAGAAAAGCGAGCGCCGCGACACGCTTCCGCCGTTCATCCCGGTGGCCCTGCTGGCCGATGAACCGCCCCACGACCCGCTGACCGCCACGCGCATGGGCAGCTATTACGATCTCATCGCCCCCTACGTGATCGGGTCGGAGGTCTTCGGCCAGGGCTCGCAGCGCGAGGACTGGCTGATCGGCTATCTCGAGCATCACGGCGGGGTCGCGCTGGGCATGATCCGCACCACGCCGCACCAGGGCCAGTTCAAGGGCGAGCCGGGCGTCAACGTACTGTACGGGCTGCGCTATCAGCTCGCCCTGTTGCGGCGCGACGAGCGCGAGAAGGCCCTGGTCGGCTTCTACGGCCAGCTTGCCCAGGCCATGACCCGCGACACCTACATCGGCGGCGAGGGCTCGCGCTTCCTGCACGGCGACGAGCACGGCCGCTCGTTCTATCTGCCTCCCAACAGCGCCGCCAACGCCATGTTCCTGGTGACGTTGCGTTATCTGCTGGTGCAGGACTGGGACCTCGACGAAGACGGCGCGCCGGACACGCTGCGGCTGCTTTACGGCGTCCCGCGCCGCTGGCTGGCCGACGGCGGGCGCATCGCGCTGGAGCGGGCCCCGACGCAGTTCGGCGCGGTTTCGCTGGAGGCGCGATCGGCGCCGGCCGCCGGGCACGTCCAGGTTCGGGTGAGCCTCGCCGGCCGGGCGCCCCGGACCGTCCTGCTGCGGGCCCCGCTGCCGGCGGGCTGGAAGATCACCGGCGCCGAGGTGAACGGCGAAGCGGCAGCGCTGACCGGTTCTGATACCGTCAACCTGACCGGCCGGCCGAGCCCGATCGATGTCCGCTTCTCGGTCGCCCGAGGGTAAAAAGCCTCTCGGCCGCACCAGGCCGGCGCGACGCCCCCGAAGACCGCACCCGACTCACCCAATCGTTGACTCACCGTCATCCCGACGAGCGGCGCTCATGGCCTCTTCCGTCCCGATGGGGCCGTTCGAGCCGGTTGGCTCGGCCGGTTGAGCGACCATCCCGCGACCTTGACCCTCGACCGGCTTGAAGGCGGTCCCCCACCGCTCGGGGGTGGGCTCTTCATGCTATAATGGACGCCCGCGCGGAGGATGATCGTCGAGAAGACGCTGTTGAGGACCGACATGGGGGACGCAATCGGTACAAAGGCGCGGACGAGCGGGCGCTGCCCGCGCCGCCCGGCCCCGTCGGGTACGACGGGTCGAGCGAGCGTCCGCGGCGCCCCGCACCGTCGCGGCGGCGCGATGCTGTCGCTGTTGGCGGCGGCTGGGCTGCTGCCGCCCGCGGTGCTGCGCGCCGGTCCGGCCCCGGCGGTCGCCGACGCGGCCAGACCGGCCACCAGGGCCTCCGTGCAAGCCCTGCTGCCGCCCGACCCGCCGTTGCCGGTCGATGAACGCCAGGAGTCGGCGCTGCTCAGGCTTGCCGGCGAGGGCTTCGCCCTGCGGCGCACGCCGCACTTCCTGCTGGCTTACAACACCAACCCCGCGCTGGTGGACGAGCTGGCCGCCCGGCTGGAGGACACCTACCGGTCGGTGTATCGCTTCGCGGCAGTGGTGGGGATCGACGCCCGCCGCCCGGAGCGGCGTCTCGAAGTGCTGTTCTTCAACCGCCGCGAAGAGTACGAGCGCTACGCCGCGGGCATCAACTTTCAGGCCCGCGGCACCTACGGCGTGTATTACGAGCCGACCAACCGCTCGGCCTTCTTCAACGTCTACAACGAGCCGGAGCTGCTCGAGCTGCGCGGGGAGATCGCCGCGGCCCGGGCCAACCTCAACGAGTTGAGCGACCGGCTCAAGACCGTCCGCGGCAACCAGCCGATCATCCTCACCTACGGCGACGGTCGGCAGGAGCGGTTGAGCAAGACCCAGGCCCGCAGGCGGCTGGAGGCCGCCCAGCGGGAACTCAAGACGCTCGACGGCCGGCGGGCCAATTACTCCGAACGCATCAACCAGACCATCGTTCAGCATGAGGCCGCCCACCAGGTGTTGTTCAACGCGGGGGTCCATGTCCGCCGTGGCGCCAACCCCAAGTGGATCGTCGAGGGGCTGGCCTGCCTCTTCGAGACGCCGCCCGGCGAGTGGGGCAGCGGGATATCGGCCATCAATCAGCTTCGGCTCAAGGATTTCCGCTCGGCCGTCGCCGGGCCCGGCGGCAAGCGCGTGTTGGGGGCGGATGACTTCCTCTCCGCCGTCGCCAAGGGCCGTATGCTCCCGCCGGAGCAGCTCATCTCCAACCCGCGCGTCTTCGAGGAACGCGCCGAACGCGGCGCCAACGCCTACGCGATGGCCTGGTCGCTGGCCCACTACCTCCAGCGGCGGCAGCCCGGGTCGCTGGCCGCTTACCTCAAGGAAATCGCCGCCCGCCGACCCGGCGACCCGGCCGGTCCACAGGAGGACCTGGCCCTCTTCGAGAAACACTTCGGTAAGCTGGATGGCGCGTTTCTCAGGAAGTGGGGCGCTCACGTCCTGCAACTCGCTTACCGCGCCCCGCCGGGCTTGTAGCCCGGCCCCGCTCCGCGCCCGCCTCCCCGCATTGATGCCCGACCGGGGATGGATATAATCGCGTCCGTCTCGACCCGCCGCCGCGTTGTTGGGGCTCCGGTTGACTCGCCTGCGGGGACATGAGGAGAGTATGGCATGACACGACGCATACGTTGTGGCCGCCTGATATCAGCGGCGGGAACGTTCACCCTTCTGCTCTGTCAGGGTTGCAGCGACCTGGTTCGACAGTCGGTCCGCGACGGCGTTTTCAGTTACATCAGCGGGGGCTTGAGCCAGAGCATCGACGGCGGCCTCCAGGGCCTGCTCAACGATCTGGTGACCGGCGGGTTGTTCGGTATCGGGACCGGCACCGGCACCGGCGGGAACTGACGGCCGGCGCCGCCGAGGGCGACGCGGGGCGGTGAGCATGTGCGAAACCGGGCAGGCGACAATAGCACGCGGCGCGCCGCCGTCGGCAGGGGTGAACGGAATCGCCAGCACCGTCGCGCGGGCGGCCCGATGCTGTCGTATGAGCGCGGTGGTGCTGTTCGCGTCCTGCGCCGCTCCGCCGGCGGGCGAGCTCGCGGACGCCGGATCGGGGGCGGCGCCGGAGAAGCGGCCGTTGATGCTGATCGGACTGGCCCGCCGGGACGTCACGCCGGAGCAGCCCATCCGGCTGAGCGGCTACGGCGCCCGCCGGCGCGAATCCGAGGGCGTGGCCCAGCGGCTGTGGGCCAAGGCCCTGGCCATCGGCGAGCAGGACCGGCCGGCGTTGCTGGTGAGCGTCGATAATTGCGGCGTGCCCGCCGCCATCACTGAAGAAGTCGCGCGGCGATTGAACGCGAAAACGGGTTTGCCGCGCGAGCGATTCACGCTGTGTTCCTCCCATACCCACGCCGGCCCCTGCCTGGGCGGCGCCCTGGCGACGCTGTTCGGCGGGCCGATCCCCGCCGATCAGCAGGAGCGGATCGACCGCTACACCGCCCGGCTCACCGACCTGATCGAGCAGGCGGCCCTCGACGCCCTGGCCGATCGGCGACCGGGCCGGGTGAGCTGGGCCGAAGGCCGCGCGGGTTTCGCCGCCAATCGTCGGGCCGTCAAGGACGGCAAGTACGTCGGCTTCGGAGTGAACCCCGACGGGCCGGTGGACCACACCCTGCCGATGCTGGCGATCAGCGGCCCCGACGGCCGGCTCCGGGCCGTGGTCGTGAATTACGCCTGCCACTGCACCACCCTGGAGGCGAACTTCAACCAGGTCTGCGGCGACTGGGCCGGGTTCGTGCAGGAGTACGTCGAGCGCGCTCATCCCGGTTCGTTGTGCCTGGTGACGATCGGCTGCGGGGCCGACGCCAATCCGAATCCGCGCGGCAGACTGGAGGATGCTCAGCGTCATGCCCGGGAAATCGCGGATGAAGTCGATCGGCTGCTCAAGGGGTCCCTGCGGCCGTTGTCCGAGCCGCCGGTCTGCCGGTTCGAGCGCATCCGTCTGCCGTACGACCGCGTTCCGTCGCGGACGGAGTGGGAGCAACGGGCGAAAGGGACCCGGGCTGCGGCCTATCACGCCTCGCTCCAGCTCGCCAGGCTCGATCGCGGCGAGGCCCTGCCCACGGAGCTGAGCTACCCGGTGCAGACCTGGGCCTTCGGCGGGGACCTGAACATGATCTTTCTGGGCGGGGAGGTCGTCGTGGATTACGCCCTGGCCCTGAGAAAGGCGTTCGCCTCCCGGCGCCTTTGGGTGACGGCCTACGCCAACGACGTACCCTGCTACATCCCGTCGCGCCGCATCCTGTCCGAGGGCGGCTATGAGGCGGACGAGTCCATGATCTACTACGACCGCCCCGCCCGCCTGGCCCCGGCCGTCGAGGAGCTGATCCTGGGGAGCGTCCGGCGGTTGATGGCGGAAGGAAAGTAGCTCCCCGGCGCGGCCCGCCTGAAGCGATCCGCTGACGCGGGGGCACGCGCGTCGGTCCATCGAATCGGAGAGCCCGTCATGCTCATCGTCTTCGTCCACGTGCACGTCAGGCTGGAAGGGGTCGAGGCCTTTCGCGAGGCCAGCCTGGCCAATGCCCGGGCCAGCGTCCAGGAGCCGGGCATCGCCCGCTTCGACGTGATTCAGCAGAACGACGACCCCACCCGCTTCGTCCTGGTGGAGGTCTACCGCGACGAGCGGGCCGCCGCCGCCCACAAGGAGACCGCCCACTACCGGGCCTGGCGCGACGCGGTGGCCGACCTGATGGCCGAGCCGCGCTTCAGCGTGAAATACACGAACCTGTTCCCCGACGACGCGGGCTGGTGAGCCATGCGTTTCGAGTTCGCCACCGCCGGGCGGATTCTCTTCGGCCGGGGCTCGCTGGCCCAGGCCGTGCCCCTTATCCTCGATCTGCTCGGCGAAGCCGGGCGAGGCGACGCACGAGCAACTGGACAAGGAGCCGCGGGCTTGAGCCCGCGCGGCGCTGATGCGGCGGCGAACACCGGCGCCCGAAGCGGCGCGGAGGGCACCATCCCCCCCGCGGATGCCGCTTCGCCCTCGCTGCTCATCGTCACCGGCCGGTCCCCGGACCGCGCCACCAGGCTCGTCGAGCTGCTGCGGCCGAACGCGGAGTGCGCGCTCGTTTCCATCGACGGCGAGCCCACGGTCCGCATGATCGAGGAAGGCGTGAAGCGCGCCCGAGCCGGAGGCCGCGGCCTGGTCATCGGGATCGGCGGGGGCAGCGCGATCGACGCGGCCAAGGCCATCGCCGCGATGGCCGCCAACGAAGGCGAACTGCTCGATTATCTCGAGGTCATCGGCAAGGGCCGGGCCCTGTCGCGTCCGCCCCTGCCCTGCGTCGCCATTCCCACCACCGCCGGCACCGGCGCGGAAGTCACCCGTAACGCCGTGCTGGGCTCGCCGGCTCATCGCGTGAAGGTGAGCCTGCGCCATCCGCTCATGCTGCCGAAACTGGCGGTCGTCGACCCGGATCTGACCGACGGGCTTCCGCCGTCGCTGACCGCCTTCACCGGTCTGGACGCGCTGACCCAGCTCATCGAGCCGTTCGTGAGCGTCAAGGCTACGCCGCTGACCGACGCCTTGTGTCGTGAGGGTATCGAGCGGGCGGCGCGGGCCCTGCCGCGGGTCTATCGGGACGGCGGGGACGCCGCGGCCCGCGAGGAGATGTGCCTGGCCAGCCTGCTGGGCGGGCTGGCACTGGCCAACGCCGGGCTGGGAGCGGTGCACGGCCTGGCCGGCCCCATCGGCGGGATGTTCCCCGCGCCCCACGGGGCGGTCTGCGCCGCCCTGCTCCCGCACGCGACCGCGATCAACATCCGGGCCTTGCGCGAGCGCGGCGAAAACCCGGAAGCACTG
>JABRVU010000411.1:0-4101 GCA_039961895.1 Phycisphaerae bacterium | reverse complement strand
CGGTGCCGCGGGGGAGGCGGAACGGCCAGCGGTTGCGGATGCGGCCGTTCATCGCCCCGCGACGCCCGGCAGGTCATCGACGTCAGCCGGTTCGTGATGTAACCAGGGCACGTTCCCCCCCCGGGTGCCTCACGGACGCGATGCGTCCGATAACGGCGACTTTTCCCGAATTGCTCAGCCCCAAACCGTTTTCTGACCGACTATTCTGTGTATCCTATAGTCTGGAGGCGGTCCTTTCCGCGAGCCCGCTCGACGGAACGTCCGTTAACAAGAGGGGCGCCGGGAAAGGGATACGGCGCGGGTGTTGCGCTTCGTCCCCTTCCCGAGGCCCTGGTTCCGTATTCCTCGACAAGGAGCCGTATGCGCACCATTGCTCACGTCACCCATGAGGCGGTTCAGAAAGTCGGCGGGATCGGGGCCGTGCTCGAGGGGCTGCTCACCAGCCGGGCCTATCAGGCCGCCGACCAGCGCACCATCCTGGTGGGCCCGCTGTTTCCGGTGGACGGCGAAGGCCGCCTGGGGCCCACCGGCGAAGTGCTCTACAGCAGCCTCGACGGCATCACCAAGCACCCCATGAGCGAGGCCCTGGAGCGGGTCCACCGCGAGTTTCACGTCGGGATCGTCTACGGCCATCGGACCTACACCAACCCCCACACCGGGGCGAAGGTCTCGCCCGAGATCGTGCTGATCGACACCGCCCGCATGGACCTGGACAAGGTCAACGCCTTCAAAGGCGACTTGTGGGTCAACTATGGGATCGAGTCGCGGCGCTACGAGGATTCGTGGGAGTACGACCTGTACGTCAAGCTGGCCCTGCCGGCCGTCGCGGTGCTCAAGGCCCTGGGAACGGTCGATCACGGCGGGCAGTGCGTCATCCTGGCCCACGAGTTCATGGGCATGCCCACGGCCCTGGCCGCCAAGCTCGACCGCAGCGGCGGGTTCCGGGCGATTTTCTACGCCCATGAAGTCTCCACCATGCGGCGGATCGTCGAGCACCATCCCGGCCACGACGTCACCTTTTACAACGCCCTGTCCCTGGCGATCGAGAACGGGCGGTTCGTGGAGGACGTCTTCGGCGACCAGCACGGGTACTACCGTCATGCGCTGGTGGAGGCCTCCCGGCACTGCGACCGCATCTTCGCGGTCGGCGATTACGTGGTCAAAGAGCTGCGCTTCCTGGGGCCGGCCATGGCCGACGTGCCCATCGACACGGTGTACAACGGCATTCCCGCCGAGAAGATCAGCCTGGAGGAGAAGCGGACCAGCCAGCGGCGGCTCAAGGACTACGCCGAAATCCTGCTCGGCGAGCGGCCCGACTACGTGTTCACCCACGTCACCCGGCTGATCGCCAGCAAGGCCCTGTGGCGCGACCTGCGGGTGCTGTCCCGGATGGAGCCCGCCCTGCGCCGGGCCGGCAAGACCGCGGTGCTGTTCGTGCTCTCCACCGAGGTGCCCGCCCGCCGGCCCGAGGACGTGCGCAGGATGGAGCGCCTCTGGCACTGGCCGGTCGCGCACCGCGAGCTGGACCCCGATCTCTCCCACGGCGAGGCCCTCTATTACCAGGGCGTGCAGGAGTTCAACGCCCGGGCCCGCAACGTCAAGGTCGTGTACGTCAACCAGTTCGGGTGGGAGCAGTCGGTCTGCGGCGAGCGCATGCCCGCGGAGATGACCTTCGCCGACATCCGCCGGGGCACCGACGTGGAGTTCGGGCAGAGCATCTATGAGCCCTTCGGCATCGCCCCGCTGGAACCGCTGACCTTCGGGGCCATCTGCGTGGTCTCGCAGGTCTCGGGCTGCGCGACCTTCGCCCAGAAGGTGATGGGTGGAGAAGCGCTGCCCAACATCCTGGTGGCCGACTACTGCGACCTGGGGGGGCGGTCCTTCAGCGAGGCCGAGCTGCTGTCCATCACCCGCGAATGGCGCGACGTTCACGAGGCCCAGGCCGCCGACCAGGTGGCCAGGCGCCTGCTGGCCGCCCTGCCGACCGATGACCCCACCGCACGGGAACTGCTCAACGCCGGCTACGACCTGGCCCGACGCATGAGCTGGGAGGTGGTGGCCGGCGAACTGATCCTGCCCGGCCTGGACGCCGTTTGCTCCCGACCCCGGATCGTCCTCGTGGCCTGAGCGCAAGCCCCCACCCGCACGGGTGCGCGACGCGATCGGCGAATCGGGCGAATGCGTCCCTTCCCCGACTGCGGCAACGTATTGCCGCGCAAGCCGTGGGAATCGAGCGGTGGCAATCAATGGCCGCGGTCCTGAGCAAATCGAAGAGCCCCCCAAAGCTGTCACGGACCGCACGTGCTCTCCCCGGGGACCGCCTCGTGGCAGGTGTAGCGCGGCCCGGCTAGAATGACTCGTCCAGGCTTTGAGCCCATTCCAGGACCCTGACCATCGACCGGCAGGAAGCCGGTCCCGCACGGCTTCGAGGATGGGCTCATGGAGCGGGGCGGCCCGGGAAACCGCCCGTATCGGCCGAAGCGGACCGCCGCCTCGAAAGGATCCGAGCATGGCCAGGCAGGAACCCGAAATCCAGATGAGCTTCGAGGAAGGCCGGGCGGAGCTGGAAGCGATCACGTCGGCCATCGAACAGGGCAAGTACGGCCTCGAGGAGATGATCGCCCAGGCCGAACGGGCCAGACGCATTCTCGATCATCTCAAGCGCATTCTCTCGGAAGCGGAAGCCCGCATCCAGCGGTTGAACGTCGCCGAGGACGGCACGGTATCGACGGTGCCGATGGAGAACGTGGAGTAAGAACGCGTCCTGAAACCCTGACGACCGATCGGCTGGAAGCGTTCCCACGCGGTTCTGGGATGAGCTCTCGATAGGCCTGGTGTCGTCACGGGCTGTGAATGCGTATCGGCGAGAACAGGCCGAGTGTTTTTCAAGGCCGCATTCCGCAAACCACGATCCGCGATCGTATGTGGATTTATCTCGACAATAACGCCACGACCCGGGTAGATCCTCGCGTCGTCGAGGCCATGGCGCCTTTTTGGTGCGAGAAGTACGCGAACCCGTCCTCGGTGCACCTGTTCGGCCAGCAGGTTCGGCACGCGGTCGAGACGGCCCGCGAACAGGTGGCCGCGGCGCTGAACGGCAAGCCCCGCCAGGTCGTCTTCACCGGTGGCGGCAGCGAGGCCAACGACCTGGCCATTCGGGGGGTGTTGGCCGGGCGGGCGGACAAGCGGCATTTCATCACCACGGCCGTCGAGCATGATTCGGTGCTCCGCCCGGCCGAGCAGCTCGTCAAGGAGGGATATCGCGTCACCCTCCTGCCCGTGGATACGCTCGGCCGGCTGGATCTGGACGCCCTGGACGCGGCCCTGGACGGCGACACCGCCCTGGTCAGCGTGATGTGGGCCAACAACGAGACCGGAGTGATCTTTCCGATCGAGGAAGTGGCCCGACGGACCCAGGCCCGCGGCGTGCCCCTGCACGTGGACGCCACCCAGGCCTTCGGCAAGCTGCCGGTGGACGTATCGCGCGTGCCGGCGCAGGTATTGACCCTGGCGGCGCATAAGTTTCACGGGCCCAAGGGGGTGGGCATCGTTTACGTATGGCGGGGCGTCCGGCTGCGGCCGCGCGTGCTCGGCGGACACCAGGAGCGCGGGCTGCGCGCGGGCACCGAAAACGTGCCCGGCATCGTGGGGACGGGCGTGGCGGCGGGCCTGGCCGTCGAGCACCTCCACGAAGAGACCGGCCGCGTGCGGGCCCTGCGCGACCGGCTGGAACGCGGGATTCTCGAGCGCGTGGCCATCGCCCGCGTCAACGGCGACGTCGAGCGGCGGCTGCCCAACACCACCAACATCGGGTTCGAGGGCCTGGAGGCCGAGGCCATCCTGATGCTCCTGAGCCGCCGGGAACTGTGCGCGTCCAGCGGCTCGGCGTGCAGCAGCGGGTCGCTCGAGCCGTCGCACGTCCTGAAGGCGATGGGCGTCGATGAGCGGATCGCCCACGGGGCCGTCCGCTTCAGCCTCTCACGGTTCACCACGCCCGAGGAGATCGACCGGGCGCTGGAGATCGTGCCCGAGGCCGTCGGACGGCTGATGGAACTTCGGAGCGCCGCCGGCACCGGGGAGAGTGAAAAGAGGGTTCAGGGG
>JABRVU010000410.1:0-11021 GCA_039961895.1 Phycisphaerae bacterium | reverse complement strand
CGCCCGAGCAGACCGACAGCCATGGCAGCGGCGGGGTCTACCAGGAAATCCCGGTCACGCCGGGCGTTCCGTTGAAGTACTCCTTCTGGTGGAAGGGCGTGGGGGCCAGCGCCATCAACTGGTTCGAGTTCCACCTGATCGACGGGCCGTTCAGCATCTACAGTGCCGACAAGATTCAGGAAACCTCGACCGCCAACAATCCCAACATCATCCGCAAGCGCACCTTCACCAACAGCGGCTTCCCGTGGACGCGGGCCACGGACACGACCTTCCGGGACTTCGGGCCCGCCGGTCCGCGGCCTCAGACGATCACGCCCACCGGCAACGTCGTCACCGTCGTGCTCAAGTGCGGGCACAACCCGACCAGCCCGCCCGGCGGCGTCGAGGTCCTGTTCGACGAGCTGACCATCTCGCAGGGCAACGGCCCCAACCTGGTGGTTAACGGCAACTTCGAGGACGTCGCCCAGGCCGGACTGTGCAACAACGGCTGGCTGCTCAAGGACCCCTGCGAGGGCGACTACTGGCTTACGCCCCAGGAAATCTGCGACAACGGCATCGACGACAACGGCAATCTCAAGACCGATTGCGCGGACCCGGCCTGCGCGAGTTTCGGGCGTTGCCGCTGCAACAGGCCGTTTGCCGACGCCGACGGTGACGGCGACGTCGATCAGACCGATTTCGGCGTCTTCCAGCAGTGCATGACCGGGTTCTACAGCGCCGTGCCCGACGACCCGCCCTATTGCCTGTGCTTCGACGTGACCTCGATCGGCACCATCGTGGAGAGCGACTTCGTCGAGTTCGTGAAGTGCTTCACCGGTCCCGACATCCCCTGGAGCGAAGCTGACAACCCGCCGGGCTGCAACCCCTGATCGGCCCGGAGCGCCTGGTGTTCACCGCGCCGTACGGAAATGGCCTAAAGAGCCGATCAGAGCCGCGATCCTGACAGGGAGTGTCGGCCCGTGCACCGGAGGGCTCATGACCGTAACGGCCAGGCTCCGTACCGGCCGTCCTGTTGACTGAGCCGTCGATCGGAGCCCGGCCGCGGCGGATTGCTCACCCACCCTCGGCGGGAACGGCTGAGGCGCCTTCTCGGTTTCCCGAGGGACGACATTGCCTGAAGTGCGCCCCTCGCCCGTTTGTCTTGTCAGAACGTCCTCATCGAAACGCGTGCTCGTGGCGCGCCATCAGGAACGTAGAGCCCCTTCTCAAATCCTCGAGGCGACCAGCCGAAGGCCTGTCCGACACGGGTGGTCAGGCCCCGCCGCTCAGCGCTTTTCCTCGAACTCCGCGTCGATCACGTCGTCGCCGCCGGTGGCGGCGCCGCTTCCGGCCTGTCGTGCAACCAAGGCCTCCTGTTCCCGACGGAACTGGGCGTCGCGCTGACGCCAGTATTCGACCTTTTCGGTCAGGGTCATGCCGGCCGTGGCCTCCTGAACGCGCCGCGCGCCGCGGCGCTTCATCTCCACGCAATCGAAGGGCTTATTCTTCATCCGGCACCATCTCTTCGGGACTGTGGATTCCCAGGATCCCATATCCCAGGGACAGGTTCACACCATTATAGAGCGGGATGCGACGGAAATGGACGATATGCTTGAAATTCCAGCTCACGATGACCCGACATTCCGCAATGGTCGCCAAGGCCACATGCAGAGCATCGGATGCCGACGCTTCGTGAACGATGCCGGCTGACAGATAGGCCTGCTGCAATCGCAGGGCATCTTCGCTGACTTCAACCACTTCCGCGCGTGGCCGGAACCGGTCGAACAACGCACGAACCCGCTCAGGGGCCTCGGATCACTCGTCGTGAACCAGCGCGGAGATCACGAGCTGGAATCCGCCTTCTGCCACCTGGTCGAAAAACGCTCGGCTGGCGTCGGCAAACTCTTCGTCAAAGACGCCCCCGTACACTGAGGTATCGGCGTACACACGCAGCGCACGGATCGGCATTTCTGCACCCGTTCGACCAACTGATGCGACCCGCGGAATCAGCGCTTTTCCTCGAACTCCGCGTCGATCACGTCGTCGCCGCCGGTGGCGGCGCCGGCGCCGGCGGGTTCGCGGGCCGCGGACGGGCCGCCGGGCCGGGCCCCGCCTGATCCGCCTTCGGTCGCACCGGCCCCGCTCGCGGCCTTGGCCGCCTCCTCGTACATGATCTTGCCGATCACCTGCGAGGCCGACTTGACGTTGTCGAGGCACCTCTGGATGGCGACCTTGTCATCGCCCTTGAGCGCATCCTTGAGGGCGTTGATCGCCGATTCGATGTTGCCCCGGTCGGCCGGGGGCACCTTCTCCCCGTGCTCGCGCAGGGCCTTTTCCGTCTGGTAGATCACTCCATCGGCCTCGTTCTTGAGCGTGACCAATTCCCGACGGGCCTTGTCCTCCGCGGCGTGAGCCTCCGCGTCGCGCTTCATGCGCTCGACCTCCTCCTTGGACAGCCCGCTGGAACCCTCGATCCTGATCGACTGGGCCTTGCCCGTGGCCAGGTCCTTGGCGCTGACGTTCAGGATGCCGTTGGCGTCGATGTCGAAGGTCACCTCGATCTGCGGGATGCCTCGCGGCGCCGGCGGAATGCCCGTCAGGTTGAACTTGCCCAGCGACCGGTTGGCGTCGGCCATCTCGCGCTCGCCCTGGAGCACGTGAATGGTCACCTCGGTCTGGTTGTCGGTGGCCGTGCTGAACACCTCCTTCTTCGAGGTGGGGATGGTCGTGTTCCGCTCGATCAGCCGGGTCATCACCCCGCCCAGCGTCTCCACGCCCAGCGACAGCGGGGTCACGTCCAGCAGCAGGATGTCGGTCTTCTCGCCGGCCAGCACCGCCCCCTGCACGGCCGCCCCCACCGCCACCACCTCGTCGGGGTTGATGCTCTTGTTGGGCTCCTTGCCGAAGATCTCCCTGGCCAGGCGCTGCACGGCGGGCATGCGCGTCGAGCCGCCCACCAGCACCACCTCGTCGATGTCCCGGGGCGAAAGCTTGGCGTCCTCCAGGGCCTTCATCACCGGACCGCGGCAGCGCTCGGTCAGCTTCTCGGTGAGCTGCTCGAAGCGGGCCCGGGTGATGGTCTGCTGCAAGTGCTTGGGCCCGGTCTGATCGGCGGTGATGAACGGCAGATTGATGGTCGTCTCCTGCGTGGTGGACAGCTCCATCTTGGCCTTCTCGCAGGCCTCCTTGAGGCGCTGAAGGGCCATGGGGTCCTTGCGCAGGTCGATGCCCTCTTTCCTGCGGAACTCCTCGGCCACGAAGTTGATCAGCTCCTCATCGTAGTCGTCGCCGCCCAGGTGGGTGTCGCCGTTGGTGCTGAGGACTTCGAAGACGTTGTCGCCGATGTCGAGGATGGAGATGTCGAAGGTTCCGCCGCCCAGGTCGAAGACGGCCACCTTCTCGTTCTTCTTCTTCTCCAGCCCGTAGGCCAGGGCCGCCGCCGTGGGCTCGTTGATGATCCGCTCGACCTTCAGCCCGGCGATTTCGCCTGCGTCCTTGGTCGCCTGGCGTTGTGAATCGTTGAAATAGGCCGGCACGGTGATGACCGCGCGGGTCACGGTCTCGCCCAGGTAGTCCTCGGCCGTTTTCTTCAGGTCGCGCAGGATCATCGCCGAGATCTCCGGCGGGGTGTAGGTCTTGCCCCGGACCTCGACCTTGACCAGCTCGTGCTCGCCTCCGACGACCTTGTAGGGAACGATCTTCTCTTCCGCGTGAACCTCGTTGTGCCGACGGCCCATGAACCGCTTGATCGAGAAGATCGTGTTCTGCGGATTGGTCACCTGCTGGTGCTTGGCGATCTGCCCGACGAGGATCTCACCCTTCTCGGTGAAGCCGACGACCGAAGGGGTCAGCCGCGAGCCCTGGGCGTTGGTCAGGACCTTGGGCTGGTCGCCCTCCATGACCGCGACCACCGAGTTGGTCGTGCCTAAGTCGATGCCAATAATCTTGTTTGATGCCATCGTGAGATTCTCCTTTGGCTGTCAAAGCAGACCGGTTGCGTCATGCGGACGGGTACTTAGCACGCGGAATACCAACCCCACATAGCTGGACAGTTTCTCGTAACTATTTCATAATCATAATATTACGTACAATCCCAGAGTGTCATCCATGCCGCGGTTATCTGCCAGACTGGCAGCACGCTTCACTTCCAAGACGGAGGACGAAGGGACCTGGACTGGCGAAATATCGTCACAAGAAAGAGCCTTGTTTTAGTTGGCAAGCAGTTATCGGGTGATAAGATGACACAATGAGCAGCGCACAACCCCCGCCGTTCGAGACGCTTGAGGGGGACGCTCTTCCGGCCGTCCGGCAGGTCTCCGTGTTCCTGGAGAACCGTTGCGGACAACTCCTGCGGCTTGCGAAAGCCATTGAGGATAAAGACGTTAGAATCGTCGCTCTCTCGATTCTGGACTCGGTGGACTTCGCGGTGGTGAGGCTGATGTTCGACCGGGTGGATGACGCGGTCGAGGCCCTGCGCGAATCGGGCTTTGCAGTGAGTATTGTTGAGCTGCTGGTCGTTTGTCTTCCGCCCGGCAAACGGGGGCTCCTGGCGGTGTGGTCTGCCCTGCTGTCGAGCGAGGTGAACGTCTCGTACTGCTATCCGCTCATGCCTCTGCGGGCCGGTCCGGCCATCGCCTTGTCGGTCGACAACCTGGAAATGGCCATTGACACGCTCGAATCCAAGGGCTTCACCCTGCTGAGCGAGGCCGACCTGCAACGCGAAGTGTAAACGGCTGAATGATGCTTCCGTACCCGGGGCGGAAGCCACTTTCCTGTTTCTGGCACGCTTATTGCATTCCAAGCCCCGCGATCCGGGGAACCGGTCGAAATGGCCGACCGTATAACTGGAAACCAAGGGAGGAGTTGACCGATGCTGTCCATGATGTTCGGGTTCGACCCGCTCTATTTCCTGTTGTTGGCTCCGGCTCTGCTGTTGGGGCTCTGGGCCCAGTTTCGCGTGAAAAGCGCTTTTGCGCGGGGCAGCGAGATACCCGCCAGTGGCGGCATGACTGGAGCGGAGGCCGCCCGGCGAATCCTGCTGGCCAACGGGCTCCAGCGCGTACAGATCGAGCCGGCACACGGGTACCTGGGCGATCATTACGACCCGCGCGCGAAGGTGCTGCGGTTAAGTCCCGAGGTGTATCACGGCCGGTCGGTCGCTTCGGTGGGCGTGGCGGCCCACGAGGCCGGGCACGCGATTCAGGACGCCGCTCACTACGGGCCGCTCAAGCTGCGCAACGGAATCGTCCCGCTGGCCAGCACGGGCAGCCAGCTTGCGTGGATCCTCTTCTTCATCGGGCTGGTGTTCTCCACCCGCTACTTCGGCCAGGTCATGATGTTGCTGGGTATCGGGCTGTTCTCGACGGTGGTGCTGTTCCAGTTGGTCAACCTGCCGGTGGAGTTCGACGCGAGCCGGCGGGCCCGGCAGGTGCTGGTGGCCAACGGCATCGTCAGCGGCCACGAAGACGCCGAGGTGGGCCGGGTGCTCAACGCCGCGGCGCTGACCTACGTGGCCGCCACGCTGACGGCCATCATGACGCTGGTCTACCTGTTGATCCGGTCCGGGCTGCTGGGCGGCGGCCGCCGGGAGTGATCCGGCGAGCCGGCCCTTTCACGCGCATCCGCCCGCCGTGCCGCCCGCGCTCGACTTGCCACGGGCGGCTTCCCCGCCTGTCGTGGGTGCAGGCCGCGGGCAGGTCATCGCCCTCATCGACGTGCACGGACGGGGCGAGGCATGGCCACACGGAACTCCGGGCGGCCATGCGGAAGGCCGCGCTTCACGTACGGCGGCCCGCTGCTGAATCGGCGGGTCGCCGCTTCGGTCACTGAACCCGCTCACGTCATACTTCAGCATTCCTCTTGAGAATCGCCTGCGGGTACCTTACAGTAGCTTCGGTCCCGGGCCGAAAGGAGGTCTCCGATGGGGTCGCGTCAGCGGTGGCTGTTCGCGTTGTGGGGATTGGGTTTGGTGGCGGCGCAGGCCGCTGATGCCCAGACGATCATCGGGACCCAGCGGCCGGACGGCGACGCCGTGGATGAACGCCTGCGCCGCGCAACGGTCATGGTCCGTACGCACATGACCAAAATCAAAAAGTCGGGCCATGGCAGCGGGGTGCTCGTCAACCGCACCGGGCTGGTCATCACCAATAATCACGTGGTGGACCCCAACCACAACAAGCCGCCGGAGCAGCGCATCGCCATCGCCCAGGCGTTCGGCAAGATCACCCACGAGGTGTATACCGACCTGGCCACGCCGCGCGAGCGAAAATACAACGCCAAGGTCATTCACCAGAGCGAGCCCTGCGACGTGGCCCTGGTCCAGCTTCTCGACGAGAAGGGCAATCCCCCGTCCACTCCGAATTACATCACCTTCATGCCCAATGAATCGCTGCGCACCGGCATCAAGATCCTGACCATGGGCTTCCCCGGCGAGGGGGAAAACTGGCGCAAAGCGGCCACCCGCAGCGACGGGCTGGTCACCCAGTTGCTGCGCTCGCAGAGCGGAGCGGTCAGCTTCGTGGAGACCGACGCGACGGTGGTTCCCGGCAACAGCGGCGGGCCGGTGGTGGACAGCGGCGGACAGCTCATCGGCATCGTCAGCCTGCTCAAGGCCGGCGAAGGCACCAAGAACACCTGCGGCGTGGTGCCGGGTCACTTGGTCAAGCAGTTCGTCAAGACGGCCTTCGAACAGGGCCGCATGCCCGAGAAGATCGACGTCCTGCCGTTCATGGAGCTGTTCATGAACGAGAACGACGTCCTCAAGCTGCCGGGGATCGATCGGGTCTCGGACGCGGCGGTGATTCATCGGCGCGACGGGACGATCCGGCAATGCGCGCTGGGGTTCGACCAGCTCAGCGTGAACACGCCGGTGGGCAGGATGGACGTGCCCGCGGCGGCGCTGGCGTACATTCTGGTCGATAACGGGACGGGCACGCTGCTGATGGACGGAGGCGACCGGCTGACCTTCCCGGCGACGGGCCTGTCGCTGGCCGTCAAGGTCGATGGCAAGAGCGAGCAGGTGAAGCTGAACGACGTGGTCGCCATCGCCTGTCCGTTGCGGCCACGGCCGCTGGCCCCGCTGACGGGCACGGGCGTCATCGTCCAGCCGGACGGGTGCAGCCTGGGACTGGCCGACGTCAAGGGCGAGATCAGCGTCGAGGGGGCGCGGTTTCCGCTGGCCAACGTGACGCTGATCGAGTCCGACCCGACCGGCAACCGCACGGTCAGCAGCGTCAAGGGCGAGCGGGTGCGGGGCAAGCTGGCGGCGACGCCGATCACCGCCCGGGTGTGCTGGTCGGCCAAGCCGGTGCAGCTCAAGCTGGACACCGTGGAGCAGGCGTTCGTCCGGCCGGCGGATTGGTCCCTGGTGCACGCCCGCGGCCGGCGGCTGAGCGAGCGCCTGGCGCTCAAGGACCCCGAACTCAAGGCCATTGCCGATCTTCTTGACGGACCCGACTGGCAGAAGGCTCACCCGCTGATCGAGGCCAAGGCCAAGATCGCCGGCCAGCCGCTGACCACCAGCAAGACGCTGCGGTTGTTCCGGGCCCTGGAGGTGGTCCGCGGCGGCGACGCCGAGGCGGCCAAGGCCGAACTCCGCAAACTGCCCAAGGACCAACTGGTCGCCCAGGCCTATCTGCGCGTGTACGAGCGCTATCCCGACGGCACCTACCTGGGCGAAAAGCTCAGCGTGCCGGACGTGATGTGGCGGGCCAGCACGGGCGAGGCCCTGCGGGCACTGGCCGCGGTCACGCCCCACCTCGACGACGCCGAGAAACGCCGTGACGACCCGCCCAAGCTCGACGAAGACACGCGGACGGTCATGGCGCTCCAGAAATACGAGAAAGAACTCGACGTCATCGACCAGCTCGAGGTCGGCGTGGCCCAGAGCTCGCTCATCCGCGTGCTGGAGAGCCAGTATTACTTCCAGATCAAGCGGTTCCACGAGCTGCGCAACGAACACGCGGACGCCGTCGCCGAGATCCGCTCGGCGACCTCGCGCGGCAGCTTCCAGAGGAGCCTGGCCCGCGTCCGGGCCCTGGAGGCCCAGTTGGAGGCCATCCGCAAGGACATCACCCGGATCATCTCGCGGCTGCGGACCGACTCGGTCGGCTTCAAGCTCGAGCCGCCGACCTTCAAGCGCGAAGAGGGCCAATGAGGCCGCGCTGGGGTCCGGCGCCCAGGGCGCGCGAGAAACTCTTTCAGGCTCCGGCCGTCCAACGGACGGTCATCCTGATACGGCCGGTGCTCAGACCCCGCCGCTCCATTCCGCGCCCGCCAGCGATCGTGTCCCGCGCCGTGGTGGCCTGATCGCGGCCAGGCCCTTGGCGCCGGGCCGGCGGTATCGTAGGATATCCGTCAGTATGGCCCCAACATGCAGCCAGCCCTTCAATTCCCGACCCGGCCGTGTCGGCACGCGCGCCCCGGCCATTCTTATCGGTATGATTCGCAGGCCCTGCGGGTAGGCGCCCTGCTCTGGCCATCGGTCCAGTAGCGGCCCTGCCCGGTTCGGCGGGGCCTTTTTCGTTTCAGGTGATCCATGTCCACGCGACAACGCATCGAACTCTATGACACCACGCTGCGCGACGGCACCCAGGCCCAGAACGTCAACCTGAGCCTCCAGGACAAGCTGCTGATCGCGGCCAAGCTCGACGAACTGGGCGTCGATTACATCGAGGGAGGCTATCCGTTGAGCAACGCCAGGGACGCCGCGTTTTTCAGGGAGGTGCGGGCCCTGCGGCTCAGGCACGCCCGCGTGGCGGCCTTCGGAATGACCCGGCGGAAGGGCACGAAGCCCGAGCAGGACGACGGCATGAAGGCCCTGCTGGCCGCCGACACCGAGGTCGTCACCATCGTGGGCAAGACCTGGGACCTGCACGTCCGCGAGGTGCTGGGCGTCTCGCTGGAGGAGAACCTGGCCATGATCGCCGACTCGGTCCGCTGCTGCGCGAAGCAGGGTCGGCAGGTCATTTACGACGCGGAGCACTTTTTCGACGGCTATCACGCCAACGCCGAGTATGCCTTGCGGACGTTGTTGGCCGCACAGGAGGCCGGGGCCTGTTGCCTGTGCCTGTGCGATACCAACGGCGGGTCTCTGCCCGAGCGGGTGGAGGAATACGTGTCGGCGGTCGTTCCGCGGGTATCGGCGTCGATCGGCATCCATACGCACAATGACGGGGGACTGGCGGTGGCCAACGCCCTGGCCGCCATCCGGGCCGGGGCCACCCACGCCCAGGGCACGATCAACGGGATCGGCGAGCGCTGCGGCAACATGGACCTGACCACGCTGGCGGCCAACCTGGCCATCAAACTGGGCAAAGACGTGCTGGGCCCCAACGGCCTGCGGCAGCTCACCGAGATCAGCCGCTACGTCTATGAGGTGGCCAACCTGGTGCCGGTCGACGGGCAGCCCTACGTGGGGCCGGCGGCCTTCGCCCACAAGGGCGGCATGCACGTCCACGCGGTCCGCAAAGTGGCCCGGAGCTATGAGCACACCGATCCCGAGCACGTCGGCAACACGCGGCGCATCCTCATCAGCGAGTTGAGCGGCGCGAGCGGCGTGGCCGCCAAGATCGGACGAAAGCTCGACGTGGACGGCGACAAGACCATCCAGCGGCGTCTGCTCAAGCGGCTTCAGGAGCGCGAAGAAGTGGGCTACGTCTACGAGTCGGCCGAGGCCAGCTTCGAGCTGCTCTGCCGCCGCGAGCTGGGCCTCTACCAGCCGTTCTGGACGCTCGATCACTGGCGGGCGGTCGCCGCCCGCGGACCGGATGCCGGGCTCGAACAGCCCAGCACCGAGGTGATCCTCAAGCTCCAGGTCAACGGCCACACCGAGCACCACGTGGCCGAGGGCGACGGGCCGGTCGATGCCATGGCCACCGCCCTCATCCGGGCCCTTCGACCGCACTACCCCAGCGTCGACCGCATCCGGTTGATCGACTACAAGGTGCGGGTCATCAACGCCAGGGCCGGCACGGCCGCCAGGGTCCGCGTCTCCATCGAATTCCGCGACGAGGACACCCACGAAATCTTCGGGACCGTCGGCGTCGATGAAAACATCATCGAGGCCTCCTGGCTGGCCCTGGTGGACGGCGTGGAATACAAGCTGGTCAACGACCGGGAACGGCGCGAGCCCAAGGCCAGGAAGCACAAGGAATAGGATGGGCCCGGCCGACGCGCGGGTCGCACCTGCTCGGGGTCCATCCCCGAACCGGGTGGGATCGGCACGCAGCCGGTCGATGGCGCGGGTTCGTACGCACGCTTACGGATTTGTCGATTGCGATTGCGCCGGGTATGCTCGACAAGGAGCGGCCTGCAACCACGGGCCGGCCGGTGTGTCTGAGGGTAACGGTGGAGGTCGCCGGTCCGGTCGGCCGGACGCTTCTACCGGGAGGCATGTTCTACCGTGTCCAGGTCTCGTGCCCAACGCCGCAAGGCCCGGCAGCAGCTTGCGGGAGCGTCCAAGCCGGCCAGTCCGGCAGTGCCGGCCGCCGGGCAGCCCGGCTCGTCCGCGCAGCCGCCGCGTTTCGCCCCCGCCGGCAAACCCGAGCCGATTGACCCCGCCCGGCGACTCGAAACAGAAATGCCCAGCATGGCCGGTGAAGTGACCGGCCATTTCAGCCGGCTCCTGCTTCAGCTTCGGGTGGCCGCGGGGCTGGCCTTGCTCATGGGCGGGTTGAGCATCGCCGGGTGGTGGCTCTACGTCCGCGCCGATCGCGCCCGTGACGAGGCCCAGCGCGGGCGAGACGAGGCCGAGAAGGCATTGGTCTCCGCCAGCACCGCCTCACGCCCGGACCTGGAGGAGAAGATCGCCGGTCTTCAAACGGAATTGAGTGCGAGTCAATCCCGACTCACGGAGACGCAACGGCAACGGGATGAAGCCGAGACGGCGCGCCTGGCCGCCGAGAAGGCGCGGGCGTCAGCCGAAGCCGACGCCGCGGGCGAGAAGCAGGCCCGTCTGGCCGCCGAAGCCAAGGCCACCGTGGCGGAGACGGGCCGAGCCGCCGCTGAAGCCAGAGCCGCCGCCGCTGAGACGGCGCGTACCG
>JABRVU010000409.1:0-5685 GCA_039961895.1 Phycisphaerae bacterium | reverse complement strand
GCGTGATTGTCGCCGCGCAACCCCTCGCCGGATCCATCCTCGGCGCTGCTGTTGATGGCCGCCTGGACCAGTTCCAGGGCTTTGTCGAGCATGGCCGCGTTGGCCTCGACCATCGCCCGCAACTGCTCGCGCGAAGCGACGGCCCCGCCGGGCTCGGAAGACTCGCCCCCCATCGCGGCGAACCGCCCTTTGAGCAACTCGCGTTTCTGGTTGCGGGCTTCCTCGGCGGCGCGGACCGCGACGTCCTGATCCTGACCGGCGGACGGTTCACCGGCCGGTTGGCTCGCCGGCGGCAATGCCTCCAGCGCCGCCAGCAGCCGCGGATAGCCCCCCTCGTAGTCGCGCAGGAGGCGCTGGGCCTGCTCGACCCGCTCGTCCACGTCGCGCAGAAAGGCGTCACGCGGCGATTCAAACAACCTGGCCGTCAGGAGTCCGGCTCCCGTCAGGCCCACGAACGCCGCCACGATCACGATAGCCGGCAGGTACGGTCTCACGAGCTACTCCGCATGGTAGTCGTCGGCAGGACGCCGCGCCGCACCTCGCCCGGGTGCACACGGCGCCTGGGCGGCGAAGAAACGCCGCCCTCTTCTCTGTTGCCCCTGAAGTCTAACCCAGGCACTGACCTTTATCCAGCACCTGCGGCTGGACGCGTCCAAACAGGATGCGTGACACGACTTGCTGCCGCTGAAGGGTCCTGCCGGCGCTGTTATACTGGCCGTCGGCGAGCGGACCCTTCGCATGGGGCACGAGAGTCGGTCCATGACGGATGGATGTCGGGCTTGCTCGAGGAGAAACCCCGCATGGCCGTGAAATCCATCCTGGTGATCGGGTTCATGCTCGCGGTGCCGTCGGTGACGCTGGCGGCCGAATTGAGCTTCGCGGGGGCGGTCCGCCTGCACCTCGACACGCTGGTCGAATACGGCACCGACTGGTACGGCCCGGTCAAAACGCCCATGCTCATGGCCATTCTCGACGTGCGCACGCTGGAGTCGCCGCCCGAGCCGCTGGCCCTGGACAACCAGGTCCGGCCGGAGGGCCGCGAGCATCGCCGGGCGCCGGCCGGCTCCAACCTGTGGGTCGATCAGCCCACCCTGCGGGCCCTCTACCAGATGACGCACCTGACCGGCGACGAGCGATACGAGAAAGCCGCCGACGCCTACGCGACCTACGTGCTCAAGAACTGCCGGCTGCCCAACGGCCTGATCGTCTGGGGCACGCACGTCTACATGGACGCCTTCGCCGACGCGCCCGCCGGCGACAACGGCGGCCGAGGCCCTCACGAAACCCTGGTCTGGCTGCCCCTGTGGGAGCGCCTGTGGCAACTGGACCAGCTCGGCGTCCGCCGCCAGATCGAGGCCGCGTGGGAGTGGCACGTGGTGGACAAGGCCACCGGCGAAACCAACCGCCACGACGACAAGCGCCGCGGGTGCGACTTCGCCTTCTCTCAGGCCGAGTTCATCCACGCCTTCGCGTTCCTGTACACGAAAACGAAAGACCCGCTCTGGCTGGAGCGGGCGAAACTCCTGGCCGAGTGGCACAGGCGCTTCCGCCATCCGAAGACCGGGCTGATCCCCGAGGCCCCGGCGACCGGGATGCAGCCCCAGCCGCGCTACGACTCCAACCACGCCTTCACCACGCTTCCCGGCTACTACTGCTCGCTGCTGCTGGCCACCTACGAGCTGACGAAAGACCGCTACTTTCTGGACCTGGCGGTCGGCTACCTGAAGGCGTATGAGAAGTACGGCTACGACGCCAAGGCCGGCACTTACTGGGGCATGATCGCGCTGGACGGCACCCCGGTGCCCGACGAGCCGCGCGGACAAGGCTACGACGCCTACAAGCCGACCGGGCACGTGGACATCTGGCCGGTGCTGGCGTACGGCTATGAGGCGCCGTTGTGCGCCGCTCAGAGCTGCGCTTATGCCGCCGAGCTGACCCGGAGCGACGGCAAGACCGACCCCGAACTGCTCGCCGCGGTGAATCACTGGGCGGCGGCCATCGAGAAAGCCATGCCGCCCGGCCCTGGGCGGCGCTGGAGTGAGGACCTGCGCAAGGCCCTGCCCAAGCTCGCGGAAACCGGAGGGACGTACGCCGACGGCTACGGGCGGGCCATCTCGTTCCTGGTCCACGCTCATCGGCTGACGCAAAACCCGAAACACCGCGACCTGGCCGAGAAACTCGGGCGCGAGGCCATCAACAAGCTGTTCGAGAACAACCTCTTCAAAGGCCACCCCGCCAAACCCTATTACGAAGCGCTCGACGGCGTGGGCACGCTCCTGTGCGCGCTGCTTGAACTCCACCAGGAATGGAACATCCCCGGCGCGTTCTGAGTGCCCACAGCGGCGGAGAGTCGCCGGAGCAATGCCGCACCGCGAAGGCTCGGAGGGGGGTGGCACCCGCCCCGGGACTTCGGCCTTTTCCGGGCGTTGCGTCCGGGTGGGAGGCGGCAGACAAGCCCTGGGCTCTCAACGGTCTACTGTCGGACGCGGGTTGCCCCTTGGGAGACCAACGGGTCCAGGGGGAGGCTGCGTCGTTTGTCCTGGGGGGTGAACGCGGCCGACCGCTTCATCTCGCTTGCCGGCACGTGCGTCGTGCTCGGCTCCTCACTTTCGGCCGCGACCTGAGCGTCGCTCCCGCGGGCATATGGGATGATTGAAGGTAGGTTACGAACCGTAGAGCATCGGATATCAACTACTGTAGTCACTCATTGCCCGGGACAGGGGTCGAACCTGCACACTCTTACGAGTACATGCCCCTCAAGCATGCGCGTCTGCCAATTCCGCCACCCGGGCCGGCCTCTGCACGCTTGAATGAATCAGGCCGGTGGCGGCAAGGCCAGCCGGCCGATTCAAAGCTAATGCCCGCGTCCGCGAGCGTCAAGCCGCACGAGTAACAGTGGGTCTGATGCGAGTCCGTGACGATACCGGCGCGCGGCACTGATTGTAGCGCCCCGCCGGAGAAGTCCGAGCCGCGACCGCAAGCAGTGGAATTCCCGGGAGGAAGCTACCGCTCCCTGACGACCGCGACCCGGGCAGGAGGCCCACGGTTCAAACAGAAAAGGTCAAGCAATGAGAGTGCATCCTGAAACCCGAAAACCGACCGGCTGGAAGCCGCGGTCCCACACGGGCTTCAGGTTGCACTTTTCCACGGGCCGGTTTTGCTCAGGCCGCCTGGCGCTGGCTCTGAGCGACGGCGGGTAGGGCGACGACCGGCGGATCGACCTTCAGTACGGAGTTCCAGCCGAACGGCCCGCGTTCGACTCCGAAGGCCGCGAAATCGGTAAACCATTGGCCGTCGGCACAATAGCGGAATTGATAGATGCCCGGCGCCAGCCGAACCCGGCAGCGCCACCAGCCGTCCGGGTACGGTGTCATCGGCATCGAGTCACAGTGCCAGCCGTTGAAATCCCCTGCGAGCGCGACCTGTCTGGCTTGCGGACGAAAGAAACTGAGTTCAACCGTTCCGTCGAGTTCCTGCACGACCATGTCCTTTTGATCTCCGTCAACTCATTCTGCCCCGGGAGCGCCTGCCGGAAGAAAAAGCCACTCCGGTGTGCAGGAGGCAAGGCGACGCCTCATCCAATGCACGCCGGATGCCAATAGAGACACAACTGCTGGCTTTTCTCATAACCATTTTGAAATCAACAGGTTACAATTGATGTCGTCATCGCGTCGTCGAGAGATGAGCCGCATTGGAACTGCCAATTCCGTCAGCACGGGAGGTCAGGATGACACGCCGGCATCCGGCCGGGGGCGGGTCCATTCCGGTCGCCCGACGTTTCCCGATGCTGTCGGATGATTCAAGCGGAGAGTTGAGTTGGTCGTCGTGGAAAAACCGTGCGGTCGCATTACGATGACGCCTCCGGTTCGGCCGGTGGCCGTCGGGCGCTACACCATCGGACGAGCGGAGCCTCGATCCACACGACCGGCGTTGACGGCCGGCCGTTCCGAACCGGCCGTCGAGGTACGAGGGGGTTTCAGGGACCGTCATGTTCGCACGATCAGCCATCATCGCGCTGGCCGGCCTCGCGACGCTGAGCGGCTGTCTGGAGCCGAACACCGGCCTGTCCGGCGTGCAGGTGTGGGGGCTGCCCGAATCGACCACGATCTTCCCGGACGCCTTGCCGGAACCCGAAAACGAGGTCTTCAGCGAGGCGGCCAAGACCGTTCGGCTGGAGGCGGCTATCCATGAGACCGTTTCGTTCCAGCTCGCACTGCGGGGCGGCACGACGGGGGGAGCGGTCCTGGATGTTTCGCTGTCCGACCTTCGGCAAGGCGGCGCCGTCATCCCTGCGGACCGGGTTCGAGTCTTCCGAGAGGAATGTATTGCGGTCTCCGACTACCCGGCGTGGTTCCTGAGGCTCACTCCCGACCTGCGGACGGCGCGCGAGTACCCCGACGTACTGGTGCCGATCGGGTCGGCGCGCGGCGGCCGGCCCCTGCCCATCCCGCCCGGACGGACGGTTGCGTTCTGGGTGGATGTCCACGTCCCGCCGGGTACGGCGCCGGGGCCCTACCTGGGAACGCTGCGAATCGCCGGACCGCGCGGTCCGGCACGGGAATTCCAGGTGCTGCTGTCCGTCTGGCCGTTCGCGTTGCCGCAGACGCGGCACTTGTCGGTTGTGGCCGGCCTGAGCTCGACCGAACTGCTCCGTCAACACATCGACGTGGGCGGGCAACCCTACGCTCCGCCGCGGCTGAGCTTCGACGACCCGGCCTATGAGCGCGCCGTCGGCGTGCTCGACGCGGCGGTGAGGCTGCTGCACGAGCATCGGTGCACCCCGGTGCTGACCGACGTGTTTCCCCTGGCCAGGATGTCGGCCCAAGTTCGGCCGGAGCTGGAGTGGGCGGATTACGACCGCCTGGTGTCGGGCCTGCTCGACGGGACACTGTTCGAGGACCGGGCGCCGGTGACGGCGTGGCCGATCCCGGTCAATGACCGTCATCCGCCGCCGGACGCCTACGGCGGGTGGGGCACGGCCGCTCACAAGCAGGCCATCGCCGAGTACCTGGCCCAGTCGGTCGCGCACTTCAAGGAAAAGGGCTGGTTCGATCGCCACTACGTGTGGATGCCGCCGCCCGAAGGCGAGCCGGCGAAACGATACGACGCATTCGACGCGCTGGGACGGCTGCTGCTGTCGGTTGAGCCGCGGCTCAACGTGGTATGCGCCCTGCCGCCGCAGCCGATGCGGCCTTATGGCGTTCTCAAGGACGGCCACCGTGACGTCTCGACGCTGGTGGGGACGTGGTGCCCGCCGGCCGAGGTGGCCGACCCGGCCGAACTGCAACGCCGCCAGGCGGCCGGGCAGCGCGTCTGGTTCACGCCGAACCGTCCGCCGTTCGCGGGTTCCCTGAACGTGCTGGCGCCGCCTCTGCACGCCCGCAGCCTGCCGTGGACGGCCTATCGGATGGGCTGTGAGTCCATCTTCCTGCCGGAGGCGAACCGCTGGTCGGGTCCGGCCGCGACTGCCGACCGCAGCGAAGCGGCCTTGATCTGGCCGGGCAAGCCCTACGGGCTCCAGCAGCCGCTGCCGTCGATCCGGCTGAAGCGCCTGCGCCGGGGGTTGCAAGACTACGAATATCTCTGGCTGCTGGAGCAGAACCGTCGTCCGGGCATCGCCCGGCTGATCGCCGGCGACCTGGTGGCGTTCAGCGGCGCGCAGGCTTACGGCGAACACTGCCTGGA
>JABRVU010000408.1:0-3981 GCA_039961895.1 Phycisphaerae bacterium | reverse complement strand
GCACGCGGCTCGATCACTACCGGCGGGCCGACCTCGCGCCGCGGCTCGACCGCCGGACCCGGCGACGGGCGGCGATGCTCGACGATGACGCGCCGCGGCGGCGGACGCTCGATCACCAGCGGGCGGACCCGGCCGGGCTCGGCGCGCAGGGGGCGCTCGTGCCGTTGACAAGCCGCGCCGACGGCCGCCAGCACCATGCCTGCACACGCGAGCAACCGGGCCTGAAACCGCATATGCACGTATGCTAGTCCATCCCGCGGGGAATTGGTATTCTCTCCGTCAAGGCCCAGAACATCGGGTCCGTGACGGGTCGGCGAGGGTAAGCGGCCGGTGCGTTACACCGGTTGATGCCGGAGCCGCACGTTGAGATGGGACCTGCCCACGGGCTGACGCGGCATGACGACGACCCCTGAGAACCTCTCCGACGCCGCGGTGGCGGCCGGCGCCGAGTATGACCGCTGGCGGCGCCGAAACGCATTCTACTACGGCGAGCTGATCCGCCTGTACCGCCGGCACGTTCCGCCGGGGTCCCGGGTGCTGGAGATCGGCTGCGGGGCCGGAGACCTGCTGGCCGCCCTCCGCCCGTCGTATGGGCTGGGCGTCGACGAAGACCCTGCGCTGATCGAGGCCGCCCGGCGTCGTCATCCGGGGCTGCACTTCGCCGCCGGCCCGCTCGAGGCCCCTCCGCTGCCCGAAGGCGAGACCTTCGACGCGATCGTCATCTGCAACGTGATCGGCCATCTGCGCGACGTGCAGGCGGTCTTCACCGCCCTGCGCCGCTATTGCCGGCCGGACACTCGCGTCATCGCCACCTACCACAACGCCGTCTGGGAGCCGCTGCTGCGGTTCGGCAGCCGCGTCGGGCTGCGTCGACCGACCGTCGAGCAGAACTGGCTCTCGCGCGACGACATCGAAAACCTCTTCGACCTGTCCGGTTTCGAGGTCATCCGCCCGTATTGTGAAATCCTGCTGCCGGTGCGCGTGCCGGGCGTCTCGGAGCTGGCCAACCGCTTCCTGGTGAAGTTCTGGCCGTTCAAGCATCTGGGGCTGGCGATCCTGATGGTGGCCCGCCCGCGCGGTCCGGCCTTCGACCCCGCCGCGACGCGGGTCAGCGTCATCATCCCGACGCGCAATGAGCGCGGCAACGTCGCGGCGGCCGTCCGGCGCACGCCCGACATGGGCGCCGGCACGGAGATCATCTTCGTGGACGGCTGGAGCACGGATGGAACCGTCCAGGAGATCCGCCGGGTCATGGCCGAGAACCCCGGTCGTTCGATCCGGCTGATCGCCCAGGAGGGGAAAAAAGGCAAGGGCCAGGCCGTCCGCCAGGGCTTCGCCGCCGCCAGCGGCGACCTGCTCATGATCCTCGACGCCGACCTGACCGTCGCTCCCGAGGAGCTGCCCAAGTTCTTCCGGGCCCTCTGCGACGGGCTGGGCGAGTTCGCCAACGGCACGCGCCTGGTCTACCCCATGCACCAGCGGGCCATGCGGTTCCTCAACAAGCTCGGCAACAAGTTCTTCAGCGTGCTGTTCACCTGGCTGATCGGGCAGCGCTTCCGCGACACGCTCTGCGGCACCAAGGCCCTGAGCCGGCGCCACTACGAGCGCATCGCGGCCACGCGCGGCGAACTGGGCGACTTCGATCCGTTCGGGGATTTCGACCTGATCTTCGGAGCGGCCCGTAACGACCTGAAAATCATCGAGATACCGGTGCGTTACGGCGAGCGGACCTACGGCGCGACCAACATCAGCCGGTTCCGCGACGGGCTGCTGCTGCTGCGCATGAGCTGGACGGCGTTTCTGAAAGTGCGCTTGCGGTGAGCAAGCTCCCCCGGGTCAGGCCGGCTCCCACAGCGCGGGAGCGTCCCCTTCGATCAACCCCATGACCCAGGCCAGCTCGCGCACCGGCGAGAGACCCCAGGCGCCGACGAAATGCTTCGCCCCCGCCCACCATTCCGCCGGCCCGCGCGATTCCGCGGACCCTGGTCTCTCGTCCGGCTCGCCGATGACCACGATGTTCGGTTTACGGGCGGATAAATCCGCCGGCTCCTCGGCGCAACCGTCCCGGTCCTCTGGGACCGAAACGCTCCACCGCGTGCCCCCCTCAACAACCGTTTCCGTCACCATGTGCTGCCTCCCGATATCCCCTGGAGTGAACTGAACACCCCGGAACCGTTCTCATCCTCCCGCCATACCCCGAGGCGTTCGTAGGATTAGAACGCGCAACGTCCCCTTTTGTTTCACCTCACCAGAAGAATCTTACGATTTTGGCGGGCACGTAGGCCCCGGATTCTACCATCATCCCCATTTATCCTCCGCGGGATAACCTGGGGAGCCCCGGATAATACGGCGGTCCGATTGAAAGGCCCCTTTCTGAGCGCGATCCCGGTTGAGGCTTCCTGCGCAGACCCCCCAGCCCTGGGCGCGTCGCCCCCGATAAGCCACCCGCATCATAGCGGTCGTACCATCACTCCGCCAGCGCGGTGCCTGCCACGGAGGACGCTGGGCCGTGCCGCGGTGCGCGCGTCCGTGCGGAGGGTCAAGCCTCCTCGACCACCTTCATCTTGAGGGCCTTGGCCAGGTCCGCGATCGGCTCCTTGGCGTCGCCGTAGACCGTCACCCGGTGCCAGCCCCACTGGTCCCACAGGTTGAACAGCTTGTCGATGTCGCCTTTGACCTCGACGGCCAGCTTGGTGCGACAGGCCTTGTCTTCATCCACGTTCTCCACCGTCCGGCCCTGATGCAGGACGACCTCCTTCCGCAGCGGGTGGAACTCGACCGTGGTGGTCATGTATTCGAGCGGCATGAGCGACCGCAGCACCGCCCCCTTGCGGTCCTCGGAATGATTGCGGATGTGACAGGGGTTGGTCGCGCCGTCGGGCCCGAACACCTTGGTCGGGGCCACGCAGTGGGCATAGATGATCTGGTTCTTGGAGGTGTCCATCACCGGGTCGGAGATGTAACTGGGCCGTCCGGTCAGGTAGCCCAGCGCGAGCATGGTGATGGTCGAGACCAGGTCGGCCTCGCAGGCGCCCACCAGTCCGTCGTTGTTGAGCTGGGTGAAGCCCAGGCACGGATAGGCTCGGATGTGTCCGCCGTAGAACCCGCCCAGGCAGTTGATGCTGATGGCCTGGGCGTCGTATTTCTTGAGCAGGGCCAGCTCGGCCAGGTACATGGCCGCGCTGTTGACGATCTCGTCGCGGGTGGGTTCGACGACTTTCTCGGCCGCTTGGATCCAGCGGTCGGCCCAGCGGGCGGCCTCGGCGCGGTCGGCCGCGTCGCAGGCCCCTTGCAGTTCCTGGAACTCCACGTGGCGCACCTGGGTCCCGAACGTCTCCGGGATGGCCTTGATCAGCGCCTCGTTGCGGGCCCCCACCACCAGGATGGTGGATTTCCTGAGCCGTTCGAGCACCTTGTCCGGCGGCTGGGTCTTGAGCACGTCCTTCTTGACGGTCCCCTTCGTGACCGGCACGCTCTTCTTCCACGCGGCGCGGGCCTCGGCCAGGAAGCGGTCGGGGTTTCCGGTTTTCTTGAGCGTCTCGAAGGCCCGGGCGGCGGCGGCCACGTCCTCGAACTTCGAGGACGAGACGCCGACGACTTTCTGGCCGGCCCGGCGGGCGGCGGCGTGCGCGATCAGGAACTCGCCCGAGCCCCCGTACAGATCGTCCACGAACAGCGCCGGCTTGCCCGAAGCCCCGATCACCTGGCCCGCGCCCGTCCAGATGCCGACCATGTAAACCAGGTAGCCGTCGGTCTCATCCTTGGCTTCGAGGATCTTGCGGGCCTGGTCGGCGTTCATGGCCGTCACCGGCGAAAACTCGATGTTGGGGCAGGCCGCGGTGAGCTTCTCGGTCAGTTCCTTCTTGCGCTTGTCGAAGTCAAAGCCGATGTTGGGCCAGATCGGCCCGTCGGAGGGCACGTGGGTGAAGACCAGTTTGACTCGGGCCCTGCCGCCGGCGGCGGCCGCCTGGGCCGCCCGCC
>JABRVU010000407.1:0-9303 GCA_039961895.1 Phycisphaerae bacterium | reverse complement strand
GTGCTGCTTCGACTCCGCCCGCCGCCGCATCCGCGGGACCGCCCGCCCGCCCTTCCGCCGGCGGAAGCGCATCGCCGCCCAGGCCCGCCTCGGCCAGCGCGGCCGTGATATCATCCTGACTCAACAGTCCTTCTTCGGGGTTGTCCGCCATGACCGGTCCGCACTCCTCCTGAGTTCGCGCGCCGTCCTCGGCATCGGCACCGCTGGATTAGAAGCTCTCGGTCATCAGTCGCCAGTCATCAGCCGACAGAGCAGCGACCTGGTCCTCGACGACCGCTCGCGGCCTCACGGCCGGCTTCAGATGAAAACTGCCCACTGGCCGCTCTACCGCTCATCCGACACGATCGAGGGAATGAGCACTTCCCTGATCATCTTGTCATCGCCCACCACGCCGGCCAGTTCGTTCTGGATCTGCTTGCGGAGCGTCTTCAGGTCCGGCTCGGTGAACCGTTCGGGCTCGGCCGCCCGGATCACGCGGGTGAGCCGGTCCTGGATCGTCGCCTTGCGCCGCTTGAGCAGGTCGGCGAGCTTTTCCTGGTCGGCGTCCGCGACGCTGACGTAGATCTCCATGCTGTATTCGACCAGCCGCTGGGAGCGCTCGTTCTGGGCGGTGAGCTTGACCACCTCGAGTTCGACCTCCTCCGGTTTGCGGGCGCCTTCGGTGAGGTTGATGCCGGGAGTGGGTCCGTGAGCCTCGGCGGCCTGCGGACCGCCGGAGAAATTCCGAACCAGCACGAACACGACCACGGCCTCGATGACCATCATGCCCAGGAAGGCCCCGCCCATCAGGAGGGTTTTCTTCCGCCCAGACCCGGACGGCGCCGTTTCGGCCGATTGCGCTGCTGCTTTCTCATCCGCCATCATCAACCACGCTTTCTTGAGTGACGTCCCGATACCCGTGTGCGGCCGGCCCAATCCGTGTGCGACCGGCTTCCAGCCGGTCGGTTCCCGGGTTTTCGCGCGCCAGGTCCGCCCGGGCGCCGCACAGGCCGATACGTCGCGGACCGGAGCGTATGGTTCCGGCCTTCCACTGTTGCCCCACGAGCCGGCAGCCGGGCCCCGGAAATCGCCTTTCGCCGTCGCCCTCAGGGCAGGCCCGCGTGGAGGACGATCTCGAACCCACCTTCGCCGGCCGGCTTCTCGATGGCCGAAGTCGTCAGCCGCCCTTCGCTCACGCCGCCCCGCGCCATCTCCGCCCGAACCGCTCGAGCCCGTTGACACGCGAGGTCCACACGATCGTGGTAAGGCAGACCCGGCGGCAGTTCGCCTCGGGGCCCATAACCCCGGACTCCGATGACGGCCTGCCCGTCCCGGAGTTGATCGGCCAGGCAGGCGATCAGCTTCCGTGTGCGCGGGGCGAGAACCGCGGTCGGCCCCATAAAGGCGTCTTCTTCCGCCACCTGGATCGCCACCTGCTGGTCGTCGCTGCTGACCCGGCAGGGTGGCAGCGCCGTGCTGTCCGGGCCCGACAGGCGGATCATCGCCGCCTGGGTCGACTCCGCCCTCATGCCCATCCGGGGAAGCTCGACTCGACCTCCGGCCGCCACCGGCGGCATAGCCGATCGTCGGGCGGATTCTCCGCGCATCGACCGCCGGATGCCCGCCAGCCGATCGGGCCGGACGTCGCTCAGGGCCACGATCATGACGAACACCACCAGCAACAGCGTCATCAGATCGGCGAAGGGCAGGGCCCACGCCGATTCGTCCTTTCCGAGTCTGAGCCGGCGAGCGTAGATCATGGTCGGCCTCACGTCGCTCCCGCGAGCGTCTGGCTCTCGCTTTTGACCGCCGTCTGATCCGCGCTCCGCACGGCGGGATGCTCGCGCCGGTGAGCCCGTCGCGCCCGCCGCGCCGGCCAGACGTTCAGCGGGTTGAGCCTGGCCGCCCGCAACAGCGATCGTCTCAGCAGGCCCGGCGCCGTCCTCTCCGGCACGTGGGCGGGCATGGTTTTTTTCTCCGACCAGGCCCCGGCCGGCAGAAACGCCCGCAGCTTCTGCTCCACCATCCGCGGGTTATCTCCCGCGTGGATGGCCAGCACGCCGTGCAGGGCGATGGTCTTGTTGAGCAGCTCTTCGCCGCTGCGGATCGTCAACCTCCGGGCCAGCGGAAGGCAGAACACGTTGGCCACCAGCAGGCCGTACAGCGTGGTCAGCAGGGCGACGGCCATGCCCGGCCCGATCCGGGCGGGGTCCTCCAGCCGGTTGAGCATGACCACCAGCCCGATCACGGTGCCCACCATCCCGAAGGCCGGCGCCGCCCGGCCCACCGTTTCCAGCCATCCGCTGCCCAGCGCATGGCGTGCGTCGGTCGCCTCCAGTTCCGTCCGGCAGACCTGCTCGATGGTCCGGGCGTCGGCGCCGTCCACCGCCATGCGCAGCGCCCGCTTCAGGAAGTCGTCTTTCAGCTCCTCGACGGGGCCCTCCAGCGAGAGCAGCCCGTCGCGCCGGGCCCGATGGGCCAGAACCACCAGCGTGGCGATCAGCTCCCGCGGGTCGGGTGAGCGATCGACGACGGCTCTGCGCAGCACCGCGGATGCCGACCGGAACCGCCGCCAGGGAAAGGCGATCAGCGCGGTCAGCAGCGCACCGCCGGCCACCAGCGCCGCCGAGGGCCCCTGCCAGAAGAGCGGCGCGTCCGGGCCGGCGGCGGCGACCACCACCCACGCGATCAGCGCCGGCGCGGCGAAAAGACCCAGCCCTGTGATCCGATCCGGCATGAGGGCCTCACGGCTGAAACGCGCGGATCATCCGTCCGTACTCGATGGCCTTGGCCACCACGTCGTCCATGGATTCCTTGACCATCAGCGTCTCACCGTTGGTGAGTACGATGATGGTGTCCGGCCGCTCTTCGATGGTACGGATCATCTCCGCGTTGACCACGAACCGACCGCCGTTGAGTCGGGTCAGTACGATCACGACGCACCGCTCACGTTGAGCGAGAGGTCAGAGCCTCGGCGACGGTGACGCCGCGCCCGACCCCGGCCGCCGACGGACCGGGCCGGGCACGTCCCGCGCCCACGAAGCCTCATCTCTCCAACCGGTCAGGAGCGCAGCAACTGCGCCCGAGGCGCAACCTCTACCCGTCTATTATCGGGCTATCAGCAGCAATTCGTTGAGGAGATCATTCGAGGTGGAGATGACCCTTCCCGACGCGGAAAAACCGGTGGTGGCGGTGATAAGTCCGATAAACTCGCGGGTCAGATCGACGTTGCTCAGTTCCAGGGCCCCGGCCAGGACCTTGCCGGCCCCCAGGGTCTGGGGCGTGGTGATCACCGGCTGTCCCGAGTTCGCCCCCACCAGGTACAGGTTGTCCGTGGCCGACACCAGTCCGTCGGGGTTGGTGAAGGTCGCCAGGGCGAGCTGGCCTAAGTTGCGGGTCAGGCCGTTGCTGAAGGTGCCGGTGATCACCCCGTCGGTCCCCACCGAAAAGCCGGTCAGCGTCCCCGAGCCGTAGCCGTCCTGCGTGGTGGTCACCAGCGTCGAGACCTCGCTGGTCAGGCCGGTCACGTTGCTGAAGTCCAGCGCGATCTGCAAAGGGCTGACCGCCCCGGTGTTCTGGCGGGTGACCTGGATGGTGGTGTTGGTGACGGCGATGAGCCGGCCGTCGGCGTCGAAGGTCAGCGTGCCGGTCGGGCCCAGGACCGGCGAGGCGTCGGTGTCGTGTCGGCTCTCCGCGTAGAACCGCCAGGTGTTGCCGGCCGTCGATTTCGACTCCAGCGTCATGGTCAGGTCCACCTGCACCGGCGTGCCCAGCGAATCGTAGGCGATGAAGCTGGTGTAGACGCTCTCGCCGGTGGCCGACTGCACCTCGGTGAAGTCGAAGGGGGTGGGAAACGCGGCGTTGGTGCTGCGGATCGAGGAAAGGTCCATCGCGATGGCGTTGTCCAGGCCGCGGTTGCCCTCGATGACGATGCTGCCCCCGCTGACGCGGACGCCGGGCGTTCCCCCGGCCGCCGGATCGGTGTTGATGCCCAGGTTGTTCTGAAGAAACGCGGTGAAGTCGTCGAGGGTGGCGCCGGCCGTCACCGTGAAGGTCGCGTCGGGGACTTCGCGCCCGCCTTTCTTGGCGTTGGCCAGCGTGATGACGTCGCCGACGGCAAACAGCGGCACGGCCCCGGCGGCCGGATCGCGCAGATCGGTCAGCAGCGTGGCCCCGGTGGCCGGCGCCCCCCCACCGGTCTGATAGGCCTGCGTGAACAGGACGCTGCCCTGCCCGGCGAGTATCCCGTTGGCGTTGAGGTTGCCGTCCAGCCCGGCCCGCGTGGTCGCCCGCGCCGTGCTCAGCGTCCCCAACGGGATTCTCAGGTCGGTCAGGGCACCGGGCACGATGTTGAAATTCGAGTCCACCCCGTATCCCTGCACGGCGTAGCCCTGGGAGCTGACCAGCACCTTGTTGGCGTCGACCTTGAACGTGCCGTCGCGGGTATAGGCCTGATCGGCGGAGGGCGTGCGGACGATGAAATAGCCGGCGCCCTCGATGGCCATGTCCGTGGGCACGCCGGTGGTCTCGATCGATCCGGCGGTCAGGTTGCGCTGGATGCTGCCCAGCACCGAGCCCAGTCCCAGTTGCGAGGGGTTGGTTCCGCCGCTGGTCGAGCTGGGACCGGTGCCCTGGGCCAGGGTCAGCGAGAACTGGTTCTCGAACATGGCCCGAGCGCTCTTGAAGGCCGTGGTGTTCACGTTGGCGACGTTGTCGCCCACCGTGTCGATGCGCAGCTGGTTCGAGTTGAGCCCGGACAGGCCGGTGAACATCGCGCTGGTCAGACCCATGACAAGACTCCTGACTCACATCACGTGAGGTCCATTCCTGGAGCGTCCTGAAACCCGCGGGACACCGTCGTCCCGCCGGAATGATTGCGGGGGCTCAGGCTGCACGGTTAACCGGCCGCCGGAGCCGTAACCTGCGCGGCACCCGCGGGAGCCTCGGTGACTTCCTCGAGGTCGGCCAGGGGCAGCACGTCGCCGTTGTCGAGCTGGAGCAGCACCTCGCCCCTGGGCGTGAAGACCACGCTGCGCACCACCCCCTCGCGGACGTACGGGTTGCCCTGTTCATCCGTGACCGTGCCCCGGACCTGCCGGCCGATCAGGGCGGCCGCTGAGCCGAAACGCTGCTGGTCGGTCAACTGCTCGAGCCGCGCGGTCAGCCGCGTGTTCATCTCCAGCTCGCGGATGGTGGCCATCTGCTTCATCATCTCCTCGTTGGTCATGGGCTGGAGCGGGTCCTGATACTGAAGCTGCCTGATGAGCAGGTTCATGAAATCCGTGCCGCTCAGCCCGGCCATGCCGCTGCCGTTGGTTCGCGGCGTCTGGCCGATCGTTCCGGTCAACGCATTCACGTCCATGATGATTGCTCCGAACGAACGTGGAGTCCGTGGTTCTCCGTTCTCGGTTCCCGGTTTTCAGTTTCAGGGAGTAGAACCCTCTCACCTTCACACCTTCTCGCGATTGCTCCTGATCCATGACGTCAAACGACCAGGTCCACGCCGGTGTCGGCGGGCGATTCGTCGCCGGCGTTCCAGTCCGCGACCGGCGGCGTCTCCCACGTCGGCGTATCGGCCCGCGAGGGCGGCGGTTCGCGCCCGCCATGGAAGCCGGACTCGGGGCCGAACCGGCCGTCGGTGTGTGCACCCGGCCGGTCATGCGGCGTCTGATCGGGAGGCGGAGGGCGATACTCGACCTCCACGCGCTCCACGCGGACCCCCTGCTGCTCGAGCGCTCCGGTCAGCTCGCGCAGGCGCCCCTGAATGGCGTCTCGGCCGGCCTGGCTCTCGGTCGCGAAGCGCAGCGTCATGGCCTGCTCATGCATGCGCACGTCCACGCGCACGCGGCCGAGCTCGGGCGGATCCAGTTGCAGCGTCAGGTTGGAATGCCTGGCCCCCACGCGGGAGCGCACGACACGGGCCAGCTCCTCGGCCCCGCGCGGGCCGTTCATGGCCACGGTCGCGTCGGACTCGCCCGGTCGAGAGGTCTGAGTCAAAGCCCGGGGCCAGACCGGCTGGCGCCCTCGCCCGACCTGAACCAGCAGGGCCGGGAAGTCACCGGCGGGGGCGCCGGGCTTGCCGGAATGGGACGTGTCCTGCCCCCTGGCGGCCGACTGATGGGCCATTTCCGGCGACGAACCATCGGGGGCCACGTGGGCCGAGTTCTCTCCCGAAGCCCGGCCCACGACGGCCGTCACGCCGGCCGGTGTCCCGTTGCTTATCGAGTCGGCCGGCGACGGGGCCTGCGCCGGCACGGAAACCGCATCACCGGATAGAGGCGCTCCGCCGGCTCCGCGTCGGACGGCTGAGACGCCGTGGTCGGCCGGGTTGATCGAGACGACCGGACCGAGGTAGACGCCCGCGGCCGGCTGCGACTCCCCTTGCCCGCGGACGGATGGTTGCGCGCATTCATCTTCGCTGCTCTCCTGCTGACTCACCTCATCGTCGACCGGTGTATTCGCATCGCACTCGATCCGTGCCTCTGATGCGGCCGCATCAGTCCCCACGGTGGCGATTTCCGCGTCGTTCGAGGCGGCGGCGACCGCTTCACGCTTTTCCGCCGCCGGCTCCGGATCCCGGGCGCGATCCTGGACCTGGCGGAGCCGGTCAGCCCGGTCGGGTTCCGGCGATGAACCCGGTCCGGCTCGAGCCTTCGCGTCTGGTCGAACACGGCCGGGCCTGGCCGCGCCGGTCGATTCGGCCCGCGTGTTCGTATCATCGGCCCGCAAGGCCCGGGTCTTTTCGCCCGGCGCGCGAGCCGACTGCTGAACGCCGTCGAAGACCGCGGCGAAACCGTCATGGACCGGCTTCGAACCGGGGCCGACCTTTCGGACGGCCGCCGGCGACGCGAACCTGGCCGCTTGTACCTGGGACATCAGTTCACTTCGCGGCGCCGGCCGGACCTTCCACGCCGGCCGTCGGAATCTCCATCACGTGAAGCTGGTTCAGGATCCTCCCGATCCAGGACATCTCTTCCGGGGTCTTGCAGGCATCCACGATCCGCTTGACCCGGTTGGGCTCCAGGCGCGTGAGGATGAGGGCGGCGTCGGCCTCCTTGCGCCCGATGAGCAGATCCTTGGCCTTCTTGGGGTCGATGGTGCTGAACCACTCGAGTTCCTTCTCGAAGCCACCCATATTGGCCTGTTCGGCGGTTTTCTTCTTTTCCTCCTGGAACTGCCTGCCGCGGGCCTCGATCTGTTCGAGCTTGCGGGTGACGTCGAGCTGGATCTGCTGGTTGAGGGCCCGGCGCTGATCGAGTTCCTGCCGGGCCCGCTCGCTGAGCAGCTCGATGAGTTCTTTTTGCGCCTGCAGCCGCGCAATTTCCGCGCGGGAGGGCATCGGCGGGGGCGCCGGCCGCGAGGCCGGTTGGGTGGCCGCCGCCACCGGCCGCGGGTACTCGCCGCGCAGCACCTGGCCGATCTGGCCGAGCCGCTCGGCGTTCAGCCGCCCGGTCGAAAACAGAAAGCCCGCCATCCCGCCGGCGGCGAACAGGAATATCAGGCCCAAAAGGGCCAATAGGTGGTAAACGCGCCTCATTCTGTTGACCGGTCCCCGGTTCTCAGTTCTCGGTTCTCGGTTCTCAGTTTTTCGTTCCGGCCTCCGCCGGCCGCCGCGCATCGTGAACAAACCGGACGGTGGTCAGGTCGTCGTCCGCGCGGGTCTCCTGCCGGTCCTGCTCCTGCAAGTGGCGTTCCAGCCGGCGTTCCTTGAGCTTATCGAGCATCTTGCGCTGCTTGACGGCCTCGGCCAGGGCCGCCCGTTCCTGGGCCAGGCGGGCCTCCAGCGCCCGGATCGACGCCTGCGTCTCCAGCGCGCTCTTGTGCAGATGCCCCAGCCAGTGGCGGTGGCGGATCAACTGCTGCATGTCGATGGTGCCGGCGCCTTGCCCGGCGCGGATGGCCGCCTCCTCGTCGGCGATCTGGCCTTGCAGGGCGGAAAGCCGGTCGCGCGCCGCCGCGATCTGACCCAGCCGCTCGGCCACGATACGCTTGTGCCGATCCTCGTGCTGCCGGCGGATCTTCAGCAACGTCTCGTAACGGAATACGAATCGTTTCGCCATAAAACCACGGGTTCCCGGATTCTGGTTTCTGGTTCCTGGTTACCGGTTCCTGGCATTTCGGGCCCGTCGCTTCCAACGAGGAACCAGAAACCAGAGGAACCGTTGTCATCATGCCGAGCGCGCGTGCGTTTTGCCCAACTTCGCCTGCGTCTCCTCGATCAGCTTCGCCAGGGCCAGGAGCTGGCCGCGGGCGTCGGCGAAGGCGACTTTCTCGGCAATGGCCTGTTGCAGAAACGCCAGCACCGCCCCGCGCGTCTGGATGACCGCGTCGAACGCGGGGTTGGAGCCGGCGGCGTATGCGCCGATGTTGACCAGGTCCTCGATCTCGTTCCACACCGCCAGGGCCCGCAGGACCACGCGGGCTGCCCGGGCGTGTTCCTCGTCCACCACGTCGGCCATGACCCGGCTGACGCTCTCGGTCACGCCGATGGCCGGATAGTGGGCCTTGTTGGCCAGGGTCCGCGACAGCCAGACGTGTCCGTCGAGGATGCCGCGGGCCGCGTCTCCGATCGGGTCGTTGATGTCGTCGGCCTCCACCAGGACGGTGTAGAGGCCGGTGATGCTGCCGCGCTCGGTCCGCCCGGCCCGCTCCAGCAGCCGGGGCAGCAGCCCGAACACGCTGGGGGTGTAGCCCTTGGTGGCGGGCGGCTCGCCGGCGGCCAGGCCGATCTGGCGCTGGGCCATGGCCGTGCGGGTCAGCGAATCCATCAGCAGCAGCACGTCCCTGCCGCGGTCGCGGAAATACTCGGCGATGGCGGTGGCCACGAACGCCGCCCGCACGCGCAGCACCGGCGACTCATCCGAGGTGCTGAGCACCATGACCGTCCGCTTGCGCCCTTCGGGGCCCAAGTCCTTGTCGATGAACTCGTTCACCTCCCGCCCGCGCTCGCCGATCATGGCCGCCACCACCACCTCGGCGTCGGTGTAGCGGGTCATCATGCCCAGCAGGACGCTTTTACCCACGCCGGTGCCGGCGAAGAGCCCCAGGCGCTGCCCGCGTCCGATGGTCAGCATCGCGTCGAGGGCCCGGATGCCGGTGCCGACGGGCCGCGTGATCCGCGGACGCCGCAAGGCCCGGGGCGCGTCGCGGTAGACCGGATAGAAGGTCTCGGGCTCGACGGGCGCGCCGCCGTCGATGATCCGCCCCAGCCCGTCCACCACCCGCCCCAGCAGCCGTTCGCTCACGCGCACGCGGGCCTTGCGGCGTCCGCGGATCACGCGGCCCGTCGGCACCGGCATCCGGGCCCTCGACGCGATGCTGACC
>JABRVU010000406.1:0-19251 GCA_039961895.1 Phycisphaerae bacterium | reverse complement strand
TCCTGCCGCACCGCGCGCTGCCGGTCAATCACCCGCCCCAAACGCGGCGATGGAGCCTCGCGCCTGCCCCGGGGGCGCAGGCCCAGACTCCATCGCGGGCAACCCATCCGCTCGCGCAGGTGCGCATTCACCAGGGCACTTGCGACGCGGGCGACTCCCTTCCGGAAAGCACGCGCAGGCGTGGACCACACCCTGCCACCCCACTCACCCCCATCGCGCTCGAGTCGAAACGACGATACTCTTCTCTTCAGCGACCCGTAAATGCCGCCACTGTATTGAAGGGAGACACGTATCCACAGCGGGCGGAAACAAGCATCCCCGGGCGGCGCGAGGAACCCACCCGGAGATTACCCGCCGTTCGGCCCTTCGCACGGCAAGGGAGACGGGACGCCGTGCTTGAGCCACTATTGATCTTTATGTCCGCCAACCGTCCAAGGCAAGTTCGGAAACTGCGGTTTGAGCGAAATTCCTGAAGACGATTCGCGGATGAGCCGCTTTCAGGATGGGGCCCGTCGCCAGGTGGAAGGTACACGAAAAAGTGATGCGCCCCGACCGCGGCGGCGCAATTCGGCGCGGATCACCTTAAGCTTCTGATTGGTCATGAATTGAAGTGTCCAGGTGCGTTCGCGCGGTGGTTCGCTTTCGGCGTCCGAGCGGACGACGGTCAACGAGCGCCGGATACCGCCACCGACGGTCTGGGCCACGGAATCAGCCCGGGCACCCGCCGCTTATAGTCCAGGTAGCGCTCACCATGCGCGGCGATCAGATCGCGCTCCTCGATCCAGGTGCCGAAGAGGACATAGCCGGTGGTCATGAACGCGAAAAAAAGACGCCCGAGCGTCATGGTCGGAGCGGACCAGAACGCGATCAGGAACCCGAGCATGAGCGGGTGCCGAACGAGCCGATACAGCCCCGCCAAGCGGAAACCGACCGGGACGTAGGGGCGGTTCCGAAAGCGCAGCCAGGCCTGCCGTACACCGAACAGGTCCATGTGGCTGATGGTGGCCGAGGCGATCAGGACGATGGCCCAGCCGGCCAGCGAAAGCCCGGTCAGCAGCCAGGCGACAGGCCCGGTCAGGCTCCAGATCACCTGAGGCATCGGCCGCCATTGCCAGAACAACAGGCCCAGGCACGCACTGGCCGCCAGCACGAACGTGCTGCGTTCCGCCGGTTCGGGGATGAACCGCGTCCACCAGCGTTTGAACGCCGGCCGGGCCATGATGGTGTGTTGAACCACGAATAAGGCCAGCAGGCCGGTGTTGACCAGCAGCGATTCTCCCAGCGGACGGGCCGCGCCGTCGTTGACAGTCTTAGGCACCGGCAGGCCACCGAGAAATCCGATCGCGTAAAGAATCGTCACGCCGAACACGGCATAGCACAACAGCCCGTAAATCAACGTCGCCCAGCCTCCGACGCGCCCGCACCGGCGCTGTGGGGTCCCGATTCGATCCAAGGTCGTCAGCATATCGCTCATCGAACAGGCTCCTGAGTTTGGCGCGTGTCGCTTCCGAGGGACATCCCATCGAGAGCGCATCCGTGCCGCCGAACGAGCACGGCGGCTTCGCGGCCACGGACGAAGAAGCGGCCCGTCTGTAAGGACACACGCCGGGTTTGTTGGACCGGGTTCCCGAACGACCCGGTTCCCAGTTTAGACGCATCGGCGCAGGCGCCTACAGTTGACTTTTGATGCACTCTGGGGTTGACTTCAGGTACACCCCCTCGGGCTGGGGCCGACGTTCGGAGGAGTCATGGCGGAGCGCACCCGGGACCGGCTCATCCACACGGCGGCCGACCTGTTCTACACCTCCGGCTTCCAGGCCGTGGGCCTGGACCAGATCATCGCCGCCGTCGGCATCTCCAAGACCGCGTTTTACAAGCACTTCCAGTCCAAGGACGACCTGATCCTCGCAGTGCTCGATCAGCGCGACCGCCGCGACATCGCCGAGGCCATCGCTCACATGCGCCGCCACGGCGGCAGCGACCCGCGAGCCCAGGTGCTGGCGTTTTTCGACCTGTTGGCGGACTGGTTCCAGCGTCCCGACTTTCGCGGGTGCCTGTTCATGAACGCGGCCACCGAGTTCGCCTCGCCCCAGGATCCGATCCATCGGGCGGCGGCGGATCACGGGCGGCATATCGCGGCCGAGCTGCTGCTGCGGGTTCAGGCCGCCGGGCTCCCGGAACCCGAGAATCTGACCAAGCAGTTGATGATCCTGATCAGCGGGGCGATCGCCGCCCGACACGCCGGCAACGTGATCGACGCGGCGGCGACGGCCCGTCAGACGGCGGAAGTCCTGCTGGCCGGTTCGGCCGTGCCGCCCTCGGCAGGCCGGCGCCGTGATCTGGTGGGCGATGATCCCGCCCCCCGCGCCTCATCTCCAGGGCGCACGGGCACCCGCCGTCGTTTCGGAGCCGCCGGGTAGGCGCCTGGCGCCCCGCGCCCCCACGGGCCCGCGCGGATGCAGCCTGCACCCCGATATCCCGAACCCGGACCGGCTGAAACCGGTCCCGCACTGACCGGCAGGACGCCGCTCCCACAGAGTCTGGCAGGATGCCGGTCCCACCCCGGTGACAGTACATACGGGCGCGTTGCCCGCGGGCACTTTTCCGGTTTCGGATGGGGCTTGACGGATGGGAATGACGATGGTAATAAGGATAATAGTTATCCTGTTTGTCTGTGTTTGAACGGGTTCCTCATGCTCAACCAGACGACCCTCACCGCCATACGGACGCTGGTGCACGTGGGTCTGGCACGGTCGGAGGAACCCTTTTCGATCCGGCGGATCGCGGAGGCCCTGGGCGAATCGCCGACCTACATGGCCAAGGTGGCCCGGCTGCTGGCCAAGGCCGGCATCCTGCGGGCTCATCGGGGAGTCATGGGCGGGATCGAGCTGAACCGGTCCCCGGCGGCGATCACCTTTCTGGCCGTCGTGGAAGCCTGCCAGGGCACGATCCTGCCGGACTTCTGCGCGGAAACCGGGACGCTGGCGGGCACGTGCGGGTTTCACGTGGCCGCCGCGGAGCTGCATCAGGCCATCGTGGGGGTCATGTCCCGCTGGACGCTCGAGCAGTTCCTTCGTCAGCCGGTGCCAGGTGGGGGTGGTTCACGAAAGATACCGTGCGTCCTGGCGCCCTGCGTCGCCCCGGCGGACCGTACGACCGGGTCGGGTGATCGGCGGCACGCACGAGCGCTCCGAACCCCCCGCAAGGCGGCCGGTCGGCGAAATCATGGACGACGATCATGAACAACAGCCCGCCGGGCTCATGGCGGGAGGCGGAGACGCGGGCTTGTGGAGCAGCGGCGGCACGACGAACGGTCAAACACCAGGACGCAGCATTCGGAAGGAGACACCATGAGAACACCAGGTGCCGGGTTCCGAAAACCAGGGGGCCGAAAAACCCGGGCGTCGGCATCCGCGATTTCCGGCCGAGCCCGTGGTTTGCGGCTTCACCACCCGCAGGCCAGTTCCAGACGGGTGGCCGGCGCCGTCGCCCAAGGCCGCGGTCGCCTTCTGGGCCTGGTACTCCTGTTGACCGGCACGGCCGCGGCGGCGGCGCCGCCGCCCGCTTCACGACCGGCCGACATGCAGCCCGCACCCTCTCCGGCTACCCAACCGGCGGCGGGCAAGCCCAAGCCCGGCCCCAAATACTTCGTGCTGCGCTACGATGATGATTTCAGCTATCTTGACGGCCCGGAAGGCTCCTACGAGCCCGACTTCTTCGACCCCATCAAGCGGATTCACATCGGCGACGACGTGACTCTCCGTCTGGGCGGGGAAATCCGCGGCCGGCTCGAGTCGCTGACCCACAAGCGCTACGGTCTCAACGAGGGCCGCGGCCGGACCCGCTTCCCCACCCAGGACACCTACTTCGTGCATCGCTACTACTACCACGCCGACGTGGAGTACCGAAAACTGCTCCGCGTCTTCGTGGAGGGCATCAGCGCCTGGGGAGAGGACATCGACAAGAGCCCCATGCCGCCGTTCGAGGACCGCTTCGACGCCCACCAGCTTTTCGCGGACCTTCGCTTCCTGGGCGAGGAGGTTCCGCTGACCCTGCGCGTCGGCCGGCAGGAGCTCAACTACGGCCGGCAGCGCCTGCTCGGCATCCTGGACTGGGCCAACGTCCGCCGCACGTGGGACGCCGTCAAGGTGTTCTGGAACGATCCCGCCTGGAGCGCGGACGTGTTCTACGCCCGGCCGGTCGATTTCTTCAACAAGCGCCCCGACCGCTACGACGAGGACGTGCACCTCTACGGCTGGTACAATACCTACAAGGGCATCCGCGACCACGGCATCGACGCCTACTTCTTCGCGCTGCGGAACTCGGGGCGGTTCACGAACGCCAATTTCCGCCGCGGCGACGTGGGCGACCTGTCGCTCTACACGGCCGGTTCGCGCTTCTGGGGCAAGCGGCCGGTGGGCGCCCATCTGTGGGATTACGACACCGAGCTGGCCGGGCAGTGGGGCAAGGCCTCCGGCGACACCATCCAGGCCTGGATGTGGTCGGCCGACACCGGCTACGCCTTGAGCAACCTGCCCTGGAAGCCGCGGATCGGCGTGGGGCTCGACTACGCCAGCGGCGACGACGACCCCTTTGACGACATCCACGGCACGTTCAACCAGTTGTTCCCCACCCCGCACGCCTACCTGGGGCTCGTCGATCAGGTGGGCCGCCAGAACATCTGGTCGCAGAACGTCAATCTGACCCTCAAACCGCACGAGCGGGTGACGACTCAGCTCACGTGGCTGACCTTCTGGCTGGACAAGAACACGGACGCGCTCTACGGCGTGACCGGGCTGCCCGTCCGCCGGAGCGTGCGCGGCGGCGTGGGGACGGAGGTGGGCCACGAGCTGGACTGGACGCTCACCTGGGAGATCGACCGCCACGCCACGCTGTTGCTGGGCTACTCGCACATGTGGACGAGCGGGTTTTTCAACCGGCGCAACGGGCCGGACGAGGAGCCGGACCTGTTCTACGTTCAATACTCGTACAAGTTCTGACCGCGGCGCCGGTGCCGGCGCCTGACTGCAAGGAGATGTTCATCATGCGGCTCACGACCCTGCGGAAATGGCTGACCATCGTCTGCACCAGCGGCGTCCTCCTTCAGGCGGCGCCGGGCGGCTGTCCGGACACGACCCAGATTCTGGGCGTGGCCTCGACCAGCACGCAATCCTTCATCAACGGGCTGATCGGGCTGTACGTCAAGGCCGCCGTCACCGACCTGTTCGGGCTGTGACCGGCGGGCGGCGCCGGCCGGGCCGTTCCAGGGCAAAAGGTCCGCCGTCCACGGCCGGGACGCCGTCGGTGGCCCGAGCCGGTTCGGTGGCAGGTGGGGTGGGACGCCCGCCCCGGCCCGGCCTGGACCCGTACCCCGCGACCGCCCGGTCGAAAACGCGCCCGGCCCGCGGCCGGGGCCCTTGACAGCCGCCCGGAATGATTCTAATAAGGATAATATATATCCGAATTATCCCTTATCGAGGGATCCGACGTGCACCGTGAAGCCGCCAGCCTGTTCCCGGGATTCCGTCCGACCCGATCGGCCCGTACCGGCCGGTCCCGGTCCGGCGCGAGCGGCGCGGCCACCTCCGAAGGCCCGTCATGACCAGCGACGCGCGACTCAACGTGGAAGTGCCCGGCGAGGGCTATCACCGGGGCCTGATCTCCTGCCAGGTGGCCTGCCCGGTGAACACCGACGCGCGCGGATACGTGCGGGCCATCGCCGCCGGCGACTTCGAGACCGCCTACCTGATCGCCCGCGGGCCCAACCCCTTCGCCTCGATCTGCGGGCGGGTGTGCGGGGCGCCCTGCGAGGCGGCCTGCCGGCGCGGCATGGTGCCGCGGGTGGACGCCGACGGGCGCTTCGTGGCCAACGACCGGCCGATCTCGATCCGGGCCCTCAAGCGCTTCGCCTGCGAGCAGGCCGGCCCGGAGGTCCGTCCGCCGGCGGAAGTGCTGCGGGCGGTCCGGTCCTACGTTCCAGCGGTCGCCGCGGGGGCCGAGGAAATGGCCGCCCTGTTGCGGGCGGGCGTGGCCGGGGCCTTCGCGCCGGCCGCCGGCCAGCGCGTCGCCGTCGTCGGAGCCGGACCGGCCGGTCTCTCCGCCGCTCACGACCTGGCCCTGATGGGCTTCAAGCCGGTGGTCTTCGAGACCGAGCCGGTGCCCGCCGGGATGCTGGCCGTCGGCATTCCCGCCTATCGCCTGCCGCGCGAACTCATCGCCCGCGAAGTCGCGGTCATCGAGGCCCTCGGCGTCGAGATCCGCTGCGGTGTCACCGTCGGGCGGGACGTGTCCTTCGCCGAGCTGCGCCGCGACTTCGCCGCCGTCATCCTCGCGGTCGGCGCCAAGTCCTCGCGCCGGCTCGGCCTGCCCGGCGAACACGGCCCGCGGGTCTACGGGGGAGTCGATCTGCTGCGCGCGGTCGCGCTCCAGCAACCCATCGACATCGGGCGCGAAGCGGTGGTCATCGGCGGAGGCAACGTGGCCTACGACGTGGCCCGCACCGTCTTGCGTCAGATCGCCTACGATACGGCCCGTACTGCCGCTCGTCTGCCGGGAGCCCCCAAAGTCCACCTGGTCTCGCTGGAGACGCTCGAGGAGATGCCCGCCGATACCGTCGAGATCATCGAAGGCGACGAGGAGGGCATCATCCGGGCCAACGGGTGGGGGCCGGTGGAGATCGTCCGCGACGCGGGCGGAGCCGTGAGCGGCGTGACCTTCCGGCGGTGCGTGCGCGTCTACGACGACCACCGGCGTTTCGCGCCGGTCTTTGACGACGCGGAACGGCTGACCATCCCCTGCGACACGGTCCTGCTGGCCGTCGGGCAGGCCACCAGCCTTGATTTTCTGCGCGACGGGGGCGGGGACATCGAGCTGATGCGCCCGGGCTGGCTGAAGGTGGATTCGGCCACGCTGGCCACCACCGCGCCAGGCGTGTTCGTCGCCGGCGACCTGGCCCACGGGACGCGCCTGCTCATCGACGCGGTGGCCTCGGGCAAGGCCGCGGCCCGCTCCGTCTATCGCCACCTCACCGGGCGGAAGATCGAGATGGAAGCCCTGACCGCCCACGTCCCGCTGCCCGGCTATACCCGGGAGCGCGGGTACGAGGCCATCCGGCGGGTTCCGCTGCCGCGGTGGTCGAGACCGGCTACCAGCCGGCCCAGGCCATGCGCGAGGCCTCGCGCTGCCTGGACTGCGGCGTCACCCCGGTGTTCGACGGGCGGCGCTGCGTGCTCTGCGGGGGATGCGTGGACGTGTGCCCGACGCAGTGCCTCAAGCTGGTGGCCCTGGCCGAGATGGCTCCAACCCCCGGCGTTCAGGCGGCGATCGACGGCGCGCTGGGGCCCGACGCCGACTTCGAGGACAACTCCGCCATCCTCAAGGATGAAGACCGCTGCATCCGCTGCGCCCTGTGCGCGGCCCGGTGCCCGGCCGACGCGATCACCATGGAACGAGTGACTTTCACGACCACCTGGAGCTGCCAATGAACGCGCAACCGGCCCACAACGGATCACGCCTGGCCCCCGAGCCGGTGCCCCGGCGGGATTTCCTGGGGCTCTCGGCGGTGTGGGCGGCGCTATCGGCCCTGGCCTTCGCGGCCATCGGGGCCATGCGGCTGCCCAAGGCCGCCGTGCTCTCGAGCCCCTCGAAGAAGTACCGCGTCAGCCTGCCCGAATCGCTGCCGCCCGGCACGCCCTTCGTTCCGCCCGGCCGGTCGGTGGCCCTTTTCAAGGACGACCAGGGCGTCTACGCGGTCTCGACCATCTGCACGCACTTAGGTTGCATCGTCAAGACGCTGCCGGAGGGCTTCGAGTGTCCCTGTCACGGCTCGCAGTTCGCCCGCGACGGCGCGGTGACCAAGGGACCGGCCCCGCGGGCCCTGGCCTGGCACAAGGTCAGCGTCGCCGGCGGGCAGGTGGTGGTCGATGAGGGCGAAACCGTGCCCGCCGGCACACGGGTGAAGCTATGAGCACGACCGCTTCACCACCGACCCGCCCGCCGACCGACTCGGCCTCGTCGCTGCGCGGCTTCTGGAGCAACGTCCGCCAGGCCCCGCGGAGGATTCTGCGCTCGGCCTTCCGCACCGGTGCCCCCACCACCGACCGGACGCGCTCGAACTTCGTGTTCGGCAACGTCTTCCTGCACCTGCACGCCGTCCGAACCCACCGCTGGAGCCTGCGCTGGACCACCACCTTCGGCCTGGGCATCGCCGGCGTCTCGGCCTTTCTCATCACCCTGCTGACCGGCGTGCTGCTGATGTTCTATTACAAACCCTATCCCGACGTGGCTTACGAGTCGATCAAGGACATCCATTTCGTGGTGCCCACCGGGCAGTTCATCCGCAACCTGCACCGCTGGGCGGCCAACGTGATGGTGGTGGTGGTCATCCTGCACATGGCCCGGGCCTTCTACACCGCCGCCTACCGCAGGCCGCGCGAGTTCAACTGGCTGATCGGCATGGGCCTGCTGGTGGTCACGCTGGCGTTGTCCTTCACCGGGTACCTGCTGCCGTGGGACCAGCTCGCCTACTGGGCCATCACCATCGGGGCCAACATCGCCCAGTCGCCCCGCGAGATCACGGACGCGCTGGGCGTCACCGATTCCTTCGACCCCGGCGGCTTCCAGCGGCAACTGCTGCTGGGTTCCGACGTGGTCGGCGAGGAGGCCCTCATCCGTTTCTACGTGCTGCACGTGATGCTGTTGCCGCTGGCGCTGGCCATGCTGATGGCGGTGCACTTCTGGCGGATCCGCAAGGACGGGGGGCTGGCCAAGCCGGCGGACGTCGATCGCCGCCTGGGCCCGCCGCCGCCGGACACCTACCCGGTTTTCACCGAGGCGCCGCAGAAGACCTATCAGCTCGCGGCCATCGTCCGCGGCCGGACGCCGGCCGTCGGCCAGAGCCCCGAGAACACCGTCCCCTCGATGCCCCACCTGTTCTACGCCGAGGCCGGCGTGCTCATGCTCACCATCCTGGTTTGCCTGGGGCTGGCGCTGCTGGCCGACGCGCCGCTGAAGGAACTGGCCAATCCCAACGTGCCCGAGAACCCGGCCAAGGCCCCCTGGTATTTCCTCGGATTGCAGGAGCTGGTGTCCTTCTCGGCGTTCATGGGCGGGATCGGCATTCCCACGCTGGTGGTGCTGGGGCTGGGGCTGATCCCCTACCTGGATCGGGAGACCGCCGGGACCGGCGAGTGGTTCGGCGGGCCGGGGGGCTGGAAGCTGGTCGCGCGGGCGGCGTTGTTCGGGCTGGCCGCCGCCCTGCTCGTCGAGGCCGTCGCCATCCGCTTCGGCTGGTTCCGCGAATGGTTCCCCGACGTCCCCCAGTTGGTGATCACCTTCATCAACCCGGGCACGATCCTGGCGCTGCTCTACGGCCTGTATTCGGTCTGGCTGGTGAAGCGCTACGCCTCCACACGGGCCGGAGCGATGGGGCTGTTCACCTGCTGCCTGTGCGGGTTTGTGGTGCTGACGGTCATCGGGACGTACTTCCGAGGACCCAACTGGGTGTTCTACTGGTCGCCGGCACAGTGGCCGATGCATTGACCCTCCGCCTCTCGCTGGCCGCGACGCGAAGGAACTGAGAACGGTGAGTGCTGTGACCTTCTTGAGTGTTGCGAGGCGTCGTACGGCGATAGCCCCATGAACAAGAACAAATACCTGCTGCTCGTATCCAGCCTCGGCGTGCTCGTCCTGCTGATCGCCGCCGCCGTTCAGGAGAACGTCCTGAAGGACTGGCGGCGGATTCAGAAGTCGGCCCGGACGGAAGGCGGCCCGATTCCGGTTCACCTGCGCCAGGTCGTGGTGCCGGCCCTCAAGGCCGCCGACCGTTGCGTCTCCTGCCACGTGGGCATGGCCCCCGGCGAGCAGGGCGTGATAGGTCCGCCGGTGACGGCGGCGCACAAACCGGTGGTTCACGACCCGGCCGATTACGGCTGCACCGTCTGCCACGCGGGCCAGGGCCGGGCCACCGAAAAGGCCGACGCCCACGGCGAGGTGCACTTCTGGCCTGAGCCGATGATCCCCCTCCGCTACGCCTATGCCGGCTGCGGGAGCTGCCACACGCACATCCGCGTGCCCGACCGGGCCACGCTCGGCCGCGGCCAGAAGCTCGTCGAGCGCTACGACTGCCTGGCCTGCCATCGCATCGACGGACGCGGCGGGACCATCCGCCCCGGCGCCGCCGTCGCCGTCGAGGCGCCGGATCTGTCCCGCGCGGGGGCCAGCGGCTACGACGCCGGCTGGTACGCAAGCCACCTTCAGAAACATCAGACCGCCCAGACCGGAGCTTGGCGAACGTCCTTCGCGCCCATCCAGGACGATGACCGCCGGGCCATCGAGGTCTATCTCTCGTCGCGCGTGGGCGCCCCCGAGCTGGTCGAGGCCAAGGCCCTCTTCCATTCGCTGGGCTGCCGCGGCTGCCACAAGGTCGGCGGGGTGGGCGGCGACGACGGGCCGGACCTGACCCGCGTGGGCGAGAATGACCCCGGCCGGATCGACTTCAGCGCGGTGCCCGGGGCGCCGACGCTGGCCAACTGGTTCGCCGAGCACTTCCGCTCGCCGGCCAAGGTCGTGCCCGGCTCGCAGATGCCCGCCCTGGGCCTGACCGAACCGCAGATCGACCTGCTCACCTTCTACATGTTCTCGCTGCGGAGAAGCGAATACCCCGAGAGCTACTGGCCCAAGGACCGCGTCCGCGCCGAGCGCTTCGGCGAGCGCGAGTTCTCGACCGACGGACCGACGCTCTACGCCACCTTCTGCGCCGCCTGCCACGGGCCGGCGGGCGAGGGCATGAGATACCCGGGCATGCCGGCCTTCCCGGCGGTCATGAACCCGGATTTTCTGGCCGTGGCGACGGATGATTTTCTCCGGGCGAGCATTCACCGCGGGCGGCCCGGACGGCGGATGCCCGCCTGGGGCGAGAAGGAGGGCGGCCTGCGGCCGGAAGAAATCGACACGCTGGTCAAGTATCTGCGGCGTTCCGGCGGAGGCGAGCCCCCGGCCACGCGCCCGGCCGAGCCGCGCTGGGTGAAGGCCGACCCGGCCGACGGCCGGCGGCTCTATGACGCCTACTGCGCCGGCTGCCACGGCACCAGGGGACAGGGCGCCGAAGGCACCGCCCTGAGCAACCCCGTCTTCCTCGCCACCGCCGACGACACCTACCTGGTCGAGACCGTCAGCCGCGGACGGCGCGGCACCTCGATGGAAGGCTTCAGCTACTCCTCGCCGGTGCACCCGGCCCTGACTCGCGCCGAGATCGAAGCCATCGTTGCCTACATCCGCACTTGGGAGAAGACGCCATGAGCAACAGCCGCATCAGCCGCCGGGATTTCCTGGAGGCCGTCAGCGCCGCGGGCTTGGGGGCCCTGGTCGCGTCCACCGGCAGGGCCTTCGGCCTGGAGGCCGTCACCAACCCGCTGGCCACCTATCCGGCCCGCGGGTGGGAGAACGCCTACCGCGACCTGTGGAAATACGACTCCAGGTTCACGTTCCTGTGCGCGCCCAACGATACGCACAACTGCCTGCTGCACGGCTACGTGCGCTCGGGGGTGGTCACGCGGATCGGCCCGACCATGCGCTACGGCGAGGCCACGGACCTGGACGGCAACCGGGCCTCGCACCGCTGGGACCCGCGGGTCTGCCAGAAGGGCCTGGCCCTGACCCGCCGGCTGTACGGCGACCGGCGGATCAACCAGTGCATGGTGCGGGCGGGGTTCAAGAAATGGGTGGAGGCCGGCTTTCCGCGCGGCGGCGACGGACTGCCCCCGCGCGAGTTTTTTCAGCGGGGCCGCGACGAGTGGGTGCGGGTCGGCCATGACGAGGCCGCGGCCCTCGTGGCCGCCGCCTTGAAGAACATCGCCGAAACATACACCGGAGAAGAAGGCAAGAAGCGACTGCTGGCCCAGCACTACGATCCGGTCACGGTCGAGGCCACCGGCGGCGCCGGCGTGCAGGTGCTCAAGTTCCGCGGCGGGATGCCCCTGCTGGGCATGACCCGGGTCTTCGGCCTGTACCGCATGGCCAACGCCATGGCCCTGCTCGATGCCCATATCCGCAAGGTGGGCCCCGATCAGGCCGTCGGCGGCAAGGGCTTCGACAATTACTCCTGGCACACCGACCTGCCCCCGGGCCACCCCATGGTCACCGGGCAGCAGACCATCGAGTTCGATCTGAACGCCGTCGAGCACTGCAAGACCGTCGTGGTCTGGGGCATGAACTGGATCACCACCAAGATGCCCGACGCCCACTGGCTGACCGAGGCCCGGATCAAGGGCACGCGCGTGGTGGTGATCGCGTGCGAGTATTCGGCCACCTGCACCAAGGGCGACGAGGCGATCGTGGTCCGCCCGGGCACCACGCCGGCGCTGGCCCTGGGGCTGGCCAACGTCATCATGAAGGAGAAGCTGTACGACGCCGATTACGTCCGCCGGTGGACGGACCTGCCCATCCTGGTGCGCACGGACACGCTCAAGTACCTGCGGGCCGCGGAGGTGTTCGGGAATAAACCCGCCGGCCTGGCCAACCAGACGCGCGTGCTGGCCGAGGGCGAAAAAGAGCCCCCCCCGGGCGCCCAGCGCGAGATGCTGATCCCCGAGAAGATGCGCCAGGAGTGGGGCGATTTCGTCTGGTGGGACCGCGCCGCCAACGCTCCCCGCCCGCTGTCGCGCGACGAAGTCGGCGAGAAATCATCGGTGGGCGACGCCCTGCTGGAGGGCCCGGTCGAGGTGGTGCTGGCCGACGGCACCAAGGTCCGCTGCCGCCCGGTCTTCGACCTGGTGCGCGAATACGCCGCCCACTTCGATCTCAAGACCACCGAGGAGATGACCTGGGCCCCGGCGGCGACGGTCGAGTCCCTCGCCCGCCACCTGGCCAGGGAACCCGGCACCACCCTCTTCACCGTGGGCATGGGTCCCAATCAGTTCTTCAACAACGACAACAAGGATCGCACCATCTTCCTGCTGGCCGCCCTCACCGGCAACGTCGGCAGGATCGGCGGCAACGTCGGCTCCTACGCCGGCAACCACCGCGTGGCCCTGTTCAACGGCGCCCCGCAGTACATCAACGAGAACCCCTTCGACATCGAACTCGACCCCGCCAAGCCCGCCCGGCCCCGGCAGTACTGGAAGCCCGAATCGGCCCACTACTACAACCACGAGGACCATCCGCTGCGCGTGGGCAACAGGCTCCTGACCGGATCGACGCACATCCCCGCCCCGACCAAGTCCATGTGGTTCGCCAACGCCAACTCCATCCTCGGCAACGTGAAATGGCACTACAACACGGTCGTCAACGTCCTGCCGCGGATCGAGATGATCGCGGTCAACGAATGGTGGTGGACGCCGTCCTGCGAGTGGGCCGACGTGGTTTTCGGCGTGGATTCCTGGGCCGAACTCAAGCACCCGGACATGACCGCGTCGGTGACCAATCCGTTCCTGACCGTCTTCCCGCGCACGCCGCTGCCGCGCATCTTCAACACCCTGGGCGACGTCGAGGTGCTGGCCCTGGTCGGCGCGAAGCTGGCCGCCCTGACCGGCGATCAGCGCTTCGAGGACTACTGGAAGTTCGTCCGCGAGAACAGGACCGAGGTGTATCTCCAGCGCATCCTGAACGGCTCGACCAATACCAGGGGCTATCAGTTCGCCGATCTGGAGGCCAAGGCCGCCGAGGGCGTGCCGGTGCTGATGAACACCCGCACCACGCCCAAGTCGGTCGGTTACGAACAGACCGCCGACTCGCGCCCCTGGTACACCAAGAGCGGGCGGCTGGAGAGCTACCGCGAGGAGAACGAATTCATCGAGGCCGGCGAGAACCTGCCCGTGCACCGCGAGCCGGTCGACTCGACCTTCTATGAGCCCAACGTCATCGTGGCCCCCCGGCACGAGGCCATCCGCCCGGCCGCGCCCGAGGACTACGGCGTGGCCAGGACCGACCTGTCCTGCGAGACCCGCCAGGGCCGCAACGTGGTCAGGACCTGGGCCGAGGAGAAGAACACCCCCCACCCGCTGGCCAGGGACGGCTATCGGTTCGTCTTCCACACCCCCAAGTACCGCCACGGCTCGCACACCACGCCGATCGACACCGACATGATCGCGGTGCTCTTCGGCCCGTTCGGCGACCTGTACCGTCACGACAAGCGGGCCCCCTTCGTCACCGAAGGGTACGTGGACATCAACCCCCTCGACGCCCGCGAGCTGGGCGTCCACGACGGCGACTACGTGTGGATCGACCCCGACCCGGAGGACCGTCCGTTCCGCGGCTGGCAGAAGAACCCGCGCGATTACGAGTTCGCCCGTCTGCTGTGCCGGGCCCGCTATTACCCCGGCACGCCGCGCGGCGTGACCCGCATGTGGTTCAACATGTACTGTGCCACGCCCGGCTCGCGCGAGGGCCAGGCCACGCGCAAGGACGGGCTGGCCAAGAGCCCGCGCACCGGCTACCAGGCCATGTTCCGCTCCGGATCGCACCAGTCGGCCACCCGCGGGTGGCTCAAACCCACCTGGATGACCGATACGCTGGTGCGCAAGCACATCTTCGGACAGATCATCGGCAAGGGCTTTCTGCCCGATGTGCATTGCCCGACCGGCGCGCCCCGCGAGGCCATCGTCAAGATCACCAAGGCCGAGCCCGGCGGGCTGGACGGCAAGGGGCTCTGGCGCCCCGCCGACCTGGGCCTGCGTCCCCGGTATGAATCCGCCGAGATGAGCATCTACCTGTCCGGCGGCTTCATCGCCGCCCCGAACAAGGAGTCGTAATCATGGCTGTGGTCCACAACTGGCAGATCGGCCGCTCGATGTCCTACTGGTATCCCGAACACCGCCCCCGGAGGCAGTTCGCCGCCGTCTTCGACGTCAACAAGTGCATCGCCTGCCAGACCTGCACGCTGGCCTGCAAGACCACCTGGACCACCGGCAAGGGCCAGGAGTACATGCTCTGGAACAACGTCGAGTCCAAGCCCTACGGCTTCTATCCGCTGGCCTGGGACCTCAAGCTGCTCAAGATGCTGGGCCCGCAGGAGTGGCACGGCGGGGAATACACCGGCCGCACGCTCTTCGAGGCCGCCCCGGCCGGCAAGCGCGTCCTCGGCTGGCGGCCCGACGACAAGGACTACGCCTATCCCAACGTCGGCGAGGACGACTGCGCCGGCACCATCGAAAACGGCGCCGGCCTGAGCGTCCCGCACCTGACCTGGTTCTTCTACCTGGCCCGCATCTGCAACCACTGCACCTACCCGGCCTGCCTGGCCTCCTGCCCGCGCTCCTCGATCTACAAGCGCCCGGAGGACGGCGTGGTGCTGGTGGACCAGTCGCGCTGCCGGGGTTACCGCGAATGCGTGCAGGCCTGCCCCTACAAGAAGGTGTTCTACAACCCCATCACCGGCACGTCGGAGAAGTGCATCGCCTGCTTCCCCAAGCTCGAGGCCGGCGAACAGCCGCAGTGCTTCGTCAACTGCATCGGCAAGATCCGCCTGGCCGGGTGGATCTCCACGCCCGAGAAAGCCAGCCCCGACAATCCCATCGACTATCTGGTGCACGTGCGGAAGGTGGCCCTGCCGCTCTTCCCGCAGTTCGGGCTGGAGCCCAACGTGTACTACATTCCGCCGGTGCACGCTCCCGTATCGTTCCTGCGGCAGATGTTCGGACCGCGCGCGGAAGCGGCCGTCAGGACCTACCAGTCCGCCGCCGGCGATCCCGATCTGGCCGGTCTGCTGGGGCTGTTCGGCTGCACCGAGAAGGTCGTCCCGCGTTGGCGCCGCCAGGACGAACAGGTCATCGCCCAGGACGAAACCGGCCGGGAGATCCTCCGCGTGCCGCTGCGGGAACCGGTGCACGTCCGCAAGGCCTTCGATGAGAAGTACCAGGTCGCGCGAACCAACTGCCCGTGAGGAGATCATCATGAGACGCAACGTCGTATCCGTCGTGATCGCGACCCTGGCTGCGGGGCTGGTGGGCGCGCCGGCCTGCCGGCAGGCACCGCCGGTGCCGGTCGCGGAGGTCGTGGCCGTCGCCCATGCCGCGGTTCCGCTGGATCCGCTCGATGCCGCCTGGCAACGGGCCCCCGAGCACGTCGCGGTCCTGCTCTTGCAGGACCTGGTCGAGCCGCGCCAGACGCTGGCCAGCACGCCCGAGGTCCGGGTGCGGGCCCTGACCGACGGGGCCCGCATCGGCTTCCGGCTGGAGTGGGCGGACGCCGTCGCCAATGACCTGCCCGGCGCGGCCCGGTTCAGCGACGCCTGTGCCGTGCAGTTGCCCTCGAAGATCGAGCCCAACGTGCCGGCGCCGCAGATGGGCGAGCCCGGCCGGCCCGTCGAGATCACCTACTGGAGCGCCGCCTGGCAGGCCAACGTGAACGGCCGCGGCGATTCCATCAACGACCTGTATCCCAACGCCGCGATCGACCACTACCCGTTCCAGGCCGCTTCGTTGTCGCCGGATTCGAGCGCCCAGCGCGAGATGGCGTTGCGTTATGCCCCGGCCCGGGCGGTGGGCAACCCGGTGGCCGGTCCGCACGCTTCGGCCGTTCAGGACCTGGTCGCGGAGGGCCCCGGCACGCTGGCGCCCGCGCCGCCGGCCGGGTCCCAGGGTTTGGGCAAGCGGACGCCCGCGGGCTGGGCGGTCGTGATCGTCCGCCGAATGCCCGACGGCCTGACCGGTCCGACACGCTCCCAGGTCGCCTTCGCCGTCTGGGAAGGGTCCAAGCAGGAGGCCGGCGCGGTGAAGATGCGGACCGGCTGGATTCCTCTGGCCGTGCGGGGACAACCATGAGTGCTCCGACGATCGAATTGAGTCCGACGGCGGTCGCGCTGCTGAAGGAAGCGGCCGAATGGCGCCTCATCAGCCTGTTTTTCGAATGTCCGGGCCCGGATTGGGCTTCACAGGTCGCCGCCCTGGCAGGCCAGGTCACGGATGAACGGCTCCAGGCGGCGGCCGCGGTCTGCGCGGAGGCCTCGCCGGGCCTGTACCACAGCACGTTCGGGCCCGGCGGGCCGGCCGCCGTCCGTGAAGTCAGTTATCATCAAGACCTGCTGCCCGGCGCCCTGCTCTCCGAACTGCGCGGATACTACGACGCCTTCGCGTATCGCCCCGCGGCCTGCGAGCCGCCCGACCACCTGGCGATCGAGGCCGGATTCGTGGCTTTTCTGCGCATGAAGGAAGCTTACGCGGACATGGAGGGTGACGCCGGGGGGCGCGAAATCTGCGCGGAAGCGTCGCGGTCGTTTATCGCGGACCATCTGAACGCGACGGCCCACTCCCTGGCCGATGCGCTGGCCCGGTCGGGCGTTGAGTACCTGACGCTGGCCGCCCAGGCCCTGCGCTGCCGGGTCGGCGAGCCCCGGCCGGCGGCGGTTCGCCTGCCGATCGTGGAAACCGGGGAGGATGATCCGGCATGCGCTCCAGGAATATAATGTGCCCTGAGAGGAGTATCGTATGAAGGATACCGCCGGCGCTGGGAGGGTACCGGTCGGATGAGTGAGAAGAGTGCGGTCGTGAAGCAGGGTCCCGACATCGCGTGCGTGGCGGGCATCCTCGTCGGCGGGGGCAGTACCCGCATGGGCCGGCCCAAGGCCACCCTGCCGATGCCTCATGGCCGCACCATGATCGAGCACGTCGCCGGCGCGGTCACGCGAGCCGGGCCGTGGATATCCGAGTGGGTCATCCTCGGGCAGGGTCCGGAACTGCCCGCCGCCTTGGCGGGCGTCCGCGTGCTGCGCGACGGCGTTTGCGGGGCGGGCCCGCTGGCCGGGCTGATTCGGCTCCTCGAGTATGCCGGCTCGCGTTGGGGTCTGCTGCTGGCCTGCGACCTGCCGCTGCTGGAGCCCGGACTTCTGAACCGGCTGGGGTCGGCGGCCGGTGCCGACTGCGACGCGGTCGCCTTTCGCTGCTCGGGACGGCCTGACCGCTGGCACGCCTGCTGCGCGCTGTACCACCCCCGTCTTCTGGAACCCGCCGTCGCCGAACTGCGTGACGGGGGACGCAGCCTGAACCGCCTGCTGGCCGCCTCGCGCCTTCGGTCGCTGAATGCCGGACCGCGTCAGGAACGACAACTGATGAACCTGAACACTCCCGACGACTACGAACGGTTGCTGGATCCGTGACGGGATTCGCGCCATCCCGGACCGCCCCCCCCCCTCCGGACAGGCCGGGGTGCGTGACTGAATCCGCGGGACCTGAATTCCGTAGCGACCGGCCCCTGTGCTGGCCGCTGGAACGGTTTCGGGTCTTCCACGGCCCGCACGGGGGCGGGCCGCTACATTGCTTGCCCCCGCCCCATGCGTCACGGACCGACAGGCCGCCGCGGCACCGCGGTTTGCGAGCCGGCGGTGTGATCGTACAATGCCGGCCGCCGGTCGCGCCGACCGGTGCTCGTGGAGATGCAATCGTGACTGAGCATGGCTTCCGCCGCCCCGCCGGATGTCTGCTGGCCCTCGCGTTGGCGCTCGCCGCCGGGTGCGGTCCGACAGCCTACCGGATCGAGCCCATTCCCGCCGACCGCTCGCTGGAGGAATCCACGCTGATCGACGAGGGCGGCTGGTCGCCGGCCAAGCTGGTGCTCATCGACGTGTCCGGCGTCATCATGAACGGCCATCGGTTCTCACTGCTGGGCGAGGGCGAAAACCCGGTGTCGCTGTTCGTCGAGAAGCTGGACAAGGCCGCCGGCGACCCGTCCGTTCGCGGGGTGCTGCTGCGGATCAACTCGCCCGGCGGGTCGGTGACCGCCTCGGACGTGATGTACCGCGAGCTGCTGCACTTCAGGCAGCGGACGGGCGGAAAGCGCCCGGTGGTCGCGGTGATGATGGACGTGGCCGCCAGCGGCGGATATTACCTGGCCTGCGCCGCCGACGAGATCATCGCTCACCCGACCAGCGTGACCGGCAGCATCGGCGTGATCATGCTCCAGGTCAGCCTCGCCGGCACGCTGGAGAAGATCGGAGTCTCGACCGACGCGATCAAGTCCGGGCCGATGAAGGACGCCGGCTCGCCCTTCCGCCGGATGAGCGGAGAGGAGCGGGCCCTGTTCCAGCACCTGATCGACGAGTACTACGAGCGGTTCGTGGAGGTGGTGAAGGCCGGCCGGCCCCGGCTCGACGAGGCCGCCATCCGCAAGCTGGCCGACGGGCGGGTCTATTCCGGGCGGCAGGCCCTCGAGCGCGGGCTGGTCGATCGGGTGGGGACGCTCCGCGACGGCCTGGCCGCCGTCAAGCAGCGTATCGGAGCCCGCGCCGTCCGCGTGGTCACCTATCACCGCCCGCTGGATTAC
>JABRVU010000405.1:0-7587 GCA_039961895.1 Phycisphaerae bacterium | reverse complement strand
ATGGGAGCCCATCCCTACTCTCGTGTGGGACCGGCTTCCAACCGGTCGGTTTTCAGGGTTCGGGAATGGGCGGCAGGAATCTTCCGCGCCCGCCCACGGTCACGAAATCTGCCGGTCCTCGGCGTCCCCATTGCAGAGGTGAGGTGTCCCGTGGCCACCGCCGTCGAGGAACAAACCACAACCGTCCAGGCCGAGCCCGCGCGGTTTCTGCTCGCCCGCGTCCGGGCGGAGCGGGTATCGCTGTGGGTTCAGATCGCCGCCCTGGCCGGAGCGGCGGCGTGCATCGTGGGGGCCGCGAGCCTGCAACAGCCCATCAACGCCCAGCGCAAAGAGCTTCAACTCGTGGCCAGCACCGACCTGTACCGCGACCTGCCGCCGATTTACGGGCTGGTGGGCGCGGCCGGCGGGCCGCTCCGGGCCATCACCTCCATGTACCTCTGGAACCGCGCCGAGGAGCTCAAGCAGGAGGGCAAGCTCTTCCAGTCCCTGACCCTGGCCAAGTGGATCTGCACCCTCCAGCCGCGCTTCCCCACCATCTGGGGCAACCGGGCCTGGGACCTGTCCTACAACATCTCGGTGGGCACCCACACCCGCCGCGAACGCTGGCAGTGGGTCTACAACGGCATCCGCCTGCTGCGCGACGAGGGTATTCCCAACAACGACCGCTTCCTGGGCCTGTACCGCGAGCTGGCCTGGATCTGGTTCCACAAGGTCGGCGACCGGCTCGACGACTACCACATCTTTTACAAGCGCCAGTGGGCGGCCAACATGGAGATTCTGCTGGGCGCGCCGCCGGCGGGCGTTTCGGACGAGCAGACCATCGACTGGTTCCGCCCGGTGGCCGCCGCCCCGCGGACGCTGGAGGCCCTGATCGCCGAGCATCCCGGCACGGCCGACCTGGTCCGGCAATTGGCCGGGCTGGGCATCGACGTCAACGCCACCACCAACCCCAACCGCGTCTATCACCCGCTCGAGGAGCAGTTCTTCCGCCCGTACACGGCCTGGGCCGAGGCCGACAAGCTGCGCACGCTGCGGGCCGGGCAGCGCGAAGTCGCGCCGGAGCAGGCCCGCCTGGAAGCCCTCCTGGCGGCCGCGTCCAAACCCGATCTCGAGGCCCTGCTGGCCTATCTGCGGGCCAAGGTCCTCCGCGAGCAATACAAGATGGACCCGCAGTTCATGCTCGACCTGACCGGCCGGCTGATGACCGAGAAGCCCATCCCCATCGACTGGCGGACGCCTTTCTCCCAGGCCATCTACTGGGAAATCTACGGAATGGACAAGTGCGAGGGCTTCAAGCCCACCCAGGACTTCGACAAGATCAACGCCGACCGCATCATGGTCTTCTCGGTGGAGAAGCTGCGCGAGGCCGGGCGCTACATCTTCAGGCTCAACCTGGACTCGCCCATGGACTCGTACCTGTCCATGGCGCCCGACTTCCGCTACCTGGAGGCCATGCACAATATCTACCTGGAGCTGGGCAAGCGCCACGCCGAGAAGGACGAGGACGTCACCAACAAGACCAGCGACATGCTCAAAACCGGACACGTCAACTTCCTGGAGGAGGCGATCATCGACCTGTACCTGGCGGGCAAGCCGGAGGAGGCCCGCAAATGGCAGGAGTACCTGGCCAGGACCTACAAGAATCTGGACACCAACCAGACCAAGCCCGAGTACGTCGGCCCGCTCGACGAGTTCGTCTTCAGCCGCATCAAGGACAAGATCGACACCTACAACGGGGCCCTGGGCACCTGCCAGGCCATCCTGTTGAACGGCTACTACTCGCTGATCGCGGGCTGGCCCGATGAATACGCCGCCCAGGTCAGCCTGGCCGAGGAGATCTATCGCCGCTACCAGGCCGACAAGCTCGAGGACCCCAACGCCCGGCGGACCTTCCCGCCCTTCGTGCAGGTGCGGGCCAGCATGCTCATCAGCTTCCTGCTGATGGGCGATCACACCATCTATGACCGGGTCCTGGCCTGGCAGAAGGAGGACGACGAGGTCAAACGCCACGCTTACGACTACATGAGCCCCTATTTCGGCCCCATGGCCGAGGCCGCCGGCTTCGATCCCGCCAAGGCCTTCCCCCCGCCGCCGGGCATGGATGAATGGCGCAAGGCCCATCCCGCGCCCCTCCAGCCCGAGCAGCTCGTCCAGCAGGAAAAAGAACGCAAGAAGGCCCAGGAACAGAAGTGAGTGCCGGCGCGCCCGCCCCGCCGGGAGGGCGCGTCAGACCGAATCAGCACCCCGCCGGTCGGTGGGCCGGCGACCCACCGCCTGGACTGTCGCCCGGTCGCGCTTTCGGGTGTAGAATCGTGGCGGTGTCCTCTGAATCCCACCCGCTTGAAGGAGAGCAACATGGCGGACGTACGAACGAAAGTCATCGAGGAACTCAAGATCGCCTATCGGATGGAACTCGAGACGGTGATGAACTACCTGGCCAACTCGACCAACCTGGACGGCGTCCGGGCCGAGGAGATCAAGAAGTCTCTCGCCGCCGACATCACCGCCGAGCTGGGCCACGCCCAGACGCTGGCCCGGCGGATCAAGACGCTGGGCGGCCAGGTGCCCGGCTCGCTGGCCCTCAAGTGGGATCAGAAGATGCTCCAGCCGCCCAAGGACCAGACCGACGTGGTCAGCGTCATCAAGGGCGTCATCAAGGCCGAGGAGGCCGCCATCCAGCAGTACGGCAGGATCATCCGCATGTGCGAGGGCATCGATTACGTGACCCAGGACGTGGTCATCACCCTGCTGGGCGACGAGGAGGAGCACCGGCGGGAGTTCGTCGGGTTCCTCAAGGAATACACCAAGGGCGGAGCGTGAAAACCGGGCGCCCCGGGCCGCGCGATCGCGGGCCGCGTGCGCCCCAGGTCGAACCGTTAAGAAAGGCCAGGTGAACCATGACGCGCTTCATAAGGCCGCTCGTGGCCGTGGCGGTCCTGATGGCGTTGCCCGCCGGCTGCAAACGAAGCGATTCGTCGCCCAGCCCGGCGGAGCCCGAGGACCAGGCGCCCGCCGCGACGCAGCCGGCCTCCGCCGGCGGACAGACGCTCTGCCCGGTGATGGACGACAAGATCGACCTGGCCGTCTTCATCGAGCACGAAGGCAAGAAGGTCTTCTTCTGCTGCAAGGAGTGCATCGAGGAGTTCCGCAAGGAGCCGGCCAAGTACGTCGTGAAACTGCCCCAGTTCGGCGGCAAGGAGCAGCCGGCCAAGCCAGGATAGGCCGGTCCCATCACGCCACGGAGCCACGGAGAGGAACGCTCAGGATTCACCACCTTCGTGACCGCGCGTCGCCGCGGTGAGTTCCATTCAGCGGGTTCTGGGCGGCCTGGACTTGAGCGACTTTTCTACGGCCGCGAGGATGGTCTGCGGTTCGGCCATGCGGCCGCGTCCGATGTCGCGGCAGGCCAGCCAGCCCTCCTCGGGTTCGATGAAAACGAACCCCAGCTCGCGCAGCACGGCCAGGTTGCGCTGCACGACGGGGTTCTCCCACATGCGCGTGTTCATGGCCGGGGCCAGCACGGCCGGGCAGTCGCGCCCGATCATCAGCGTGGTAACCAGGTCGTCGGCGATGCCGGCCGCGAACTTGCCGATCAGGTCGGCGGTGGCCGGCGCCACCAGGTACAGGTCGGCGCTCTCGGTCAGCCGCAGGTGCTGGGGGTCGTAGTACCCCGGCGTCTCCCACAGCGTGGTGAAGACCTGCCGGGCGGTCAGGGCCTGGAAGGTGATCGGCCCGACGAACCGGGCCCCGGCGGCGGTCATGGCCACGCTCACCCCGCAGCCGCGCTGCACCAGCCGCGATACCACCGTGCACACCTTGTAGGCGGCGATGCCCCCGCCGACGCCGATGGCGACTTCATAACCGTCCAGGTCGCGCGTGGCGCCGCCGGCCGCCCCGCCGGGCGGGTCCTCGGCGTGGGGGCTCTGGTCAATCTTCGTCGTCATGGGCGGCCCTGCCGGCGCGCACCGGCTCGGCGTGCCCGCCCGCGGGCTCGCTCAGGTCGGCCGCGATCTTGCCCTCCAGGATCTCCTGGACGATGATTTCCAGATCGCTTCGGCCGGCCGGGTCCACCGTCGGGCGGGCCCCCTGCATCAGCTCGACCCAGCGCTTCTGAATGAGGGCGGTCAGCTTGAATCGGCCCCCGACCTTGTTGATGATGGCGTCATCCTTCAGTGGTTCGATCATGCCTTCTGGTTCTCCCGAACGAGTTTGACGATCGCCTCGACCGTCGCTTCCAGGTCGTCGTTGATGAGAAACGTCCGATACGCGCCGCACTCCTGGGCGTAGCGGATTTCGCCGTCGGCCTTGCTCAGCCTTTCGCGGATGGCCTCAGCCGAGTCCTTCCGCCGCCCGATCAGCCGGTTGCGCAGGTCCTCGGCGGTGGGCGGCAGGATATAGACGCCGATCAGATCGGGGAAGCGGCGCTGGACCTGGCGGGTACCCTCGATCTCGATTTCGAGAATGACCACCTTTCCGGCGGCCAGGGCCTGCAAGACCGGCCCGGCCGGCGTGCCGTAGTAGTTCCCGCCGTAGACCTCCGCGTGCTCGAGGAAATCGCCCTGCTCCAGTCGCCGGGCGAACTCCTCGCGGCTGAGGAAGTAATAGTCCCGTCCGTCGATCTCGTTGTCGCGCCGCGGGCGGGTAGTGGCCGAGACGCTCAGAAAAGCGTCCAGCCGTTCGACCAGTCGGCGACAGATCGTCGTCTTGCCCACGCCGCTGGGGCCGCTGATGCTCAGTATTACCCCCGCCATGCTCGATCAGTCCCTCAGTCTTCAACGCTCCGACACCACGGGCTTCGCCGCCCCGGCCGATCCGTCATCCGACACGCTCCGTCAGGGGCTATTCCACGTTCTGCACCTGCTCCTTGAGCCGGTCGATGGCCCCCTTGATCTCGACGATGTGCTGGACGATCACCGCGTCGTTGGCCTTGCTGCCGATGGTGTTGGTCTCGCGGAGCAGCTCCTGGGCCAGGAAGTCGAGCTTCCGTCCGGCCAGCTCGCGCGAGTCGCACAGCCGCTCGAACTGATCCAGGTGCGAGCTGAGCCGGGCGACCTCCTCGTTGATGTCGCAGCGTTCGGCGTAGACGGCCACCTCGCGCTTCAGGTCCTCGAGCTGAAGCTGGAGCTTCGATTCGCTCAGCAGCTCGTTGGTGCGGTCCAGCAGCCGCTGGTGGTATTCCTGGAGCACCCGCGGGGCCCGCTCGGAGACGGCGGCCAGATGTTTGCGGATCTGGGCGCACTGGTTGAGCAGGTCGTCGCGCAGGGCCTTGCCCTCGATCCGGCGCATCTGCACCAGGTGGTCCAGGGCCCGGCCGGTCAGGGTCTCGAGCACGCGCCATTGACGCTGCCGCTCGACCTCGCTCAGGGCCGGGGGCTGGCAGACGCCGGGCAGGGCCAGGATGGCGGCCAGGTCGATCTGCACCGGCACCTGGGCGTGGAGCCGCCCCAACTGCCGGACGTAGCTCTCGACGGCGGCCACGTTGATCTCCTGGGCGGCCTCGGCCCGCGTGTCGCGCATCCGCAGCGTGTAGGTGATGCTCCCGCGCGACAGCCGCGAGCGCAGCAGCTTCTCGACCTCCGGCTCGAAGACCCCGAGCTGCTCGGGCAGCTTGATCGAAGCCTTGAAATACCGGTTGTTGAGGCTGCGCAGCTCCAGGGCGTACGACACGCCGTCGTCGCTGTGCTGAGCCTCGCCGTAACCGGTCATCGAGAGAATCATCGGGCTTCCATGGTTCACCGCGGAGGCATGGAGACGCGGCGGATGGTCCCGTGGACCGCCGTGGAGCGCATCCTGACCTGTCTGGGAACGGTTTCCAGCCGGTCGGCTCTCGGGGTTTCAGGATGCACTCTTCGTGGCTCCGCCCCGCCGCGGCGAATCGAGCGTCAACTCGGGTTGGTGGCCGGTGGCTGCTCTCCGCCGGCGGGCTGAACGATCCTCGGCTGCTGAGGAATCTTGCCTGGAACGAAGACGTAATTGCCGATGATGGCCACGAGTACGAACAGCCCGGTCAAGGCCACCGTGATCCAGGTGAACACGTCGCCGGTCTTGGCCCCGAAGGCGCTGTACCCGCCGGCCCCGCCGAACGCGCCGGCCAGTCCGCCCCCGCGGCCCTTCTGAAGCAGGATAATCAGGATCAGGAGAATGCAGATGACCGCGAAGAAAAACGTGATGGCGATCTGCCCCCAGGTGGCGGCCAATGGATTCATGGATACCCTTCTCCAATTTCCTCTGTTCGCTGAAGGCCCGCGACTCTTCCGCATGACCGGAGTACCGCTGAGCGGCCGGCCGTCAGCAGGCCATGGCCCCCCTGATGATGCCGACGAACTCATCAGCCTTCAGACTCGCCCCGCCGACCAGCACGCCGTCCACGTCGGGCTGCGACATCAGCTCCCGGGCGTTGTCGGCCTTGACACTCCCGCCGTACTGGATCCGCAGGCTGTCGGCAACCCGGCTATTATACAGAGCGGCGATGCGTTGGCGAATAAACGCATGGGCCTCGCGGGCCTGCTGAGGGGTGGCGGTCCGGCCGGTGCCGATGGCCCAGACCGGCTCATAGGCGATCACCACTTGGTCAAGCGGCGTCCGCCCGCCCAAGACCTCGGTCAGTTGGGCGTCCAGCACGGCTTCCGTACGCCCGGCGTCGCGCTCCTCGAGCAGCTCGCCGACGCAGTAGATCACGTGGAGCCCGGCGGCCAGGGCCGCCTCCACCTTTTTTTTCAGTAACCCGTTGTCCTCATTGAAGATATGTCGGCATTCGGAATGGCCGATCAGCACCGACCGAGCCCCGGTATCCTTGATCTGGGCCGGTGATACCTGCCCGGTGAACGCCCCTTTGGGCTCGCAATAGCAGTTCTGGGCCCCGAAGTGGATCGGGGTGCCGGCCAAGGCCTTAGCCACGGGGAACAGCAGCGGGAACGAGGGGAACACCCCGATGTCGATCGGCGGCTCGGGCGGAATCTGCGACTTGATCCCCTCGAGCAGCGCCCTGGCCTCGGCCAGGGTCAGGTTCATCTTCCAGTTTCCGGCCACGTATTTTCGACGCATGGGTCTTTTCCTTGTGTGCCGTCCCAGGGGGACGGGCGGCGGCTCATCGGTTGCGCATCCTCAACACCAGCAGGGAATCTACTCGAAAACGCCGGGCACGCCAAACCGGCCTCACCCGGTTCGCGAAGCACGACGGCGGAACGGCCTAATATGGCAGCGCTTTCTCGTAGCGGGCTACCCCCGTGCAGACTGTGGAAAGCCGGAAACCACCCCACGACCGGCACTCACGGCCGGTCGCTACGGAATTCAGGTCCCGCGGATTCAGTCACGCACCCCCGCCGTCGTCGGGCCGGCGGGGTACGTTGACATCCGCGTCGTCCACTCGACACAATCGTCGCTTTCGGCTTGCCGGGGGTGCAACGTGGCGTCGAAGCCCCGCGGATCACGAGGGCGGTTCATCGGGCGAGCCGGGGGCGCCGCGTTCCACGCGACCCATGCGGCGGTCGTCGCGTTGTCGCTGGCCGGGCCCGCCCTGATCCTGGCCCGCTGCCTGGGCGGGCGGGCCGGCGAGGGGAAGGATTTCACCGCCTGGCTGATCGACGT
>JABRVU010000404.1:0-6709 GCA_039961895.1 Phycisphaerae bacterium | reverse complement strand
GTCGAGAATCAGCCCGTTGCGAATGACCAGATCGTAGGTTTCCACGGCAGAACGTGCCTCCGCGGCGAAAAGCAGGGATCCCATGGCCAGAACGAAGTGGATCATGATTCGATGGAACCGGCGTTCAGGCGGCGCGGAAGACGGCCTCAACTTGAGATCGTATTGCGGCGCGACGGATGGATGATAGCATGGGCGGGCGCAGGGCCGCAACCGTCGGGCTCTCTTCGACACCGTGATCGAAGGCAACGATGGCGCCGGTCACGAATGCGGCTCTGCTCTGACAGGCGTGAAAAGGTGGAAGGGCGATCGACCTGTTGACATTGTCGTGTGCCTCGTGAAAGCCCTGGTCCTGGTGGACATTCAGAACGACTTTCTTCCCGGTGGGGCCTTGCCGGTTCCTCGCGGGGATGAGGTGATCGCGGTCGCCAACGCTCTGATGCCCCGCTTCGAGCTGGTGGTGGCGACGCAGGATTGGCATCCGGCCGATCATGGCTCCTTCGCCAGCCGGCATCCGGGGCGGAAGGTGGGCGACGTGGTCGAACTGGCCGGCCTGCCGCAGATCCTCTGGCCCGATCATTGCGTGCAGGGCACGCGGGGGGCCGAACTGGCGGCGGGGCTGGACCGCTCGCGGATCGGTTACGTCATCCGAAAAGGCACCGACCCGGCCATCGACAGCTACAGCGGCTTTTTCGACAACGGACACCGCCGTTCCACCGGCCTGGCCGACCTGCTCACCGCCCGTCGGGTCCGTGACCTGTACGTGATGGGGCTGGCCACCGACTATTGCGTCAAGTTCACGGCGCTCGATGCGGCCCAGGCCGGCTTCCGAACGTTTCTGGTGGAGGACGGCTGCCGGGGCGTGGACCTGAGGCCCGGCGACGTGGCCGCCGCCCTGGACGCGATGCGCCAGGCCGGCGTCACGCTGGTCCGCAGCGCGGATATCCAGGCCTGACGACCTGGAGTAGAATGGCCCCCGGCCGCCGTCATGAGGCCGGTCCGCGACCATCGTCAAGGAGACCCCGCGTGAGCGCCGGTAACGATCTTCGCATTCTTTGGCAGGGCCGGCATCTGGATGCCGTGGCCCGCGGGCGGTGGGAGTTCGTCCGGCGGCGCGGTTCGTCCGGCGTGGTGGGCATCGTGCCCATCACCGATGACGGGCGGCTGGTGCTGGTCGAGCAATTCCGCCCGCCGATCGCGCGGCCGTCCATCGAGCTGCCCGCCGGCCTGGTCGGCGACAGCCCCGACCTGCAAGGCGAATCGCTGATCGTCGCCGCCCGGCGCGAGCTGCACGAAGAGACCGGCTACGAGGCCCGCCGCATGACCTTCCTGGGCGAGGCCTACTCCAGCCCGGGGTTGTCCGACGAACTGGTCACGCTGATGCTCGCCGGCGGGTTGAGCAAAACCGGCGACGGCGGCGGCGATGACACCGAGGAGATCACCGTGCACGAGGTCGCGCTCGGCGAGGTGTATGATTACCTGGCCCGCCGCTTCCAGGCCGGCGCCGCCATCGACTTCAAAATCTACGCCGGACTGTACCTGGCCGAGCACGCGCCTCGGACCTGAATGCGACCTCCGCCAGGAAGAACCCGGGTTCGTCGATCGCTTCGCTGGGGTGTTTCCCCCGTCCGCGTTGCATGACAACGCCGATCATCCTATACTCTTCCAGTGGAAGACCTGCCACCACCGGGAGAGAGTCATGGCCCAGCCATTCGACGGAAAATCCATTCTTGTTGTAGACGACGACACCGACATCCTCGACGCCATCGAGGCCGTCTTCAAGGATTCGGGCGCCCAGGTGCTGACCGCCACCGACGGCAACGCGGCCGTCAACCTGGCCCTGGACCGCAACCCCGACCTGCTCATTCTCGACGCGATGCTCCCGCAGCGCAGCGGCTTTCTGGTGCTCGAGAAGCTCAAGGCCAAGAAGCCGCGCGGCAGCAAGCCCTACGTCATCATGATTACCGGCAACACCGGCAAGCGCCACCAGCAGTGGGCCGAGAGCCTGGGCGCCGACGGGTACATCAACAAGCCCTTCCGCATGGAGCGGCTGGTGCAGTCGGCCGAGGCCCTGCTGGCCAAGGGTTGAACAGGCGAACCGCTCCCTTATCATGACCCTGGGCCGACACGTTATCCGTCAACGCGCCTGCCTGGTACTGCCGGGGCTCGCCGTTTTTACCCTGTCCTGCGGAAGACCGCAGTCGCCGCCGGCGTCCGCGCCGCACGAGGAGAACAGTCGGGGCGTCGCTTATTGGAACGCGCGGGTGTCGGGCTGGGAGCTGGAAGGCCGGCCGGTGGAGGCTCTCAGGCGGGCGCTGGGCGGTGAGGTGCTCGACGAAGGGCGCATCGTCGCGGGCGGCGCGGGCAACCACACGGTCCATTTCCTCCTGCCCGGCCTGATCGTCATCAGCGCCGACGCCGACGTGCATGAGCGGATCGTCGGACGGCCCTGGGTTCGCCGGACCTCCACCTGGCCCAAGACTTCCGACGGATACCTCGATTACCCGATCACGCAGAGTCCTTGACCGAAAGAGCGTCCCGAACCTCCTCGGTCACACCGGACGGACGCCGGTACCGCGCGGCTTTCAGGTAGCCCCTTGACGCGACGGTGATCAGGCTCGCCGCGTTCGCCTGGCGGAGAGCGCCCCGTCGCGTTGGCAGAAGGCCGGAACGCCCTTATCATCTCGCCCGTCGCCACCGGGGCGGCCGCGGCGTTCTCTCCCGTGGAGTGAAGGATGCATTCATCCCGGATCACGCGGCGTCGGACTACCCAACTCACGCGGACCGCCCCCGTGCTGGTCTGTCTGGCCGCCGCTTTCGCCCGTGCCGAGGGCCTGCCGGGCGGAACCGCCGCATCGGCCTCCACACCGGCCACGGCACCGGCCGCCGGCGCGCTGCTCATTGTCGCCCCCCAGCGGTTTCACGACGCGCTCAAGGACTTCGTGGCCTTCAAGAGCCGCCTGATGAAGGTCGAGCTGGCCGGCCTCGAATCGATCCTGAAAGACGGCGCCGGCGCTGACGATCCCGAACGGCTCAAGCGCTTCCTCTACGCCGCCTGGAAAGAGCGCCGGGCGGGCTATTGTCTGCTGGTGGGCGACGCCGACGTGCTCCCGGTGCGCTACATGGTGCTCGACCGGGTGACGCCGGCCGCCTTCGACTACGCCTTCTATCCCAGCGACCTCTACTACGCCGACCTGGCCGGGCCCGACGGAAGCTTTGATGACTGGAACGCCCGCAAAGACGGCTTTCACGCCCGCTACTACGGCGAGGTCCGCGGCGAAAAGAACAAGGACGACCCCATCAACTTCGATGCCATCGACTATCGGCCGGAGCTGGCCCTGGGCCGCTGGCCGGTCAGCACGCCCGAGGAAGTCCGAATGGTCGCCGGGAAGTCCATGCGCTACGAGCGTTCGCCGTCCGGTTCCGCCGGCGGCGGGCGAAGGGCCGCGTTCATCATGGTCGGCGGGTGGGTCGATGCCCGCGCCCGGATGGACCGCTTCGCCGACCGGCTGCCCTCAGGCTGGACCATCGAGAAGCGCTATTACACCGACAAGGGCCAGACGCCAGCCACCCCGCCTCCCGACGAGAAGAACGTCGTCGAACTGCTCAACGGGGGCGTACGGCTGATGCTCCACGCAGGCCACGGACAGGACCATAGGTGGGAGCAGTCCCTCACCGTCCGCAGCCTCCAGCGCCTGACCAACGCCGACCGGCTGCCGATCATCCTGTCGGCCGGTTGCTCGACGGCCCGCTTCGCCACCCTCCCGCCGTACGAGGCCTACGTGGACGTTGATGGCAACGCCCACGTCGGCACCGACAAGGGCGAGGTCTTCACCGGGCCCCCGCCTCCGCCGGCGCCCTACCAGAGCGGCAGGTACAACCCGCCGGGGCTGGGCGAACAACTGCTCCGCGCCGGACCCAACGGGGCGGTGGCCTACTTCGGCTGCAACACCGGCAGCCAGCCCTGCGGCCTGACGCTGCTCGAGGGGTTCGTGGACGCCCTGGCCCGGTCCGGTCCTTCGCCGCGCCTGGGCGACTGCTGGAAGGGCGCCGTCGCCTACTACTACGACCGGGAGCGCCTGGCCACCATCAAACCCACCCGCGACTGGTACCCGGCCAGCATCTTCTTCCAGGGTATGAAGTTTATGCTCTTCGGCGACCCCACTCTACCGGTCGGGGGATCATGACCGCCCGGGTCAGCGGGTCAACCGAGGAGGATAGGAACGGAACCTCCACCGCCTTGAGATGGTGGTGATTCACGGAGGGTTGGACCCCCTGTGTACCCGTACATCAGGTCGCCGCGGGAGCCGCCGCCTGGATTATTAAGCCCCTGGCCGCGCAGAACGGCGCTGCATTCGTCGGCAGCCCCCGCTGTCACACGCTCCGAGCATGACCGGTGACGGCCTCACCCTTCTCACTTCGCGGTTCTCCATCTATGATGCTCGCCCATGCGGTGGTTGGTGGACCTGGTATATCTGATCGTGGCCGTGCTGATCTGCCCGGTGATCCTGTTTCGGTCGCTGACCACGGGCAAGTACCGCCAGGGCTGGGGCCAGCGTCGCGGACTGATGCCGGTGATGCCGCCGGCGAACCTCTGGCCGCGTGTCTGGGTGCACGCCGTCTCGATGGGCGAGATGAACGCCGTGCGCGGCCTGATCGAAACCTGGCGGCGACAGTCGCCGGACACCGAATTCGTCATCTCCACCACCACCGACACGGGCCAGGCCCGGGCCCGCGAGCTGTTTCCCGATCTGACCGTGATCCGCTACCCGCTGGACTTCAGCCGGTTCGTGCGCCGGGCCCTGGACCGCATCGCCCCGTCGCTGATCGTGCTGGTCGAGCTGGAGGTGTGGTATCAGTTCCTGGGCGAGGCCCGCCGCCGCGGGATACCGGTGGCGGTGGTCAACGGCCGGCTCAGCGCCCGCAGTGCGCGGCGCTTTCGCTGGGTGGGTCCGTTCGCCCGGAGGATGTTCTCGTCGCTGGCCTGGGTGGGGGCGCAGGATGACGTGTACGCGGTTCGATTCCGGCAGATGGGCGTCCCCGCGGAGCGGATCAGCGTGACGGGCTCGCTCAAGTGGGACACGGCCCAGCCAACCGAGGCCCTCGCAGGTGCCGCCGACGCCCTGGCCAGGGCGCTGGGGATCGACCCGCACCGCCCGTTGTGGGTCTGCGGCAGCACCGGCCCGGGCGAGGAAGCCATCGTGCTCGCGGCCTTCGCCGGATTGCGCGAGCGGTTTCCGGCGTTGCAGCTGGCGATCATCCCGCGCAAACCCGAGCGGTTCGACGAGGTCGCCGACCTGATCCGCAAGGCCGGCCAGAGCTGCCTGCGCCGCTCCCGGTGCCCGGACGGAGTCGAACGCCCGGCGACGGGAACGTCCGTCGTGCTCGGCGACACCATGGGCGAGCTGCGCAAGTTCTACAGTCTGGCCGCGGTGGTGTTCGTGGGCCGGACCATCGCCCCGCAGGGCGGTTCCGACATGATGGAGGTCGCCGCCCTGGGCAAACCGATCATCGTCGGCCCGCACACCGAGAACTTCGCGGACGCGGTCGCGCAGTTGAAGCAGCACGAGGCCATCCGGATCATCGACGCGGAGTTGAATGACCCCCGGGCGTCGGAGAAACTGGCCGATGCCGTGGCCGCCATCCTGGGCGATCCGGCCGAGGCCCGCCGACTGGCCGATCACGCCCTTCAGGTCGTCCAGCGGAACCGCGGCGCGACCCAGCGGACGCTCAGCCGACTGTTGACGCTGATCGACGGCCCCGCGCCGGCCGCGCCTCCGAACCAGGCGACAAGTCAGGGCCCGTCCCGAAACCCTGATAATCGACCGGCCCAAAGCAGGTCCCGCACCGCTGGGGGGATGGACTCCTACCAGAAACCAGAAACCAGGAACCAGGAACCAGAATCACCCCATGTCCCTTGAACTTCGCAAGCAGATCATGTCCGGGGTCCGCGGTCTGGTCGTCAAGGTGGGGACGGCCGTCCTCACCGGCGACGACGGTCAACTCGACACCGCGCTGATGGCCCGGCTGGTCAAGCAGATCGCCGTCCTGCGCGAGCGCGGCGTCCAGGTCACGCTGGTCACCAGCGGCGCGGTGGGGGCGGGCATCGGACTGACCCGCCAGCCGCGGCGACCCAAGCACATGCCCATGCTCCAGGCCACCGCCGCCATCGGGCAGCCGGCCCTCATGCGCATCTACTCCCGCGAGTTCGCCAGGCACGACCTGCTGACCGGCCAGGTCCTGGTCACGCGCAACGACTTCGAACAGCGCATCCGCTACGTCAACATCTCGAACACCATCACCGCTCTGCACAAGCTCAAGGCCGTCCCCATCATCAACGAGAACGACACCGTGGCCATCGAGGAGCTGGATCGCTTCGCCGACAACGACACCATCGCGGCCCTGCTTACCAACCTGCTCCAGGCCGATCTGCTGATCATCCTCACGTCGGTGGACGGGCTGCTGGACGCCGCCGGGCAGCGCGTGGATCTGGTCACGCACGTAGGCGAGGCCCGGGGGCTGGTCCGGACGGAAAAAACCCGGCTGGGCAGCGGGGGCATGGCCAGCAAGCTGGGGGCGACGCGCTTCGTGACCCAGGCCGGCGAGCCGGTGGTCATCGCCAACGGGCGAACGCCCAACGTGCTGATCCGCGTGCTGGACGCCGAGCCGGTGGGCACGCTGTTCGCGCCGGCGGCCAAGCGCATGGCCGCCC
>JABRVU010000403.1:0-2666 GCA_039961895.1 Phycisphaerae bacterium | reverse complement strand
CCCCTACACCATCGAGCCGGCCCCCTACTCTCCCCCGCCGACGCCTCGGATCGAGCAGCCCCGGCCGGAACCCCCGGCGGCCAGACCCTGGGAGGGCTGGCTTCCGCCGGGCGGAATTCGCCGACGGTGGAACGCCATCATCATCCACCACACCGACAGCGAAATCGGCTCCTTCCGGGACATCGACCAGTGGCACCGCAACGGCAACGGGTGGGAGCACGGCTGCGGCTATCACTTCGTGATCGGCAACGGGAGCCGTTCCGGCGACGGCCAGGTCGAGCCCAGCACGCGCTGGCGGCAGCAGATCATCGGTGCGCACACCCGCCTGGCGGTCGCCTATGCGCGCAAGAAGGGCGTGCCGCCCAACTACTACAATGAGAACGGCATTGGGATCGTGCTGGTCGGCAATTTCAACCGTACCCAGCCTTCGCCCCGGCAGATGCGGTCGCTGGTCCAACTGGTCAGTTTCCTGATGAACCAGTGCCAGATTCCCGAGAGCCGCATCTACACGCACGGCGGGGCGGGGGGAGTGGATCAGACCGAATGCCCCGGCCGGAACTTCTCGCTTTATCAGTTCAAGCTCATGCTCCGGGGGCAGAGATAGACACGATCGCCCGTCGAGCCCACCCGTCAGATGGCCCACCAACGGACGGGCCGCCCTCCCTGGCGGATGGCCGTCAGTCCGGGCACTCCTGAGGGGTGATAAGGCAGGTGAGCCGGGGGGGGGGCATCACCAGGACGGCCACAGGCCATGACCACGTGCGGACATGCCCCGTGCCGAAGGGGGCCATGCCGAGGCTTGGCTTGAGTGCCGGCAACCTTGAGGCGGTCTCGGGTGGTGCGGGGCCCGGTCGCGCGCACAAAACGGCCCTTCCTGCCTGCGTCGCGCGGTCGGCCACTCGCGTCGCGAAGGCGTCCGCGAGAACCCTGCCATGGACTGAGCCATACCCGTTTCGGCCGACCGGTCATCGGATCCGTTAGGAACACTCGCCGCCTCGAATGCACAAGTTGCGCTTGCACGTGATGAAGGCCGATATAGAATAGGCCGCGTCACTTTTTCATTCGAGGAACAAACCATGCGAGCGGACGACCCATCGGACCTGCCGTTTGCCGAACCCGACGACAACCACGCGGAAGAGCCGGATCACGACCTGCTGCCGGAGGCTGGAGTCGATTCAGACGAAGGCCTCGACGCTGAGGAAGTGCCGACCCTCGCCGAGCCGGCGCCCGCCGCTCCGCCTCCCGCGCCGGCGCCCCCGGTCGTCGCGCCTCGACCGGCCGCAAAGAAGAAACCCGCCGCCAAGCCATCCAAGCCCAAGCCGCGCAAGCCGGCCAAGGCCAAACGCGCCGCCGGGCCCGCGAAAGCTGCCCGCGGCGGCAAAGCCAAAAAAGCCAAGAAGACGAAGAAAGCCGCGAAGGCCGGGAAATCCGCGAAAGGCAAAAAGGCCGCCAAGAAGAAGAGCGTCGCCCGAGGCAAGAAATAGTCCGTTCGCCATCCGCGCGGCGAACGCCGATGAGGCAATTGACGTCACGATTGATCTTGCGCGCCCGATGGTTCAGAAAATCTCGCGCGCTCATGCCATGCCAAAGCCCACCCCGCGCGTCGCGCCGCTCGTATCCAGATATTCGCGCCTGACCCACCCGCCCTGGTATCGAACGTGACGGGCACATCCGCCGTCGGCCGTTACCGTCCCGGCCCGGTCATGAGGGCTTGCAACAGGCCGAAATCGGCGTGATCCACGTCGTGGTCGCCGTCCAGGTCCTTATCCGCGCATCCGACGGCGGGCGGGCGGATGGCCGGGCCGGTCACGCAGGCCGCGAACAGGTCCAGGTCTTCGCCGTCCACGTCCAGATCGCCGTCGAAGTCGCCGGCCGCCGTCGCGTGCATCCGCCCCATCCCGCCCGTGGCGTGGGTCCAGAACGCGGTGAAGGCTTCACGAATGCCGGCCATGCGGCTCAGCAGGGTGTCGCCGGGCGACTGGCCGCTTCGGACGACGCCCACCAGCCCCAGGTTGAAATCGCGCTGCGTGGCGGGGAAGGCCGGCACGCGCGGGCCGGTGACGGCGATCACGTCGTCCACCGTGATGACCAGCGGCGAGCCGTTCCAGACCTCCTGGCCCTGCTCATTCCAGCCCGCGAAACTCGCTCCTTCCAGGAGAAAGAATGGCGGGACGTCCTCCTTGGCCAGCAGGCCCATCAGGTACAGATCGAGCGGCGAGAAACCCCCGCCCTGGAAAAACGGCTGGGTGAGGTCGGTGAACGTGCCGTTGCCGTTGTCCCGCCAGTAAGACCCGCCCATGAGCGAGGCCTCGAAGGGCTGGAGGGCGTTGAAGAGCACGGGGGCGTGCAGCTCCCGCAGCCAGTGCGGGGCCGCGTCGCCGATGGCGACCGCGTTCCCGTCGACCCGCGCCTGCCGGAGCGTCAGCCAGCGATGACCCAGCTCGTGGGCCAGCAGCGTGACCGCGCGGTGGTAGTTGGAATACGAGCCCCACAGGTCGCTGCCACCGGGCGCCGACATCGGCGCGTCGATCCAGGAGACGGACTGCACGCACTGAAGCCGGCCGGCGCTGCCGAAGTCCGAAGGCTGCCCATGCACGGGAACGACTCCGCCGACCTGATCGCCGATCGGCGATCAGGTCGGCGGAGTCGTTCCCGTGCATGGGCAG
>JABRVU010000402.1:0-3278 GCA_039961895.1 Phycisphaerae bacterium | reverse complement strand
ATACGTGTGGGATCTCCCGGGCTCATATGAGCTGACCGGCGATGGCGGCCTGGTCGGCACGATCGGCGATCTGGGCGTGGGCGTGGAGGTTGACCCGGCCTTGGCGCTCAATTTCACCGTGACCGCCGGCGCCGTTCCCACCACCTTCACGATCACGACCGCGGTGCTGGGTTTCGCTCCGATCAACAACCCGCTGGCGTTCGCCACCGCCGCCATCACCGTCACGGACAACGATCACGACGGGGCCATGACCACCGGCCTCCAGCCCGGCGGCAAGGCCTATCAGGCCCGCATCAACGCGGGTGTGCCCTGGGCGAATCTCGTGGACATGGTCATGTCGCCCCCCGATGACAGCGCCACCGGCAGCGAGCGCCGGCCGACACCGTCGGGGCGCGAGATGATCGCCGGTCTGGTCAGCAGCATTCAGACCGAGTTCAAGTTCACCCTGACCGCCAATGATTCGGCCAGCGGCACCAGCCGGTTCGACGTCATCCCCGAGCCGGCCACGCTGGGCCTGCTGGTCGCCGGCGGGCTGGCCCTGCTCCGCCGCCGCTCGCGGTAATATTCACGGCCACCGCCCGATCCATCGAATTCAGACGGTGCCCGTGGTGTTCCGGCGGCGCATCCCATTGTGTCCGATAAGATGACCTTCCAGAAGCCAAGGCTTGTGGAAGGTTTTTTCATACCGAGGCCGCGCTTTTTGGGATTGCAGCGGAGCTGCCACGCGGTTATAATGAAGCGACAGCCGGGAAGGGCCTGCTTTGAAGCCCTTGACGGAAGGGGGAGGTTGGAAAGAAGACGCCACCCCGCCGATGGGATCGGAATCGGTTCGGCAAATCACGTGAAACCGGCCAGACGATCCAGCCGCCCGAGCTGAAAGTGGAGGAAAGCCATGCACAGTCTGAGACGTTCTGCGCGAATCGCGGTATGGAGTCTGACGGTTTCGGCGACACTGCTGTCGGCGTCAACGGCCAGGGCGGCCTGGCTGCCGGAGGCCGGCGCCCAGATCGTCCGCATCGAGGCTCAGAGCGGAGAGAACCGCGGCAGCGCGGAGTGGACCTTCGGCGTTCAGGATCCCATTGACGGCATCTGGCAGTGGGCCCTGCCCGCCACCGGCGGATTGACCATCAAGGACGGCACGCTGGAACTGGCCCAGATCACGGACCTGGCCTTGACCATCGATACGGACCCGGCGGTCTCGCTGAATTTCTCGGTGACGGCGAACAACACCGATACCATCTTCACCATCACGACCGCGGTGCTGGGCTTCCCGACGATCAACAACGGCCAGGCCTTCGCCACGGCCGCCATCACCGTGACGGACAACAACGGGAACGGCGCGCTGCTGACGGGTCTCCAGCCGGGCAACAAGGCCTACCAGGCCCGATACAACGCCGGGCCCATGCTGGTCTGGGCCGACCTGGTGGATCCGGTTTCGGCGGCGGCCGACGCCAGCCAGACCGGCAGCGAGCGCAAGCCCTCGCCCTCGGGCCGCCTGGTCATCCCCGGCCCGGTCAGCAGCATGCAGACCGAGTTCAAGTTCAAGCTCAGCGCCTTTGACCAGGCCAGCGGCACCAGCCGGTTCGACATCATTCCCGAGCCGGCCACACTGGTTCTGCTGGCCGCCGGCGGGCTGGGACTGCTGCGCAGGCGCACGCGGTAAATCACACACCGCCGCGCGGGGATCACACGCGAAAGAAGAACCAAGCGAGCCGCCTCCTGTCGAGCGCGGCTCGCTTCTTTTCCTTCAGGGTAGGAGGTTCCGGGATGCCCGAGGGCCCTTGAGCGTGCATCCTGAAACCCTGAAAACCGACCGGCTGGAAGCCGGTCCCACTCGGGTCTTCAGGATGCGCTCTTACGGGTTCCACTTCTTGAGGTTCTCGCGGATGCGGTTCAGGTCATAGTTCGGCGGCTGGGGTTCGTCCTGATTCTTTTGCAGGTCCTCGAGCGTGAGCGGCTTTGAAGGAACGCCGTCGCCGGGGATCTCAGCCTTGGCGATCCAGGCGAGGGCGTTGAGCACCAGCTTGCGGAAGTCGTTGTGACCCCAGTTGTAGTGGAAGTGCCCGCCGGTGAAGCCGAAGCCCCGCCCGCCGTCGGCGCGTTCGGCCGCCCAGGCCAGGATCTGGGGCTTGCCCTTCTCGGCGCGTACGTGCGGGTTGCCTGAATGCGGTCCGTCGGGGCGGCTCAGCGTGCTCTCGGGCGGCGTGGCCACCAGGATCGGCGTCACGCCCTTCATTTCGGGCCGGAAGCGCATGTGATAGTACCACTCGTCCTGGATGGAGAACGGCCGCACGCCGCGCGTGATGGGATGCTCGGGCAGGCTCTTGAATTCCGCCAGCCAGTGCGGGTTGACCGACCACCAGGTCTCGAAGTATCCACCGATCCAGTCGAGGAACCTGGGGCCCGATTCCTCCTTGGGCACCTCCACGCCGTAGTGCAGGCAGGCCAGCCCGACGCCCTTCTTCATGAGCGCGTCCACCTCGGCCAGGTGCGGGTTGACCATGTGCCCGTTGCCTCCGTCGCAATACATGACCAGGGCATCGGCGTTATCGAAGGCGGTGGGGTCCTTGGGCCAGCCGTTGCGATAGACGGCGGCGTAGACGCCCTTGGCGCCGGCGTTGAGGGCGTCGGCCAGCAGCCGGCAGCCGGCGTAGTGTTCGTGTTCCATGTGTCCGTGGCTGGCCGGCCCGGCGATGAGGACGATTTTTCTGGTTCCCTCCATCGGCAGCCGCTTGAGGCGGATGTTCCGGACCTGGATCGTCATCGGCGGGCCGGCGTGGAGTTGCAGGGCCAGGATGCCTCCGCGGCGGCGCATCTCGAGATCCTCATCGGTGCATTCGATCATCCGCCGGCCGTTGATCTCGTGAACGAAGGTGAAGCCGCGGGCGATGACGCGATAGGCGTTCCAGTCCTCCTTCCGGATCGCCTTGGCCAGTTCGGCCGATTCGCCGATCGTCCCGGTCACTTTCGGCTTGTGGTCGGCGCCGATGACCGTCTTCTGGCCGCGCTCGGCGAGGATGCCGCGGAAGTGTTCGCCGTAGAGGATGCCCGAATAGCGGTCGCCGGCCTCGAAGTCGGCCTGGTAGCCGCCGACCACCCACTTGTTCTCGCCGGGCACCTCGAAGCTGCGGTATTGGATGCCGCTGTTGCCGCCGATGACCTTGTACTCGAGCGTCAGCTCGAAATCGTCGAGTTCGCCCTGCCGCCAGATCAGGAAGGTGTTGTGCCGGGTGGGTTGTTCCGGGGTGGTCCGGCCAGTGATGGCCCCATCCTCGACG
>JABRVU010000401.1:0-13480 GCA_039961895.1 Phycisphaerae bacterium | reverse complement strand
GTGGTGGGGTGCGAGGCCCTGGACATCCACTACGACGCCGGCGAGATGCGCGTCGGCGAGAAAGTCGTCCGACGGGGCGACTTCATCACCCTGGACGGCTCGGCCGGCGAAGTCTACGTCGGCGACCTGCCGCTGCGCGACCCCGAGCTGCCCCCGGCCTATTACACGCTCATGAAGTGGGCCGACGAGTTCCGCACCATCAGGGTGCGCACCAACGCCGACACGCCCTATGACGCCCAGAACGCGGTCAGGATGGGCGCCGAGGGCATCGGTCTGTGCCGCACCGAGCACATGTTCTTCGACACCGAGGAGCGGCGGCTGGCCATCCAGGAGATGATCGTGGCCGAGACCGCCGAGGCCCGCAAGGCGGCCCTGGCCAAGCTGCTGCCCTTCCAGAAGGCCGACTTCACGGGCATTTTCAAGGCCATGGACGGCAAGCCGGTCACCATCCGGCTGATCGACCCGCCGCTGCACGAGTTCACCCCCAAGGACGACGCCGGCGTGCGGCGGCTCAGCGAAGTGACCGGGATCAGCCCGGAGAAGATCCGCCACCGCTGCGAGCAGTTGCACGAGGCCAACCCCATGCTGGGCCATCGCGGCTGCCGGCTGTGCATCACCTATCCTGAAATCCTGGACATGCAGGTGACGGCCATCATCCAGGCGGCTATCGAGTGCACCCGGGCCAGGGTCAAAGTCCTGCCCGAGATCATGATCCCGCTGACCATGGACAAGAAGGAACTGCAACTGCTGGTCGATCAGGCCCGGCAGCTCGCCGACGGGCTCATCAAGCGGGCCGGCGTGAAGCTGACCTACCTGCTGGGGACCATGATCGAGATTCCGCGGGCCGCCCTGCTGGCCGACGAAATCGCCGAGGTGGCCGAGTTCTTCAGCTTCGGCACCAACGACCTGACGCAGATGACGCTCGGAATCTCCCGCGACGACGCTGGGCGGTTTCTGCCCATCTACTTCATGAACGAGAAGGAAGGCGGCAAGGCCATCTTCAAAAACGACCCCTTCCAGAGCCTCGACCAGAGCGGCGTCGGGCTGCTGGTCAAGATGGGCATCGAGAAGGGCCGTTCGACCCGCAGCGACCTGAAGGTGGGCATCTGCGGCGAGCACGGCGGGGACGCCGAATCGGTGAAGTTCTGCTACCGGGTGGGCATGAACTACGTGAGCTGCTCGCCGTACCGCGTGCCCATCGCCCGGCTGGCGGCGGCCCAGGCGGCCATCGCCAACGGCATCGTGGCCAGGGCCTCCAAGGCCGCCAAGGCGGTCAGGAAGATCAGCCGCAGGCCCGCGGGCAAAAAGGCCGCGGCCCGGAAGTGACCGCCATGCCCCGGGCGAGCGGATGAGCCCTCTTGACAACCCCGGCCCGCCGCGGTAGACTTGAGCCGCGATAACTGAATCAGCGTCAGCGTTTATCGCTGGGCGGCCAGAGATACCAGAGAAAGGCCCCTGCGATCCGTCGCAGTGGCCTTTTGCGCGCGCCGCCCCGCCAGGGACGGCGCCCCGCCCAAAGCATGACGCAATTTGAATACAGGCTCCATACTGAGCTTGCAGACGTGAGTTGACATGCGGGTATGGTGTGCTCCCCGGAGGCCCTGGAGAGGGCCCCCGGGGCGGTCGAGGACACTTTCACGCAAGACGAACGGACTCTTCAAGACACATATGCCCGCAGGATGGTCCGGGCGGGATCGGCCGGTTCCGCTCGAGGGTGGATCATCCCGCTGCCAACCCCCGCCCGATCCGCCGGGCGGCGCCGGGGCACGGCCATGATGGAGACAGGTGCATGAGAATCGAGCAGGTTCGGGTTCGAACCGCCTTTACCCTGATCGAGGTCCTGGTGGTGGTGGCCATCATCGCCCTGCTGGTGGCCATTCTGCTGCCGTCGCTGTCGCGCTCGCGCGAGCTGGCCCGCCGGGCGGTCTGCGCCAATCACATCAAGCAGCTCAACACCGCCTGCATCCAGTACGCCCACGAGGACAAGAGCGGCGGCTACATGTACGACCGCGACCCGGCCTCCTACGGCAACGGGACGGACAGTTTCCTGCACATCATTCCCCGGTACATCAAGAACTATAAGCTGGCCCTGTGTCCCAGCACCGAGAACGTGATCCGCGACTCCGACGCCGACCGGGCCCGCCCCAACCCGGCCACGCTCTCGAACTTCGAGCGCGACCTGGACAACAACGCCGCCGGCGGGGCCCGCGACAAGTCCGGCGGGCACAGCTTCGAGGTCTGGGGGTTCTACGACGGGCCCACCCGCTATCCGGACGGCACGCTGATCGACGGGCTGCGCTGGGGGGCCATCGGAAAACGCGCCGACGGCAGCGAGATCAAGATCCGCCACGTCATCAAGAAGCACGCCACGGTGAAGAAGCCCTTCAACACCATCCTGGTCATCGACGCCGACGACACCGGGGTGAACAACGCCCCCGACGACACCAACAACCACGGCAAGGCCGGCCTGAACATCGGGTTCCTCGACGGCCACGTGACCTTCGCCCGCCCCCAGCAGATCGTCAGCATCTACCTGGCCAGCTGGCAGACCCCGCCGACCGGCTGGGGCAACGCGGATACGGCCTGGTACAACCCGCGCATCTACAAGACCACCGATCCCGAGGGATATGAGTGGTACAGGGCGCGATAACCGTACGCAACCAACGGACCGATGACGGAGTCGATCCCGCATACACTTCAGGCATGGGAGGAGAACGATGTCGCTTTGCACGATCCGATCCGCAGGTCGCCGTCGCATCGGCGGCGGCGCACTGGCCGCGGGGGCCGCGCTCTGGCTGGCTTCGGCCGCCCCGGGGCAACCCACGGGGGTCATCATCGACCAGCCCGACTTCTACCTGTATCAGACCGCCGAAGTTCCCGGCGAGGCCGGAGAGGTGGCCTTTGATCCCACCGACTCGAACCGGCCTTACATCGTCATCGACGGCGGAACGGCCGGCGGCGGCGGCGTGTACCGGGGCGAGTGGGTCAACGGCATCGTCGTGGCCACCGATCAGCTCGTCTCGCTGGACAACCCCTCCGGCGTCTGCTTCTCGACCGACGGCGACCTGTACATCATCCAGGACTTCACCGCCGCCCTGCGCGTGGTTTACGCCCCGCGCAACGGGCCGCCCTACACCGTCCAACAACTGATCGCCAACAACAACTTCGGGCCCTCCACCGCCGATGACGACCCCATCGCCATCGCCACGGCCCCTCCCGGCTTCGACGGCGTCAACGTCGATCCGGGCGACATCGTCATCGTGGACCGCGGCCTGGAGGCCAACGGCCCGGTCGAGGTCCTGGTCTACACGCCCGGCTTCGTCGCGCCGGGCGGGCCGGCGGCCACGTTGTACAACCGGCGCCTGGCTTCCACCTACCAGTATGGGGCCTACAACAACATCGAGATGAACGACCTCACGTTCGCCCTGGATGGCTCCTCGATGTTTACGATCCTCCAGAACGGAAAGGTCCTGGAGGTCAATCCGGACGGGGTGCTGGTGCGCGAGCTGCCCATCACCGGCGTCACCTTCAGCACGCTCCAGGCCCTCGGCACCAATCCCAACGACGGCCGGCTCTGGATCGCCGACGACACGCTCGACGAGGTCTGGTCCGTCCCGCCGACGGGCGGCGAGGCCCGCCGCGAGCTGAAGTTCACCCGCAGCGGGGCGGTCCCGCCGGCGACGGCCAACTTCCACTTCCCGGGCCTTCAGTTCAGCAACGACGGTCAGTACTTCACCGTGGCCGACACCATCACCCCCGGCCACATCCATCTGTTCAAGAAGCGCCTGCCGGGTAACAATCCGCCCACCGCGCGCATCATCCCCACGCCCGCCAACCAGATCGCGCCGCCCTCCGGCGGGGTGGCCACCATCACGCTCGACGGCAGCACCTCCGACGACGGCGACGGCGGCACGCAGGGCCTGACCTATCAGTGGTATTATCTGGGGACCAGGCCGGGCGTGGTCATCCTCAACCCCGCTTCCGCCGTCACCAGCGTCAACATCCCCAACCTGACCGGGACTTTCCTCTTCGCCCTCAAGGTCAACGACGGCCAGGCGGAGAACAACGTCATGATCTCGGAGGTCATGTTCGCCGTCCCCGCCGAGGCCACCATCGAGATTCCGCTGGGCAGCTACTTCAAGTCCGGGCAGTCGCTGTTCATGGCCCGCACGCCGGGAGACATCGTGTTCGATACCGGCGACTCGGACAGGCTCTACGTGGTCAACGATGATACCGTCGCCAACGGCGGCGGCGTCTACCGGATCGACATGAGCCTGGACGGATCGTATGCCGTCGGCGAGCGGGTGCTGGCCCTCGACGGCATCTCCAGCATCGCCATGACCGCCGACGGCGTGCTGTACTGGCTGCGCGACGGAGCGGGCAGCGCGGCCTCGCCCTACTTCGGCAAGCTGGCCACTCCGCGCAACGGCCCGCCCTATGTCAGCACCGGGCTGATCTCGAACTTCGCGAACACGGCCGACGACGATCCCTTCTGCATGCGCGTGGTGCCCGCCGGCTTTGCCGGCCCGAACGTTCAGCCCGGCGACGTGCTGATCGGCGACGCCGGGGCCGACGCCGACGCCAACAACGCGATCTACGTCTACCGGCCGCCCAATCCGCCGGCCAACCCCACCGCCTACACCACGCTGTTCATGGACACCGCCACGCTGGCGGCCATCAACTCCTCGGCCCGCAACAACCTCAATGACATGGAGTTTTCGGCCGACGGCACGCGGCTGTATCTGGCCTTCGACGACGGGAAGATCGTGGCCGTCGATTCCAGCGGCGCCGTCACCAACACCTTCCTGCCGACGGGCGTGGCCTTCAACAACGTCGAGGGCATCGGCGTCAACCCCGTCGACGGGCGGATTTTCGTGGCCGATGACGACCTCGACCAGATCTGGTCCTTCGATCCCAACGCCCCGGACGGCATCGGCGGCCAGGCCCGCAAGGAAGTGCAGTTCCGGCTCCCCGGCGAAAGCCGGCCCAATTTCCAGATCAACTTCCATGATCCCACGCTGACCTTCTCGCCGGACGGCAAACGGCTGGTCGTCACCGACACCGGGCTCGACGCCGTCACCGCCGACGGGTGGATCTGGGTGCTCAGCGTGGATGCGCCGCCGCCCATGTTCCCCGACTATGACAGCGACAACGACGTCGACGTGTTCGACATGATCGCCTTCAGCACCTGTGCGTACGGGGCCAGGATCACGATCAACGATCCGGCCTGCGCCTCGGCCGATCTGGACCACGACGGCGACGGCGACCAGGCCGACTTCGCCGTCATGCAGCGCTGCTTCTCGGGCATGAACGTCCCCTGGACGCCGATCTGCAAGAACTGACCCCCGTCGATTCCTTCCGATGCCGACGATCGCCGGCGCGGGCTGCAAGGCTCGCGCCGGCGGTCGGTGTCTGGGGAACGGCTGGTACCTGGTTCCTGGTTTCTGGTTTCGAGTTGTGGGTCGTCGTCAGAGACGCGCATGACGGCGATCGCGGGGTTCGTCGCGTCGATCCCTTCTGGTTTCCCATCAGGTAGTCCGCCTTCAACCGCTTCTCACGCCCTCACGCCGGTTCCAGAGCCGCCGTTCGCAACCCCCATTTCGCAATCCGCAATCCACAATCCGAAATCCTATGTCCTTCGTCTCACCAGTCCGCTCCGCACAGGTGCATCCGCCGGCCGGTCAGCTCGCGGACGCGAAGCGGATACCACATGGCCACGTTCTGGCCCGGCAGGGGCTCGTCGCGGCCGGTCGGGCCGAGGCAGGTCACGTCCACGCCTTCCAGCAGCCGCCAGCCCTGGCGGGCGTAGAGCCTGGTGAGCCGCGGGACGCAGAACAGCAGCCCGCAGTCGTATCCGGTCCGTCCGGCCTCGTTCATGGCCGCCGCCATCACCTGGTCAGCCAGCCACCGCCCGCGATGCTCGGGCAGGACGTAGACGTTCTGGACGCCGGCCACGCGCAGCGCCCGGCCGTCCAGGTCGATGGTGCGGTCCACCACGCCCACGTGGGCCACGACGACCGACCCTTCCTCCAGCACCACCGAAAACGCCGGTCCACTGCCGTGCCAGGCCCGCGTGGTCGAGAACGCGGCCGCGTCGGTCGGGAAGCACGCGCACAAACCCCGCCGGATTTCGGCGTCCAGCTCGGCGGTCACCTGGTCCTCGGGTACGATTCGAAGATTCATCCGGTCGCTCCAGGTCGTGGTGGTTTGATGGGATCGCGGGCCGCCGGTTTGCTCCGTGCCGGTCCGGGCCTCATAATACCACCCGCCAGACGTGTTTGAGATCGTCATCATGATCTTGTGAGAGCAGCCGCCATGTCCCGACAGGTCCACGACGCACCCGACCGGTTCCTTCATTCCCTGATCGCCCTCCTGGCCCTGTCCGCAGTCCTGGGTTCACCGCCGGAACTCTCGGCTCAGGCTCCGCTGCTGCCGTCCGCCCGTATCGAGGCCATCGCGGCCATGTTGCCCGAGCGACCGGCGGGCGTCGGGCGGCCGATCAGCGACCGGCCCGCCTGGGAGGCGCTGTCCCGGCATGCGGCCATGAAGGAGAACCTCCAGGAGGCCGAGGCCCTGCTGAAAGAGCCCCTGCCGGAGACGACCGACGATCTTTACCTCGAGTACTCGCGCACCGGCAACCGGACGCACTGGCAGGATCTCAACTTCAAGCGTCGCGGCCGGCTCCCGGTGCTCGTGCTGGCCGAATGCGTCGAGAACAAAGGCCGCTTCATCCCCGCCCTGCGGGCGCTGATCGAATCGCTCTGCGCGGAACGCACCTGGGTCATGCCCGCCCACGACGGCGGGCTGGCCAACTTCAAGGGCACGGCCATCACCATCGACCTGGCGTCGTCGAGCCTGGGGTGGTCCCTGGCGACGGCCGACTGGATGCTGGGTGAACGGCTGGGCGCGCCGACGCGCCTACTGCTTCAGGAGCGCGTCCGGCAGCGCATCCTGGAGCCGTTCGAGAAGATGGTCACCGGCAGGCAGAAACCCGACGGCTGGCTGACCCGCGATAACAACTGGAACGCGGTCTGCCTGGCGGGCGTGACCGGCGCGGCCCTGGCCCTGGTCGAGCCGCGCCGGGAACGGGCCCTGTTCATCGCGGCGGCGGAGAAATACTCGACCTACTTCCTGGCCAGTTTCACGCCCGACGGCTACTGCTCCGAGGGCGTCGGGTATTGGAATTACGGCTTCGGACATTACCTGCTGCTGGGCGAGACGGTGTGGCAGGCCACCGCCGGGCGGGTGGACCTGCTGGCCGGCGAGAAGGTGCGGGCCCCGGCCCTGTACGGCGCCCGGATCGAGATCGTGCCCGGCGTGTGCCCGGCGTTCGCCGACTGCGCGGTCAACGCCCAGCCCAGCGGCGACTACCTCTGGTACATCAGCCGGAAGTGGCGGCTGGGTCTGCCCGGCGCCGACGCGGCTCCGGGGCTGTCGGTCAAATACCTCTTCCAGGTAGGTCTGTGGGCGTTTCCCAATTCGGTCTCCCGGCCCGAGCCGCCCGCCGAGCCCTGGCCCGGGCCCGGCGCCCGCACCTGGTTCGAGGAGGCCGGCGTGCTCATCGCCCGGCCGGGCGACCGCAAGGACTGCCGCCTGGCCGTGGCCCTCAAGGGCGGGCACAACAACGAGAACCACAATCACAACGACGTGGGCTCCTTCATCGTGGTGGCGGACGGGAAGCTGGTGCTGGTCGATCCGGGCGCCGAAGTCTACACCCGTCGCACGTTCAGCGACCGCCGCTACGACAGCAAGGTGCTCAACTCGTTCGGGCATCCGGTGCCGCTGGTGGCCGGGCGGTTGCAGCGCACCGGTCCGGCCGCCCGCGGTCGCGTCCTGAGAACCGACTTTACCGACGACGCCGACACGCTGGCCCTGGACATCCGCTCCGCGTATCAGGCGCCCGAGCTGGAGAAGCTGGAGCGGACCTTCGTCTATTCGCGCGACGGGACCGGCTCGCTGACCGTCATCGACGACGTGGCCTTCAAGAGCCCGCAGGCGTTCGGCTCGGCGGTCGTCACCTTCGGCGAATGGAAGCAGCTCGGCCCCGACCGCCTGCGCGTGGCCGACGGCGGCGCGGCCGTGGAGATCTCCGTCCGCGCCGAAGGCGGCGAGGTCGGCTTCAAGGCCGAGCAGATCGACGAAGACCTGACCGCGCGGCGCAAGCCCACGCGGATCGGGATCGATTTCACCCAACCCGTCGCCAAGGGACGGATCTCGCTCGCCATCACGCCCGCAGCCAGGTGAAGGGGAAGGATGCGGCCAAGATGAACACAACGAGGGGGGTTTTCCTGATCTCGAATCGTCTGGTGATCGTGGCGGTCCCCCTGGCCGCGGCATCCGTCGGTCTGGCGGCCGATCTGTCCGTCGATCCGGCCCGGGTGGCGGCCATTGCACCGCTGTTGCCGCGCCAGGCCGCCGGCGTAGGCCGGCCGATCGGGGATCGCGCCGCCTGGACCGCCGTCGCCGCCCGGCCGCACCTGCGGGAGGTCCGGCCGCGCGCCGAGGAGCTGCTCAAGGAGCCGCTGCAACCGACCGACGACGACCTCTACCTCGACTACTCCCGCACCGGCGTGCGCACCCGCTGGGAGGAACTCAACTTCAGGCGCCGCGAACGCATCACCACCCTGGCCCTGGCCGAATGCCTCGAGGACCGGGGGCGGTTTCTGCCCGCCCTGGCCGAGGTGATCGAGTCGGTCTGCGCCGAGAAGACCTGGCTCATGCCGGCCCATGACGTCGGGCTGGTCAACTACCGGGGCGAGCGGATCACCATCGACCTGGGTTCGTCCAACCTGGCCTGGGTTCTGGCGACGGCCGACTGGCTGCTGGGCGACAGGCTGGACCACCGGTTGCGGGAGATGATCCGCCAAAAGGCCCACGAACGCATCTTCGAGCCGTTCAAGCGCATGCTCGACGGACGGCAGCGCCCGGACAACTGGATTCGCGTGACCGGCAACCACAACTCGGTGACGCTGGCCGGCGTGACCGGCGCGGCCCTGGCCCTTCTCGAACCGGCCGGGGAACGGGCCTTTTTCGTGGCCGCCGCCGAGCAGCATTCCAGGAACTTCCTCAAGGGCTTTGCCGGCGACGGCTACTGCACCGAGGGAGTGGGCTATTGGAACTACGGCTTCGGCCATTACCTCATGCTGGCCGAGACCATCGCCCAGGCCACCGGTGGACGGATCGACCTGCTGGCCGGCGACGACGTGCGTCGCCCGGCTCTTTACGGCTCGCGGATCGAGATCATGAACGGGGTTTACCCGTCGTTTTCCGACTGCGACGTTGATTCCAGGGCCGATCGGCACCTGCTCTGGTACGTCAGCCGGCGGTGGGGTCTGGGTCAGCGCGAGTTTGAGGTCGGCGACCCCCAAGTTCCGACGCAGTCGCTTTTCGAGACGGTCATCTTCACGTTCCCCAACGCGGCCTCTCGGACCAGGCCCGCTCCGAAGGCCTGGACCGGCTTGGGGCCGCGCTCCTGGTTCGACCAGGCCGGCGTGCTCATCGCCCGGCCGGCGCCGCGGCGTTCCTGCCGACTGGCGGTGGCCCTCAAGGGCGGCCACAATGCCGAGCACCATAATCACAACGACGTGGGCTCCTACGTGGCCGTCGTGGGCCGCGTGCCCATACTGACCGATCCGGGGGCGGAGGTTTATACCTCGCGCACGTTCAGCACCCGGCGTTATGAGAGCAAGGCCACCAACTCCTACGGCCACCCCGTCCCGGTGCCCGGCGGCGTGCTCCAACGTCCGGGGGCCGATGCCCGGGGCCGCGTCGTCCGCACCGATTTCACCGACGCCGCCGACACGCTGGTGCTTGACCTCCGCTCGGCCTATGACCTGCCGGAACTCGATAAGCTGGAACGGACCTTCGTCTATTCGCGCGCGGAGTCCGGTTCGCTGACCGTCATCGACGACGTGGCCTTCAAGGCGCCGCGATCGTTCGGAACGGCCCTGGTGACGTTCGGAACATGCGAACGGACGGGCCCGGACCGGCTGCGAATCGAGGAGGCCGGCGAAGCCCTCGAAGTGGCGATCCGCGCCGCCGGCGATGGGATCGACGTGAAGTTCGAGGAGCTGCAAGAGGACTTCACGGCCAGGCGCACGCCGATGCGCGTCGGAATCGACTTCGCCGGACCCGTCAAGGCCGGGCGGATCACGGTCGTCGTCACACCCGCGCCGCGGCAGGGTGGCTGACTCCGCCGTTGCGGGTGTCGCGCCGATGACAGGCGGATTGAACCGGACCGAGTTTCGGATCAGGACGCCGGGCGGGTCGTGGGCAGCTTGCGCTCCCATTCCGGGTTCACCTGCCGCGCGAACGCGCGGGCCGGGTGCTCCGGCGGCAGTTGCGCCAGCAGGAAACGCTCTCCGCCGGCCTGGTCCTGCACCAGCCGACCGGCCAGGCCCTGCAAGTACTCCCAGAATTGCTCGTCGCTCATCTCGGAACGGTCACCCTTGAAGATCAGGAGGTACGGCGCCTCGTCGAAGGGCACCTCATAGCCGGTCGGCTCGTTCTTCCTGAACCAGTAGAGGGTCCCCGGTTTCATCAGGTGCCGCCGGCCGCTGCTGCACAGTACCCACCGACCGCGAACGGTGTAGATGATGCTCTCGGTGGAATGCGGGTGCTCGTGCAGATATAGCCCCGGCGGCATCTCGATGAAGTGGGCCTGGCTGCCCTCGCCTTTCATCAGCGGGCCGATGCGTCCTTCGAGCGTGGCCACGCCCGGATTCACCGCCGGGTCGGTAACGTCCTCGATCACCTGGATGCCGTTCCAGGCGATGATCCCCGGCCGGGGCGGCTCCGCCGGCTTCACCGTCGGCGCCGGGCTGGGGAACCGCTCGCGCAGCCAGCTCAGCGTCGATTCGTACAGCCGAGGAGAATAAAGCCGGTAGAAGCTGGTGAAGCCGAACCGGTCGCGGATCCGGTCGTCTTCGCTCTCGGCCGCGTATTGAAAACTGTGATCCGCGCCGGTGATGATGATAACGGTCACGTCGCGGTTGCCGGCGCTGCGAAGGGCTTGTCCGATCAGCTCGGCGTCGCCGGGCGGGACGTTCAGGTCCCGTTCGCCTTGCAGGATCATCGCCGGCGCGCGGACGTGCTTGAACAGCTCCAACGGCGGCCGTTCCATTTCCGTGCGGATGCGCCCCAGGAAGCGAGTAAACCGCCGGCCGGCGAACTCAATGACGTATTCCTTCTCGCCCCGTGCCGCCGCTTCGAACATCCGTTCGTATGCCGACCCGACCGCCAGCGACTCAAGCGCGTTCCGCTCCGCCCAGGCGCGGTTTTCCGGCGATCGGTCCGCCCATTCCTTGAGCCGCCCGTAATTGTGCCGGAACATCGCCAGGCTCGGGCTGGCCAGGGCGCCGAGGAAGATGTATCCGTCGGCCTGAACTCCGTTCGCGGCGGCCAGGCACGCGAAGTATCCGCCGGCGCTTTCGCCGGCCACGATCACGGCACTGATCCGCGGATGACTCCGGGCCGTCTTGACGGCGGCGGCCAGATCGTCGGCCTCCATCTCGTTGGTGACCGGCTGAGGACCCGGCGGCGAGATGCCCCGCCCGCGCTTGTCCCAACGCAGCGAGGCATATCCCCCCTCGGCCAGGCGCCGGGCCAGGCGCCTGAGCGCGTCACGCTGGGCACCCGCCGCCCCAACGCCCGACAGCGCCCCGTCGCGCGTGTGCGACATCGTCCCGCCGGCAATCACCACGCAAGGCACACGGCTTACGGCATCGGGGAACAACCAGGCGCCTTCGAGCACCATGCCGGACGATTCGATCCGGGCGGGCTGCTCGTCAGCGCCCCACGCCGTCACGACGCAACTCAGCACCGACAGCGGCACGTATACGTTCATGCATAATCGCATCCGAACCACTCCCGCTCAGGTGGGACGGTCCATGCTCATCACATCCGGCCTGACCCCCTGACCGAAATACCACCCACGTTCGAGAATGCCAAGCAGAAGAACGACGAACCGATCCCGAAACCCGTGTGGGAGCGGCTTCCAGCCGGTCGGTTTTCAGGGTTCGGGGAGGGGGTTCTACATTCGTTCGAGGACGAATTTCACTCTCTCTACCTCGATACGGACCCGATCGGGGCCCTCGAAGGTCAGCGTGCCGCTCTTGGTTTCGCGGTCGAACGAAAGGGTGATCGTGTCATCGGCCAGGCTGTACGTGCCGGTCTTCGTATGTGCCGTCGGCTCGGGAGCGTCGGGGCGGTTCATGGTCATGGACATGGTCATGGTGCCGTCGGCGGCGAAGCTGAAGCGCATGTCCATGCCTGGAGGCATAGGCTTGTCGCCCTCGCTGGCCTGGGCAACCCGCCAGGTGCCGATAATGGATGGTTTCTGAGGCGTTTCGGGTGCTTTCGGGACCGGCGGCGTCTCGACCGGCTTCGGCGGAGGCCCGGACGCTAAGACCGGGGCCGCCGCGATCATCTCCGGAGGCGCGGGCGCGGCTGCGGCGGCCTCGACCGGCGCGGCGACTTCTTCAACCTCCTCGATCTTTGCCGCCGCCGCGGGCCCGCCCGACAGCTTCCATTCCGGAATCTCCGGCGGGCCTTCACGGGTGCAGGCGGACAACGCCGCGATCACGGCCAGCACGGCGCGCCGCTGGGCGGCCAAAGTGAAAAGCCAGACGTGAATTGCGACCATCCGTGGCTGCTCACGATTCTTGACCATGCTGACGTCTCCTACGATCGGGCCGGCTCGGCGCCGACCGGCTCGAGCACCATTCTGTAGATGGTCAGCCGCGTGGGGGCCGCTCCTTTGCCGCGCAAGCCGAACGCGATGAGCGTCCGCGAAGCGGGCACGAACCGGGCGGGCACCCACGCCCCGCTCATCAGGGCCACGCGCACGCCGCTGAAGGCATCGACCGCGAAGAGATTGTCGGGGGTGGCGACGGCCAGAATGCGCGGATCGATCCAGCAGGCGGCGATGCTTCCGCGGATGTGTCTGGCCGTCCGTCGCCCAGCAAAGTCGCAAACGGCCACGCGCCCCTCGACCGCGTCGTAATACGCGAAGGTCCGGCGGTCCGGCGAGACCGGCTCGGCGACGCCGGCGCAGACGCCGATGACCGCCTCGGGGCCCTCGCCGCTGATCGCGGTGGTCAGGTCGGTCGCGCCCTCGAGGGTGGCGCGCACCCAGCGCGGCGGCCCCTGAAGGTTTGAGGCGCAGATGACCCCGCCCCGGTCATCGACCAGCAACGGCAGGAAGCAATCACGCCCCTCCGGGGTGAGCGGCGCGGGCGGCCCCTCCCCGACGCGCTGCCGATAGACGCGAAACGGTCCGCGCCCGGCCGGCCCGGCCGAGAACAGCAGCGTCCGGTCGTCGCCGTCGAAGCGCGGCTGGCAATGGACCGCCTCGGCCAGGCCCAGCAGCGTTTCATCGCCGCTGCTCAGGTCCAGGTGGACGATTCGCGCGAACGGCGGCTCGTTGACCACGAAGGCGACGGCCCGCCCGGAGGGCGACCAGACCGGCGAGTGCGCCCAT
>JABRVU010000400.1:0-4403 GCA_039961895.1 Phycisphaerae bacterium | reverse complement strand
CGGGCCGGCGCGCTGACGCCCTTGATGAACACCGGCTGGGCCGCCGTGCCGTTGCCGCCCAGCGGAATGACCCCGCCGATGGTGTAGGTGTACGGCCCGCCGCGGACCTCGACCACGCTGCCGGCCGGCAGGTCGGTGGGAATCGTCTTCCGCGGCTTGGCCGGGTAGCCGTTGGGGTTGCTGGCGTCGGTCGAGGCCGAGTGGGTGTTGTCCACGTAATAGAAGCCGGCCACCGTGCCGGTCCAGGGGCTGGGGCTGGCCGGGGCCTGCTCGCGGATGCCGAAGGTCGGCATGGGCACGCCGATCGGCGGGACCCAGGCCTGGAGATTCAGCCCGCTGACCGGTCCGGTCACCGGCGTGCTGACGGCGGTCGAGGCCGGGAAGAGGACGCAGCGGCCAGGATCGGCGGCGGTGACGGTGCCGGTCCAGCCGTCGTTGACGCTGACGCTGTAAACGCCGTTGACACTGGTGGTGACGGTGTAGTCAGGCTGGCCGTCTGAGCCGTTGAAGCGCAAGCCGACCGGCCCGATGGGCGGGCGGGCACCGGCGGTGGAGACCATCAGCACCCGTCCGGAGATCGATGGTTCATTCGAGGTCGCGGAGCCGCTGATACCGGTCTGGAGAAGACCGAAATCAATCTGATCGACGTCGCCGTCACGGTCGAGGTCCGCCGCCTCGCACCCCGACAGGAAGACGACCAGGGCCCCGGACACGCAGGAGGCGAACAGGTTCGCGTCACTCATGTTGACCTCGCAATCGCCGTCGAGATCGGCCAGGGGCCGGCCTTGGGCATCCACGGGGATGTGCGGTGGAGTGCGGGGGCAGACGTCCAGTTCATCCGGCACGCCGTCGCCGTCGCCGTCCGCGGCCGCGCCGCGGCCGGGCGCCAGCACCCCGCCGAGCAGCAAACCGATGACCCCGTGCCAGCGCCGGCTCATCCCGATGACCTCGGAACTCAGCCCTCGAACGCGGTGGAAGACGAACCCGTGAACCGTCGTGAGCGTGGTGACATCATAGCACAAGGGCGAGCCGAATCCGCGCGAAAAGCGGCCGAAAAGCCGCGGTTTTCCGGATACAACTGACGAGCGTGCATCCTTAGACCCTCGAAACCGCTCCGGCCAGACGCCGGTGCCGCACAGGTATCAGGACGCACTCGAACGAGGCAAGGCGCACCGCCGCGCCGGCGGCGGAAGCGGCGGCCGTCGCGTTCCCGGGAGCGGGCGACCTTGATCCCTTGCCGCGGTGAATGCCCGCCGGTCGGCCCCGCAGGACCCATGACATTGGACATCTCCGTCATCATACCGGCCTACAACGCGGCGCGGTGGCTGGGGCGGGCCCTGGACTCGGTCGTCGCGCAGACGCTTCGCCCCCGCGAAGTCATCGTGGTGGACGACGGTTCCACGGATGAGACCGCGGCGGTGGCGGCACGTTACGCGCCCGTGGTGACCTGTATCCGCCAGACGAACGGCCACGTCTCGGCGGCCCGCAACCGGGGAGCGGCCGAGGCCACCGGCGAATGGCTGGCCTTTCTGGACGCCGACGACGAATGGTTTCCCGACAAGCTCGAGCGCCAGGCGGCGATCCTGCGCCGTCACCCCGACCTGGCCTGGTGCTGCTGCAATTGCGTCGTCTTGCGCAGCGGACGGAATTCGGCGCGGATCATCCCGCCGACCGTCGAGCGCGGGCTGCGGCGGGAGGCCCGCGTGTCTTTCTTCGAGGCCGCCGCAGGAGGACTGTCCCTGCAGACCAGCGGCTTCGTCCTTCACCGCGGGTTATTCGAGGAGGCGGGCGGGTTCGATATCGGCCTGAAACGGCAGGAGGACCGCGATCTGTGGTGGCGGATCGCCTTCCGGCACGCCCACGTCGGCTACGATGCCCGACCGCTCTACCGCTATTACGCCGATACGGCCGGCAGTCTCGGAAAGGTCGGCCAGGATCGCACCGACGTGATCGAGAACATCTGCAAACACGCCCGAAGCGTCCAGACCTACGGACCGGCCGTCGCGGCCGACTTCCGCCGATACGCCCGGCCGTTGGTCGCCGACTATCTCCTGCGGGCGGCGGGCGGCCTGGTGCGGATCAGTCCGGGTGCGGTCCTCGAGGCGAGCCGTCTCTTCCCTCCCTCGGGCTATCAGCGGCTGTTGACGGCCACGGTGGGACTTCTGCCTCGGCCGATCGCCCGGCGGATGGTCCACCGATTGTGCCGGTGAGCCGTGGACGCGGCGCTCGGGCCCGATTTGTCGGACGATGACGGCCAGGAGACCCTGTTCATGTCGCATGTCCTGACTCCGCTGGGACGGGTTTTTCGTGCCGCCGCCCGCGCCTATCTGCAACACAGCCCGGTGATGAAGGGCAAGGCCCTGGTGTGGGATGCGGTCCGATGGACGATGCGAAACCACCAGGATCTTTTCCCACCCTGCCAGGCCCGCACGCGCGACGGCCTGCTTCTGAACTGCCGCTTCTCGGAGTGGCCGGAACGGGACGTCTATTTCTGGGGCGTGTGGCAGCCGTCGATCGAGTCGCTGCTGCGGCGCTTCCTGCGCGCGGGAGACGTGTTCATCGATGTGGGGGCCAACGTCGGCTATTTCTCGCTGGTGGCGTCGCGGCTGGTCGGGCCGGCTGGCCGGGTGGTGGGCTTTGAACCCTCTCCGCGCACGTTCGAGGTCTGCCGTTCCAACATTGCCCGGAACAATTGCACGAACGTGTCGCTTTATCCGGTGGCCCTGGCGGATCGCGCCGGGGAGCTTGAATTGACCGAGCCGGCCGGCGGCAGCGGCCTGGCTACGCTCCGGCCGCTGGACGGCACACCATCGGCCGTCGTCGCCCGGCACAAGGTCAGAACGGTGGCCCTGGATGAATGCCTCTCGCCATGGGAGGCTGATCGTGTCCGCCTGGTCAAGATCGACGTGGAAGGCGCCGAGATGCTGGTCCTCCGGGGCATGACGCGACTGTTGGCTCGCGGCGCTGACCTCCACGTGATCTGCGAAGTGACCGATTCATTCCTTCGCCAGACCGGAGCCAGCGCCGCCGAACTGCACGCCTTCATGCGCGAACAGGGTTTCGAGGCGTTCCGGATCGGGGCCGCCGACCGCTCGCCCCTGGATGAACAGCGCGACGCCCAGCGCAACGAGCCGGTGCCTCTGCTGGCCGTGGGTGCGGACGATCTGGACGCGCAACCCTGGCAGTACGACGCTCTCTTCACCCGTTCGCGACCTCCCTCGCGCCGAAACGACCAGCAGGCCCGGACGACCCTGTCCGGGGGAGCACTGAGGTGACCGGCATCGACGAGCCGCACTTCGCCGTCAGCGTCGTCATTCCCTGCTTCAACGCCCGCGAGACGTTGTGGCGGGCGCTGGTGAGCGTGCTGGGGCAGGACCGTCGTCCGCGGGAGGTCATCGTGGTGGACGACGGCTCTACCGACGGCGGTGCGGACTCCATCGCGGGCCGGTTCGATGACGTGCGGATCGTGCCGCAGACCAACCAGGGTGTGTCCGCGGCGCGGAATCGTGGCGTCGAGGAGGCCCGCGGACCGTGGATCGCCTTCCTGGACGCCGATGATGAATGGCTGCCCTGCAAACTCAAGCGCCAGCTTGACGTGCTCGCCCGGCATCCCGGTCTGCTCTGGTGTGCGAGCGGGGGCCGGGTCGAAACGGCCGGCGGAACACAGGGGTGCGGCATCCCCCCGCGGGTAGCAAAGCACATTCCCGACCGCGAGCTGCTTGCGGATTACTTCGAGGCCGCCCGGAAAGGCGTGTTCATTCACACCGGCGGGATCGTGTGTCACAAAGAGCTGCTTCGCCTGGCCGGCGGCTTCGAGACCGGGCTTTCGCAGGCGGAGGACCTTGGCCTGTGGTGCCGGATGGCGATGGAGAGCCCGGCCATCGGATACGTCGATCAGCCCTGCTACGTCTATCACGGGGGCACGCCCGGCAGCCTTTCGAAGCGTCCGGGGCGCGGCGAAGCCACGCTCCGCAGCCTCATCGGAGCCTGTCGGCACGCCCGACGTCATGGCCGGCCTCCGCCGAAGACGTTCCTGCGGTATGCCCGCGAGATCGGCTTCCGAGCGCTGGTGAGGCACGCGGCCGGGGTGGACCCCATCCAGCCCGAGGTCATCCACGAGTTCCGCCGAACCGTCGCGCTCAAACCGCTGGAGCGGACCGTGCTGGCTCACCTGGGGGTGGTACCGCGACGGTGGGCGCCCCGGATCGAGGGGCGTCTCCGCGACTGGCACCGCTGGTGGCACGCCCATGCGGCCACATGAGCCGCCCCGTCGGCCGGCGGCCCCGCCGGCTGGCGGGCGGTCATCGTTCGAAGGCCCCGATGTCGATGGCGGCCCCGGCCGGACGCGGGGCCCCGTCATAGTCGACCAGCAGGCTCAGCCCGTAGCGGCTCTGAAATTCACC
>JABRVU010000399.1:0-2790 GCA_039961895.1 Phycisphaerae bacterium | reverse complement strand
ACCGGCAGCACCGGGGGGTCTGCCGGTGCTTGCCATTTGGGGATGGCTGAAAGCTGCCTCCGACGACTACTGTATCGCCGGCCTAGCGGCGGTGAGAGGGTGCGAAAGCACGAAAAGTGCGAGAGTGCACGGCCCGAAGGAGTACCGGCCCGTACGAGTGCCGGTCTTCGCATCTGTCTCCAAACCCGTGGGGGACCGACTTCCAGCCGGTGGACGGTCAGGTTTACTGACCGGGTTCGGTGGCCGCGGCCTTGGCGGCGATGTCGCGGCGGTAATAAGCGCCCTCGAAGTGGATTTTTTCAACGGCCTCGTAGCAGCGCCGCCGAGCGGCCGCGAGGCTCTTGCCCAAGGCGGTGACGCCCAGCACGCGGCCGCCGGCGGTCACGACTTTATCGCCCGCCGGGCGGGTCCCCGCGTGGAAGACCTGAACATCGGGGATGCTCCCGGCCTCGGCCAGCCCGCTGATGACCTTGCCGGTCTCATACGCGCCGGGATACCCCCCGGCGGCCATGACCACGCAGACCGCCGGCCGCTCGTCCCACTCCAACGTGACCCGGTCGAGCCGGTCGTCGATCACCGCTTCCATCACCTCGACCAGGTCGCTCTTGAGGCGCATGAGAACGGGTTGGGTCTCCGGGTCGCCCAGGCGGCAGTTGAACTCCAACACCTTGGGCCCTCCGGCGGTGAGCATCAGCCCGGCGTAGAGCACACCCTTGTAGGGCTCGCCCGCGGTGCGCAGTGCGTCGATGACCGGGACCAGGATTTCGGCCTCCACGTGGCGGAGGAGTTGATCGGACAGCAGCGTGGTGGGGCTGTAGGCGCCCATGCCGCCGGTGTTGGGACCGGTGTCGCCCTCGCCGACGGGCTTGTGATCCTGGGCGCTTTCCATCAGGTAGATGGTGTGGCCGTCCACGAAGCAGAGGATGCTCACCTCCGGGCCGGTGAGCTTCTCCTCGATGACCACGGTGTCGCCGGCCGGTCCGAAAACCCGCTGGACCATGACCTTCTCGATGGCCAGCAGGGCCTCGGCCGGATCGTTGCAGACGATGACCCCCTTGCCCTTGGCCAGCCCGGCGGCCTTGACCACCACGCCGGCGTCGCGGCTGGCCACGTAGGCCCGGGCGTCGCGGTACTTGGTGAAGGTCCGGGCCTCGGCGGTGGGCACGGCGCTGTGCCGCATCAGCTCCTTGGCGTAGGCCTTGTCGCCTTCCAGACGGGCGGCGGCCTTGGTCGGCCCGAAGGCCCGGATGCCGGCCCTGGCCAGTTCATCGACCAGGCCCAGGCACAGCGGCTCCTCCGGGCCGACGACCACCAGATCGATCTTCTCGCGGACGGCGAAGGCGGTCAGACCGGCCAGGTCGTTGGCGTCGATCTCCACGTTGTCGCCGATCTGGCCCGTCCCCGCGTTGCCCGGGGCGATGAAAAGCTGATGCACGCGCGGCGACTGCCCGATCTTCCAGGCCAGGGCGTGCTCGCGCCCCCCGCTGCCGACCAGAAGCACTTTCATGGTGCGTATCGCTCCAGTCCGGATTCACCACGGTGAGAGCCGAAGGCCCGAACCAGCAGACGCGGAGAGAGGGCCGCGCTCATCTACCCGTCTCCGCCTCTCCCCGTGGCAACCACGGCGGTCAGAGGCGGATTGTGACGCAGGGCCGCGGGCAAGTAAAGAGTGACCGGCGGCGGGGCCGGTTATCCAGGCGCGTCCGCGAAGAATCGCCGTTGGAAGAACAGCGCGACGTTGACCAGGCCGATCAATACCGGCACCTCCACCAGCGGGCCGATGACGGCGGCGAAAGCGGCGCCGTGGTGGATGCCGAACACGCCGACCGCCACCGCGATGGCCAGCTCGAAGTTGTTGCTGGCGGCGGTGAAGGACAGCGTCGCGGACTTGGCGTAGTCCGCCCCGGCTTTTCCGCTCATCCAGAAGCTGACCAGGAACATCACCACGAAGTACACCAGGAGGGGCACGGCGATCAGCAGCACGTCGAACGGCCGGGTGATGATCTTCCGGCCCTGCATCGAAAACATCACCACGATGGTGAACAGCAGGGCCAGCAGCGTCATCGGCGAAATGATCGGGATGAACCGCCCGTGGTACCAGTCCCGGCCCTTCGCCCGGACCAGGAGAGCCCGGGTGCCCAGGCCGGCCAGGAAGGGGATCCCAAGGTAGACGAAGACGCTCCGGGCGATCTGGCCGATGGTGATCCCGGACGTGTCCGCGCCGGCCAGGCCCAGCAGCGGCGGAAGGACGGTGATGAACAGCCACGCGTACAGGCTGTAGAACAGGACCTGGAAGATGGAGTTGAAGGCCACCAGGCCGGCGGCGTATTCCGCGTCGCCCCGGGCCAGGTCGTTCCAGACGATGACCATGGCGATGCAGCGGGCCAGGCCGATCAGGATCAGGCCGATCATGAACTCCGGTTGTCCGCGGAGAAAGGTGATGGCCAGGAGAAACATCAGCACCGGCCCGATCAGCCAGTTCTGAAGCAGCGAAAGACCCAGCACCCGAATGTTGCGGAAGACGTCGCCCAGTTCCTCGTACTTCACCTTGGCCAGCGGGGGATACATCATCAGGATGAGGCCCAGGGCGATGGGGATGCTCGTCTGGGTGCCTTCTGGCCGCAGCGAACCGATCCAATCGCCCACGCCCGGCGCGACCCAACCGAGCAGGACGCCGGCGGCCATGGCCAGGAAGATCCACAGCGTCAGGTAGCGGTCCAGGAAGGAGAGCCGACCGGCGATCCCTTCCCCCCCGACCCGGACCGGGGCCGGGACGGCAACCGCCGGCAC
>JABRVU010000398.1:0-2891 GCA_039961895.1 Phycisphaerae bacterium | reverse complement strand
TGTTCGGCCGATGACTCACCGCTGGACCCCGGCCGCGGCGACGGGCCCGCCGGCTCCGTCGATTGCGCCCCGATCCGCACGGACGCCAGGAACAGCAGCGTTCCCAGGCACAACATGGATAGAAGCCGTCTGCCACGCATGTTCAGGCCCTCACATCAGGGTCCGCCCGATGATCGTTTCCTCGCGGAACGCGCCCGCCGATGACCTCGCGCCGGCCCCTTCACCCCGCCGACCGCCGACGATCGGACGCCGACGGGTGCCCGCTTCCAAACGCCGGCCGTCGGGAAGCGGCAACAGCCGCGTCCGGCTCACCGCTGGTTCAACTGCTGCTGCCGCCGCAGCCGCATGCGCTGTTCGATCGTCAGGTTCGGGTCGTTGGCGTCGGGCAGCGGCGACGACGGTTGCGACGCGCTGCTCGACGAGTCGCCGGCACTCGATCCGCTCCCGAACGAGCCGGAGGCGACCGCCTGGCTGCCGGTCAGGGTTTGCCCGATCTCGATCCACGTCCGCCGCCCGCCCTGGTCATACTCGATGGCGTCCATCTGGATTTCGGAGACCACCCCGCGGAGCAGGGCGTCGCCGACCTGCACGCGCAGCATCTCGCCGGAGCGCAGGTTCTCGATGTACGCCCGGAACAGCCCCTCCTCGAAGACCACTCCGCGCAAAGCGTAGGACTCTTCCACCGGACGCGGGGGTGAATAAGGCCGGCTCTGGGGGCGCTCCTCGCGGCGGCGGCGGCGCTCGCGGAGGAAGATGTTCCGCTCGCTGAGCACCTCGTAGCGCTCGCGGTAGCCCTCGCGCGAAGCGGACGACTGCCCGGCGGCCGGCTCGGGCCAGGCGGACATCAACGAAAACAACGCAATGAACAGCCTTCCGAACGTCCTCATGGCGTCGCCTCCCGCGGCCGGGGAGCGGTCGCCGGTTGACCGCGGCCCTCCGTCTCCGAGGCCAGGTGAATCGAGCTGAGCGTCAACTGGAGGGTCAGATCGTCGGTTCCCTCCTTGCGGGTGTTCAACTGCATCTCGTTGATCTGGACGGGAATGGACGCGGTCTGGACGTGCCACAGGAACCGGGCGACCTGGGCCATCTCTCCGGTGCCGGTCACCCGGATGGTGGCCTTCTGAAACTCCTTTTCTTTCTCCAGCCGTTCCGGCTTGATCGACGACAGGTTCATCCGCGACTCGCGGGCCCACTCGCGGAGCTCCTTGAGCACTTCGTTCTCGGCCTCGGCGGCGTCGCGCCGGACCAGCCCGCTCTTGAGCATGTCCGCCCAGACGCGCATGTTCCGCCGCCTCTCGCGGATCACACGGTCGTTGCGGGCCAGGGTGGCCTCCTGGGCGGCGATGTCCGCGTCCACCGCCTCGCGGGCCCGCATGATCGGCTCGAGTATGAAATGGTCGAGCACCAGCAGGCCCACCGCCGCCGCCGCGGCCAGGCCGATGTACCGTTCTCGTTTCGACAGAACCACGCGCTACTCCGATCCCAGGTAAACGAACGAAATCGTGAAGGACTGCTCCTTGGACCGCCCGCCGGGCGCGTTCACCTCGGTGATCTGCACGGTGCGGACCTCGGCGAAGGCCGGGTTGCGCTGAAGCTGGTCGATCAGCGACTGGATGGTTCTCGCATCCGTGGCCTTGCCGACGATCTGGCCGGTGCACTGCCCCTTGGCGTTCTCGCGGAGCGTGACGCCGGTCACCCAGATGGAGTCATACTCCGGGAAGGCCAGCGTGATCTCGCGCAGGCCGTCCAACATGCGGGCCCGGCCCAGCGGGAAGAACTTGCGGGCGTAGGCCACGCGCTCGTTCATCTTCTCGGCCTCTTTGACCGAGTCGGCGTTGTCGGCGATCAGCTGGACGAGGGCGGCCAGCTCGGCCTGGCGGCGGTGCAGGCTCCAGCCCATCGAGCCGAGCGTGAGTCCGAGCGTGGCCGTCAGGGCGATGGTCCACACCGAGCGGCGGCCGAAGCGCTTCTTCCGCGGGACGGCCAGGCGGGAATGCTTGAAGTCCACGGATGCGGCGCCGTGTCCGGTACCGACCAGGGCCAGGGCCGTGGCCGGCGCGAACTGCCCGGGCAGTTCCCCCGCCGGCCCGCCCTCCTGCGGCTCGGCCTGGACGCCGAGGGCGGCCAGTCCCTGGCTGTTGCGAACCGCCACACCCAGCCGGTTGGCCAGCTCCGCGACCTGGTCCGCCGACAGCCCCACGCCGTCCCACAGGAACAGCTCGCGGGCCGGCCCTGCCCCGTTGGTGGACACCAGGGCCACCGTGCGGCGAAGCTCCGACCCCAGCGGCGCCACCGTCGGCGCGCCGTGGCCGTTGAGCGAGATCGTGCTCACGTGCCGCAGCAGGCGCGGGCCGCCGCGCGTCTGCCAGACCAGTTCCGCTCCGCCCCCGCTCAGGACCAGCATGGGCTGATCCGAAGGCTCGCGCACGGCCGAGGCCAGGGCCACCGCCGTGGGCATGATCGCCGCCACGCGGATGCCGGCCGCGTCCAGCACCGCTTCGATCCGTTCGAGCCGCTGGCGCTGAATGCCGATCAGCAGGACCTTTCCGCCGCGTCCGGCCTCGACCTGGGCCGGATAGTCGAAGACCATTTCGCCCTGTTCGGCCAGCGACAGCCGTTCCGCGTGCAGGCGCAGCACCGCCCGCACCTGCTCGGCGTCGGCGGGCGGGACCTCGCGCTCGCCCGACAGCAGCCACCGCGCCGGCACGCCCACCACCGCCCGCGAGGACCGGAAGCGATGCTGCCGCAGGAAGCCGGCCAGGGCCTGACCGGTCGCATCGGGTTTGTCGAACAGGGCCGTGCCGGGCGAAAAGACCGCCATCCGTCGGACGCTCCGCCGCTCGCCGCTGACGGCCAGCTCGCTGCACACGATCGAGCGGTCGGTGAAGGCC
>JABRVU010000397.1:0-8727 GCA_039961895.1 Phycisphaerae bacterium | reverse complement strand
GTCCGACGGCGATGAACTGCGGCTCAACGACGACTACCGGTTCGAGAACTTCGTGACCGGCCCCTGCAACCGGCTGGCGCACGCGGCCTGCGTGGCGGCGGCCGAATCGCCCGGGCGGGTCTACAACCCCCTGTTCATTCACGGCAGCGTCGGCCTGGGCAAGTCGCACCTTCTCCAGGCCGTCTGTCACCAGATCCAGCGGGACAACCCCTCGGCCAAGGTGCTGTATCTCTCCTGCGAGACGTTCACCAACCATTTCATCGAGGCCATCGAACGCGGGGCCCTGCATCAGTTCCGCTTCCGCTACCGGCACGTCGATGCCCTGGTCATCGACGACATCCAGTTCCTCGCCGCCCGCGAGCGGACCCGCGAGGAGTTCTTCCACACCTTCAACACGCTCTACCAGGCCCAGAAACAGATCATCCTGTCGGCCGACGAGGCCCCCAACGGCATCCCCAGCCTCGAGGAGCGCCTGGTCAGCCGGTTCAACTGGGGGCTGGTCGCGCGCATCGACCCCCCGTGCCTCGAGACGCGCATGGCCATCCTGCTCAAGAAGGCCAAGATCCGCTGCATCGATCTGCCCGAGGACGTGACCCACTACGTGGCCACCATCGCCGAGTCGAACACCCGCGAGCTGGAGGGAGCCTTGACCAGGCTGGTGGCCTTCAGCCAGCAGTTCGGCGGGGTCATCAACCTGGAGATCGCCCGGCAGGCCCTGGGCGACCAGCCCGCCGCATCGGGGCGGAAACTCTCGATCCAGGACATCATGCAGGCCGTCACCGAACGCTACAACGTTCGCCTGTCGGACCTGCAAGGCAAGCGACGCAACCGGTCGGTGGCCTTTCCGCGGCAGGTGTGCATGTACCTGGCCCGCGAGCTGACTCCCTTGAGCCTCGAGGAGATCGGCGGCTACTTCGGCGGCCGGGACCACACCACCGTCCTGCACGCCATCCGCACCATCCAGGAGCAGCGCGAACAGGACCCGGACCTGGAGGTCCAGGTCCAGCACCTGCTGGGCGCGCTGCGCAAGCAGAGCGCCTGACCCTTTGGCGGACGGGTCCGCGACTTCAAACCGCCGGTCCCGCGGACTCCATCGCGTCTTGCCCGGCCTCCCGGGTGCCTGGGACACTCGTTGTTCCGCCCTTGCCTCACGGATCGCGGATGCCCCCGCCAAGTGTTCCGCGCTTTACAGACCGACGCGAGAGCGGCCACAATACGGCGGGAGATTCGCACGGGTTCGATCCATCGACGGGAGGACGACATGAAACGCATGCTCAGGACGCTGTTGCTGCTGGCGGGTCTGGCGGCCGGTGCGGCGGAGGCCCAGGAGTATCGCCGCCTGCCGGTGGGGGAATACCGCGACAGGATGAAGGCCGGCTGGCTGGGCCAGATGGCCGGCGTGGCCTGGGGCGCGCCCACCGAGTTCAAGTGGGTGGCCGAGATCATCCCGCCCGACAAGATGCCGGCCTGGACGCCCGAGACCGTCAACAACAGCTTCGAGCAGGACGACCTCTACGTGGACATGACCTTCCTGCGGACGCTGGAGGTGCACGGGCTGGACGTCTCCATCCGCCAGGCGGGCATCGACTTCGCCAACAGCGGCTACCCGCTGTGGCACGCCAACAAGGCCGGGCGGACGGCGCTGCGCAACGGGATCGCCCCGCCGGACTCGGGCCATCCCAAGTTCAACGCCCACGCCGACGACATCGACTACCAGATCGAGTCCGACTTCGCGGGGCTGATCTCGCCGGGCCTGCCCAACACCGTCATCGCCTTAGGCGAGAAGTTCGGACGGCTGATGAACTACGGCGACGGGGTCTACGGCGGGCAGTTCGTCGGCGGGATGTACGCCGAGGCCTTCTTCGAGAAAGACCCGGTCAAGCTGGTCGAGGCCGGCCTGGCCTGCATCCCTCCCGGCAGCCAGTACGCCGAGTGCATCCGCGACGTTCTGGCCTGGTACCGGAAGTATCCCGAGGACTGGGAGAAGAACTGGCGCGAGATCGACCGCAAGTACCAGAAGAACCCCGCCTACCGCCGGGCCTCCTGCGACAAGCGCAAGTTCAACATCGACGCCAAGATCAACGGAGCCTACATCGTGCTGGGGCTGCTCTACGGGAAGGGCGACCTGGACCAGTCCATCATCATCTCGACGCGGGCCGGGCAGGATTCCGACTGCAACCCCTCCAGCGCCGCCGGCGTGCTGTTCACCACCGTCGGCTTTGAGAAGATCCCCGCCCGGTTCAAGGAGAAGCTCGACCAGAACCGCGAATGGCTGTTCACTTCCTACAACTTCCCCCGGCTGATCGCGGCCTGCGAGAAGGTGGCCCGGCAGGCGGTGGTCCAGGCCGGCGGGCGGATCGAGAAGGACGCCGCCGGCGAGGAGGTTTTCGTCGTGCCGGTCGAGCGGCCCAGGCCCGGCAAGCTCGAACAGTGCTGGGAGCCCGGCCCCATCGCCGACAGCAAGTTCACGCCCGAAGAGATGGCCCGGATCAAGCCGCCGCCCGAGCCGCGGAAAGAGAGCCGCCGGGTGGACATCAACCCGGCCCTGGCCCGCTTCGCGCCGGGGTGGATGGCCAAGGACTGCGGCGCGGACATGTCCCCGGGCATCCGCGACGAGCTGGGGCGCAAGAACGTGCTGGTGACGCATCCGCTCAGCGAGAGCGTGCCCTGCGTGCTGGGGCGGCGGGTGGACGTCCCTCCGGGCAAGAAGACCGTCCTGCGGCTGCTGGTCGGGCATCATCCCGAAGGCGACTGGACGCTGATCGTCACCGCCGACCGCGAACTGCTCCGCAAGGTGATCGGCCCGCAGTCCGCGCCCGACGGCTGGACGAACATCGAGGTGGACCTCTCGGAGTACGCCGGGCAGATCATCACCGTGCAGCTCATCAACGCGGCCAACGGATGGTCCTACGAGGCGGCGTACTGGGGCAGGATCGAGATCGAGTAGCCCTCGCGCTTGGGGCCCGTTCATGGCCCGCCAAGCAAGGACGGGCAAACACCCGCCGGTGATGTTCCCGCCGTCCCATCGAATCGCCCGGCGAGCGGACAGCCGCCTGGATTCCAAGCGGGACCGAGAGGGAAGGTCATGGAACATCCGATCGCCAGTCAGCGTGAGGTCGCGCTGGACGCGAACGGGCGGATCGATGAGGACGTCGCCTGCATTCAATGCGGCTATAACCAGCGCGGGCTCTCGCCGGAGGGAGTCTGCCCGGAATGTGCCACGCCCGTCGGACGGTCCGTCAAGGGTGATTATCTGCGCTTCGCATCGCCGCAGTGGGTGGAGACGCTGGCGGCGGGCATGAACTGGATCGTGGCCAGCATCGTGATCGTGCTCCTCGGGTCGTGCCTGGTGGGGGCGGCCTCACGCAGCGCCGGGGGCGCGGAGCTGGGTCAGTTGGTGGTGATGGCCCTGGGGATCGTCCGCGTCATCGGCTTCTGGATGGTGACGACGCCCGACCCCGGTCGGGGGGAAGACCAGGGGCAGGTGTCGGCCCGCCAGGTGGCGAGAACGACCGTGATCCTCACTTACCTCATCGGCTGGCTGAACCTGGGATCAGGCTATTGGCCGGGCTGGGTGACGCTCGGCCTGGGGCTGCTCGCCGCGGTCGGTTCCATGGTCGAGATGATCGCCATTCTGGTTTACGGCCGGCGGCTGGCCCTGCGCATCCCGGACTGGAAGCTGGCCGACAGCTGCCGGCAGGTGATGTGGGGCTGGATCGGGCTGTACTCGATCGTGGCGATTCTGGTGGTGGTGGCCATGGCCGGAGGCCCCAGCCTCGTGCGCGGCGCGGGCGGCCGCATGAGCGGGCTGGCCATCCTCGGCTGCGCCACCGCCGCCGCGGCGATGATCCTGGCGATCATGATGCTCGTGCTGGTCTTGCGGTTCCGCCGGCAATTGGCGGCGTCGGCCCTGCACGCCCGGGCCACCTGGGCGGCCGCCGCGCCGCTGCCGACCGGTTCGCCGCCGCCATGACCGGGCCGGGCGAGGTTCGCGGGGACGCGGACGTATTTCGGACAGCAGGCGCGCGATGCACCCATGTCGAAGCGATCGCCCCAGGTCGAGGATCCGTGTCTGACGGCCGCCCAATGCCGGGCCGTGGACCGCTACGCCATCGAGCGGCTGGGCATCCCCGGCCTGGTGTTGATGGAAAACGCGGGGCGGAACGCGGCCGAACTGATCGCGCGTTGGGCCCGCCAAAGGCCGGCACCGGCGCCCGGCGGGCCGGATGTGGCGGTCGTCTGCGGCAGGGGCAATAACGGCGGCGACGGGCTGGTCATCGCCCGGCATCTCCTGCTGCGCGGGCTGCGCGTCTCCGTCGATCTGCTCGGCGATCCGGCCGGTTTGAGCCCGGATGCGGCCGTCAATTACCGCGTCGTCACGAACATGGGCCTCAAGGTCCGGGTGATGCGGAACGGGCGGCAGATCGCGGCGGCGGCGCGGGTCTGGCGGCGAAGCGCGGTGCTGGTGGACGCCCTGCTGGGCACCGGCTTCACGGGCCCGGTCCGCCAGCCGATGGCCGACGTCATCCGGCGGATCAACGCCTTGGCCCGGCCGCTGATCGTGGCCATCGACGTACCGTCGGGGCTCGACGCGGACACGGGCGAGGCGAGCGGGCCGGCCGTGCGCGCCCATCGCACCATCACCTTCCTGGCCCGCAAGCTCGGGTTCTCAAAGCGGCGGGCCCGGCCCTGCGTGGGGCGGGTTTACGTGGCCGACATCGGCGCCCCTCTGATCGGCTATCAAGAAACGTGAAGGCCGTCGGCACCGTGCCCCTCCCGTTGGGGCGCAGCCCGGAAATGCCGTAATCCGACCGGCCGGAAGCCGGCTCCACACGGGATCACGGAATGGTGAAGCTGGCGGCCACGGAATCATCCGGCCGGACCAGGGAAATGGTTTCACCCGGCGCAATGTGGTTGTCGTAATTGCCCTGGACCAGGCGCATTTCGTTGCCCTTGGGGCTGACCGTGCGAGCCCGGAAGACGCGGGCCTTGGGTGTCGCGTACAGCGAGCCGTTGGCCCGCAGCACGGTCCCGGGGTGGAAGGTGTGCTTCTTCTTCCCGTCCACCAGCAGTTTCCAGCCTGAGATGTCCACCGCGTAGTTGTTGGGGTTCCGGATCTCGATGTATTCCTCGTCCTGGATGCCGGACGGCGGGCTGTGCTCGATGGCCCCGAACTGGATCGGCGGGTTGGCCGGCTGCGGACCGGGGATGATCCCGTTGTTGGGCGTGCTGTGGGTGTTGTACAGGTGCGTCCGCCGGACGGCCAGGTACTGGGTCTTCAGGATGGAGATGGCCTGGGCGAAGGTCTGGGTCTGGCCGTACTGGGGCCACTTGTTGAAATCCAGCGTGGTCTCCGGAAGCATCTGGGCGACCAGTTCGTCGATGCGTTTTTCGATCAGCAGGTTGGCGGCGGGTGTGCCCGGCGGCTGCAACTGTTCGTCCATCACCGTCCGCAGCCGGCGCAGGTACATTTCCCGGATTTCCGGGGTGTTGTGCAGCGCGTCGATGAGCCGGTTCCAGAGGAAGTCGTACTTCTGGTGCGTCGAATCGCCGAACAGCGGATGGCTGGGGCTGACGTTGGTCCGGCCGACGTCGTCGTTGGCCGCCCAGATGCCGTCGCTGAGCACGCCGCCGCCGGCCCCGAAGTTCCGCCCCCAGGTCAGGTCCTTGTCCCAGGGCAGGAACCGCCACTCCCCGGTGTCCTCGGTATCGCGGTAGAGATAGTAATTCTTCTGCACGTGGTCGTTGTCGTGCATGACGGTGGTGGCCGCGATGTAATTGATGCACGCGGGGATGTTGACGTTGTCGAACAGATAGCGCTTGCGGGCGTCGCCCGAGAGGTTGATCCCGTTGATGAGGGCTTGCAGGTCGCTGTTGTTCTCGCTGCGCCGCGTGCGCTTGTCCACGCCGGAGGTGGCGCTGTCGAGCTGGTTGAACATCTTGTAGAGGGCCCCGTGCGGGTCGAGGTCGTGGCGCTGGAGGTAATCCTCGTCGGGCTCCTCGACGAAGACGGCGACGCTGTAGAACGCGCCGTTCTGTTGCACGCGCAGGGGGAAGGCGATGGAGGTGGGCGACCCGGCCTTGAGATAGGCCTCCGCGGACAGCACCTGGCGGATGTAGGCCTTGTCGCTGTAGGTGCTGTTGAGATTCATCTCCTCGGTCCGGGTCTGATCCGGCAGGAAGCGGAAGTGATACCCGGAGTTGAAATCGAATTTGAAGTTGTGTTTGGGCCATCCCGACGAGGTGTTGCCGCGGATGTGCACCTCGACGTTGTCGTAGAACTCGCCGTTGTAGAAGAGAGAGCAGCGCGTGCCGGACTCGGTGTCGGCGGCGGCGGGGTTCTGGATGAACCAGTAGAGCACGGGCAACTGGCTGGTGAAAGAGGCGTCGGCGATCATGGTGCCGAAGTACTCGGGCGAATTGAGGGGGTTGTCGAAGAGCGGCCAGCGCGAGGTGTTGTTGGCCGTGTCCGTGGCCGTGATGTACCAGCGGACCATCTGGCCCGGGCCGGAGAACGAGGCCGGAATCAGCAGCCCGTAGACCCCGTCCCCGGCGGCGCCGTCGCCGTGGCTGCCGTCGTCGAACATGACCGCGTTCACCGTCGGGTTGTAATGCAGCCGGTAGTTCAGCCGCACCACGCTGATCGGATGCGTGGTCGGTATCACCTTGGCGGTCACCAGGATCGCGTCCAGGTCGTTGGGCTGCGTCGGCGTGTACTGGTGTTCGCGGATCACCGGGCCGAGGACGGCGGTCCCGCCGACGTTCACCGCCCCGGGCGTGGAGCTCACGAAGTAGCGCTCGGCCAGGGGCTGGACCAGCTGCACGCTGCCGGCCACCAGTTCGGGGATGATGAGGAAGTCGCTGCTGTTGAGCGTCGCATTGAGGCCGTGAATGGCCAGGACGTTGGACCCCTGCCGCAGCCAGCCGATGTCATCGGTGATGTCGAAGTCCTGGTACACGACGGCCTGGGAGTCGGGATGGTCTCCGGTGGCTCCGGAGTTCCAGGCCAGGTTATCCACGTCCGCCAGGGCCCAGGCCACCAACTGCCCGTTCAGGTAGGCCGCGAACCCGTCGTCGTATTTCATGCGCAGGACGAGCCGCTGGAACTTGCCGGGGTCATCGACCAGGAAGGGAATGCGGATGAAACAGCTCCGGTTGACGTTGCGCATGGCGATGACGTTGGTGAGGAAGAGGCCCTCGTAGCCGCTGGTGGCCTCGTAGCCCACGCCGGTCCGGCCCGCCGTCCAGGTGGCGTCGGAAAAGGCCTGCCCTCCGGTCCAGGTGGTGCCGATGGCCGGGCCGGTGGTGCTGTTGGGGATCAACACCCTGCAATCCGCGCCCGGTGCCACCAGAACGGTGTCCGTCGAACTCATGGCCAGACCGTAGGAAACATCCTCGAACTGGGCCAGGAACTGCGGCGTGTAGGCGTGAACCACGGTCAGGTCGGGCGTGACCAGGGCCAGGTATTCGCCTTCGGCCTCGAGCTTGAAATTGGTATGCAGCGGCTTGGCGGGGTCGGTCAGGTCGCTGTCCGAGGCGAAGACGGTCAGGAAGCCGCCCGGCGGCACGGTCACGTCCGGGAACCGCCACTTGTCCGGGCGGTTGGGATTATCGGTCAGGAACCAGTCCTTGAGACGCAGGGGAAGCTGGCTGGGGTTGTGCACCTCGATCCAGTCCGGGTTGTTGCCGAACTGGTCTTTCAGGCCGGTCCGGTTGCTGGCCATGAACTCGGAGATGACCGGCCAGACGGGAATGGCCGAATGCCCGATACAGGCCTGGAACCGCCCGTAGTCGTCCTGGTCGATGTCGCCGTCGCCGTCGGCGTCGAGCCCCTCGCACTCGAAGGGAACCTGGAGCAGCCCTGGTCCGGTCATGCACGGAAAGAACAGGTCCGCATCGGCCTGATTGAGCAGCGTGTCCTTGTTCAGATCATAGAACAGACACGGATCGAACTGACCCCAGGCGATGGGGGCGTTCAACAAGAGCGATAACACCCCTGCGGGCAGAACAAGGCGCGGCATCTTCGTACCTCCCCAGGTCTTACTAGTATAGCGAACCGGGGGGTGGGACAGAAAGGACCGACAGGACAAACCACCGACGTTTTTTGCGCTGCCGGGGCGGATGCGGCGGTGAAAAGTGCCCTGTAGAATCTGGCCCGTGGCCATCGAGGCGGAGCATCTGATCGTGCATCGGCTGGGACGACCCGTCCTGTGCGACGTGTCGCTGCGCGTCGGGGCCGGAGAGGTCGTCTCGGTGATCGGGCCCAACGGGGCCGGCAAGTCCACGCTGATGGCCGCCCTGATCGGGCTGCTGCCGCACCAGCGGGGAACGGTCCGGCTGGGAGGTACGCCGATCGAGCGGTTGTCGCGGCGGCAGATCGCCCGGCTGGTCGCCTATGTGCCCCAGCTCCACGACGGCTACCTGGGTTTCACCGTCCGCGAGGTGATCGAGGGCGGCCGGTATGCCCATCTCGAACCGCTCGACCCGCTCTCGGAAGGTGACACCGCGATCATGGCCTCCGCCGCCGAGGCCACCGGCGTCGTCGGGCTTCTGGACCGCGCGGTGGACACGCTTTCCGGCGGCGAGCGGCAGAAGGTGTGGCTGGCCGCCGCCCTGGCCCAGGACACGCCGGTGTTGTTTCTCGATGAGCCGACCAACGCCCTGGATCCGGCCTACCAGGCCGAGCTGATCCGGGTCATGGGCGCGTTCAGGGCCCGCGCGGGACAC
>JABRVU010000396.1:0-3340 GCA_039961895.1 Phycisphaerae bacterium | reverse complement strand
AGCCCGCACCGGCCATATGTCCAGCTCAGCGTCGCCGGCACGGCACCGGCGAGGGCCTCGACGACCGCTTCCATGATCCGCTCGCGCAGCACGACGAGATACCCCGCGATCAGCCCGCCGCCGGGCTTGTCGGCGTCGGCCCGGGCCAGCGACGGGCCCGCGTGCGTGTGCGTCAGCGCGATCATCAGCCGGGCCTCGTCGAGGTTGAATCGCGCCAGGACCGCGCCGCGGACGTACCGCTCGTCATCGGGAACCTGCCACCAGCCGGCGTCGAGGTCCACCAGCACCAGCGGCGCGTCGTCGTTGCCGGGCGGGTCGTTCGCCGGACCGCGTGCTCGCATGGCGATGGCCGTCGCATACAACGGTCGATGCACGCCCTCGGCGGTGTCGTGCCGGGCCGCGCCCCACGAACGGTTGTAGATGCCCACCGGCGGCGTGACCTCGCGACGGGCGACGCCGCAGAGAACCTCGGCGGAGGGATCGAACACCTGCATGGGCACATCCTGTCCGGGCCGGTCAGTCCTCGCGTCTGCCGGCCACGCCGAAGAGGCTCAAGCCGCCGTCCATCAGCAGCGTCGAGCCGACCATGTGGCGGTTCGCCGGTTCGCACAGCCAGGCCACGTGCCGGGCGACCTCGTCGGCGTCGATGAGCAGCCGGTTGGGCACTCGGGCCCGACACGCCTTCTTGAGCGCCGGATCGGCACGGAAAAAGCGGCCCGACAGCCCCGCGTCCACGTATCCGGGGGCCACCTCGTTCACGTAGATGCCGCGGGGGGCCAGTTCGGCGGCCAGGCAACGCATCAGCATGCGCAAGGCGGCCTTGCTCACGCAGTAGGTCGGAATGTGGGGATGGACGGCGTGAGCGGCCCAACTCCCGATGAAAACCACCCGTCCGGGCATTTTCTTCCTCATCAACTGACGGGTGGCGAAATGGGCCAGGTGAAACGCGCCGTCCAGGTTGACGGACAGTTCCGCCCGCCAGTCGGCCGGTGCCAGATCGGCGAAACCGGCCGGGCGGACAATGGCCGCGCTCGGCACGATCAACGTGGGCGGACCCAGATCACCCTCCACCGCTTGGACCCAGCCGGCGACGGCCTCGGCGTCGCTCACGTCCACCCGGTCATAGCGTCCGCGCCGGCCCAGGGCCTCGACTTCCCGCAAGACCGGCCGGGCCTTCCGCTCGGCCAGCACGTCACCGACGGCCACGTCCGCGCCCCGGCGGGCCAGTTCAAGGGCAATGGCCCGGCCGATGTCGCCCAGCCCGCCGCTGATGATCCCGACCTGTCCTTCGAGCAGACCGGCCATGCCGTCAACTCCGTTCACGACGCCGCGACCGCGGCCTGTACCCGGTCAAACAGCCGATCGACCTCCCGGCGGGTCTCGTCGTCGAGTAGGAATCCGCGCGGGCCGCGCACCAGCGTGTTCTTGAAGACCCCCTGCCGGACCAGGAGGTGCTTCTCAACGGCCAGAAAGCCGTCCAGGCCGGTCTGCAACCCGACCAGCGACGCGATGAGCGGCGACAGCCGATAGACCCGGTCCTCGTCGCCGGCCTGAAGGGCCCGCCACAAAGCGACGATCCCGTCGATCAGGTCGGCACCGGGCATGGTGCCGACGATTCCCCGACGGAAGGCGTCCACCAGACCGATGCCGCCGCTGCCCTCGAAGACCCGGGGGATCATCCCGGCGGCGCGGGCCGCGTCGCGCAGCTCCGAGAGCCGCGGACCGGTGGGCACGGCCTCAGGCTTGAACAGCACGCGATCACCGAACTCGGCCAGCAGCCGGGTCAGCAGATCGACGGGCATGGGCTTGCCCACGTACCCGCCGGCGTCCTGAACGATGAGGGGGATATCGACCGACCGGATGATTCTTTCGTAATACCGCAATAATTCCGCGGGCGGGACGGCGATCGAAACCGGTGGAATGGCCATCACCGCATGGGCCCCGACGGACTCGGCGTGGCGCGCGAAGCGTTCGGCCACGAAGGCGCTCTCCGCGCCCACGCTGATGACGACGCAACCGCGGCCGGCGGCGAACCGGCAGGCGGCTTCGGCCAGGGTCTCGCGCTCCGGGCCCGACAGCCGAAGCACCTCCGAGACCATGGCCATCACCACGCCGTCCGCGCCGCGTTCGAACAGCCAGTCGATCTCCCGCTGGAGCGTGGCGTAGTCGATGGACTCGTCCTCGTGGTAAGGCGTCTGGAAGACCGGCAGCACGCCGGCCAAGCGCGGTGGAGATGGTTCCGCCACAAACAGCCTCCCGTCAGTACCGGCCGAGGGGCATTGTCAACAAGCCGCCCGCGCGGATCAAGGGAACGCCCCCGATTCGGACCTGCCCGCTACGAAGACAGCCGCGATCGTGCCAAGGGTGCCATCCCACGTATGCAATCCTGAAATCGGTGCGGGACCGGCTGCACGCGCGGTGCGGGCGACGCCCGCCCCGGATGGTGGAACGCTCCCGCGGGCTATTGTGCGGATCCGCCGGCGCTGGCAAGATGAGAGCCGCTCTCGCCTGAGGCACGAAAGAGGATCAGAAACATGGATCGAACGGAAGTCCAGTACGATCGGATGCGGCCGGGACAGATCGTCGAGGCCCGCGAGGCCCACCCGGTGGCCTACCTGCCCATCGGGACGATCGAGTGGCACGGTCCGCACGCCCCCGTGGGGCTGGACGCGATCAAGGCCCACGCCCTGGCCATCCGCTGCGCCCGGGCCGGCGGCGGGCTGGTCTTCCCCCCGCTCTGGTACGGCGAGAGCCGCGAAGAAGGGCTCATGGAGGCCAACTCCGCCGAGCGCCACCAGATCGCCGAGTCCCTGGGCCTGTCGCCCTCCAACTTCGCGCCCGGTTACATGCGCTTCCCGCCGCAGCAGCAGTATGAGCACTATCAGCACCTGCTGCTGCACTGCCTGTTTCAGATTCAGAGCCTGGGGTTCAAGGCGGCGGTGCTGGTGGCCGGTCACTATCCGCTCATCGACCACGCCCGGGCCGCGTGCAGCCTCTATCATCAGTGCCGCTTCGACAACCGCCGGGCCAGGCTGATCACCTGGGCCTTCACCGGCTACGAACTGGTCCGCGATGAGTTCCCCGACGCCGGCGATCACGCGGGTTTCTGGGAGACCAGCCTGCTGCTGGCCCTGGTGCCGGAACTGGTGGACTTGAGCCAACTGCCTTCCGACCCGCAGCAGAAGCCGGTCGGCGTCATCACCTCGCGCCCGATCCGCGAGGCCAACGCGGAATACGGCGAAAAGGCCATCGGGCTGATCGTGGACCGGGTAACGCGGCAGGTCACCGCCCGGCTGCGCAACCCGCAGCTCTACTACGAACACGGGCTGCGGTTTTAGGA
>JABRVU010000395.1:0-9171 GCA_039961895.1 Phycisphaerae bacterium | reverse complement strand
GGCTCGAAGTGGCCGGGCGGGGCACGGTTCGACGCCTCCGCGTGTGCCTGGACGGCCAGGATCAGAACGTGGAAGAACTTGTCCCCGAGAACGGCGCGTTCGAGGGCGCGTTGTCCCTGGAGGGCCTGGTTCCGGGCCGGCATTTCCTGTTGAGCGAGACCGGCGGAAAAAACGATCCCTGGCAACAGGCGACCGAGTTTCTGTATCTGCCGGCCGACTGCAAGGTGAAGGCGACGCGCGTGGAACTGAGCGCGGGTCTGAAGGCCGGGCCGGTGGTCACGGGCGACGGCTGCCTGGTGGCCACGACCGACGGGCAGATCGCGCGGATCCATGCAGAGGGTCGGCTATCGCCCTTGCTCAAGACGGGGGTCGAAGTGCTGCATGCCCCGGCGGTGGCGGACGGGGTGATGTACTTCGGCTCGGGAGAGCTGGGGGTGTTCGCGGCCGGATTGGACGGCAAAGTCCTGTGGACGCGCACGCTGGGGGCGGCGGTCTACGGCACGCCGGCGGTGACGCCGGACGCGGTGTACGTCGGCGACCTGGAGGGATTCGTTCACGCCCTCGACCGCAAGACCGGCCGGCCGCGCTGGTCGAAGCGTCACGCCGCGTTCAGCATCGAGATGCCGCTGGTGGCCGGCGACGGCGTGCTCTACTTCGGCGCGTGGGACGGGTTCGTGTACGCGGTGGCGATGACGGACGGCGCCTTGCGCTGGAAGCAGCGCGGACCGGCCGGTCAGGCCGGCGAGGCCTCGCTGCGGTCGCGCTATTACGCGCCGGCGGACTGCCCGCCGGTGATCGTCGGCGGACGGCTGTTCGTGTGCGACCGGTCCTATCGGCTGGGTTCCTATTCGCTCGAGGGGACCTACCTGGGGCTGATCGCGGACGGCGTGTCGGCGGTGGGATTGAGCGAGGACCGGCAAGGCGTGCTGGCCCGCGGCCTGGTGAAGGGGCTGACCCGATATGACGGGCAGGGGCGGCGGACGTGGACCGCGGACGTGCCCCTGGGGCGGTTCCCGTGCCCGCCGACCGAGGCGGGCGGGCGGGTGTATGCCTGCTCGAACCTGGGGCTGCTCAGCGTGCTGGACGGCCGGGACGGCAAGGTGCTGACGCAGTACCAGGCCTGGCCGCGGCTGCACGTGATGGCGCCGGTCGGCGCGGACCCGCATGGGCGGGTGTACGTCGGCGGGATGGACGGCGAGGTGTGGATCGCGGATTGCGGATCGCGGACGGCGGAGTGAATCGGGACGGGAGGTCATCATGAATCGCAGCGCGATCCTGTTGTGCGCCTGTCTGCTCTACGGCTGCGGCCAGGCCCGACGGGCGGGCGAGCCGGTGGCGGTGTTCACGGAGCTGCCGCCCGGAGAAGAGCCGCTGGTGGACGTGCGAAAAATCGATCCGCGGATCCGGGTGGCGATACCGTACGTGACGGCGGACAACTTCACCGGGCGGGCGCTGTATCCGGCCAACCTGGCGCTGCTGCGGACGAGCGTGGCCCGGCGGCTGTCGGCCGTGCAGGACGAGCTGGTCCGGCTCAAGCTGGGGCTCAAGGTCCTGGATGCGTATCGGCCGTGGAGCATCCAGTGCCTGATGTGGGAGGCGGTGCCGGACGAGAATTACGTGGCCGATCCGAACAAGGGCTCGCGGCACAACCGCGGGGCGGCGGTGGACGTGACCCTGGTGGACGCCAACGGGAACGAGCTGGAGATGCCCTCCAGGCACGACGAGTTCACCGAACGGTCGCGGGCGGACTACAAGGGCGGGTCGGCGGCGTCGCGGCGGAACCGCGACTATTTGATCCGGGTGATGCGGCGGCAGGGCTTCGAGGTGCTGGCCACGGAATGGTGGCATTTTGACGCGCCGGGCTGGGAACGCTTCTCGGTGCTGGACGTGCCGTTGACCGATCCGCCGACCGGCACGCGGCCGGGAGGGTGAGCCCGCCGAGGCAGGCGTCGCCCGGGCCAGGAGTGCATCCTCATACCCGTGTGGGCCGGCTTCCAGCCGGTCGTTTTCAGGGTTGGGACGGCCTCAAAGCCCGCGGCTCTTTGTGTACTTTGTGGGTGAGGCCAGTGTGCGGCATTGTGGGCGCGATTTCGGTGGAGCGTCTGGCGTGCGTTGAGGACGCCCGTCGGCTGGCCGCCGCGATCGACAGCCTGGCCCATCGCGGCCCGGACGACCGGGGGCTGTACGTGGCCGGCGACGGCCGGGCCTTCCTGGGGCATCGGAGGCTCAGCATCATCGACCTGTCCGGCGGCCATCAGCCGATCGCCGATGAGTCCGCCTTGCGGCACTTCTGCTACAACGGGGAAATCTACAACTTTCGCGCCCTGCGCGAGGCGCTGACCGCCCGCGGACATCGCTTCCGAACGCTCACCGACGGCGAGACGGCCCTGCACCTGTATGAGGAGGACCCCCGCGGGTTCGTGGGGCCGCTCCGGGGGATGTTCGCCATCGCCATCCTCGATGAGGAGGCCCAGCGCCTGACGCTGGTCCGCGACCGGAACGGGATCAAGCCGCTTTATTACGCGCAGGACGGGCGCACGCTCTATTTCGGCTCGGAACTCAAGGCCGTCCTGGCGCTGTTGCCCGCCCGCCCGGCCATCTCGGCGCACGCGCTGCACGAATACCTGCGGTGGAAGTTCGTGCCCGCCCCGCTGACGATTTATGAGGGGGTGTGCGAGCTGCCGGCGGGGCATCTGCTCGTCGCCCGGCGGGACGCAGGCGGCCGGCTGGAGGTGGAGATCGAACGCTACTGGGAGCCCGACTATGGATCGGCCAAGCTCACCGACGAGCACGAGGCCCTGGAAATGCTCGACGGGCTGCTCCGCTCGGCGGTGGAAAGCCATCTTGAAGCCGACGTGGAGGTGGGGGCGCTGTTGAGCGGAGGGGTGGATTCGTCGCTGGTGGTGGCGCTGGCCTCGCGGCTGTCGGGGCGGCGGATCAAGACCTTCACGGTGGGCTTCCGGGAGGAGGGGTTCGATCAGCTTCCGGCCGCGCGGGTGCTGGCCAGGGCGTATGACACCGAGCACTACGAGGAATACGTGGATCTGGACCCCATGACGGCGGTGCCGCGACTGGTGCGCTTCTTCGATCAGCCCTTCGCGGATTCGTCGGCCCTGGCGTGCTATCGGGTCTGCGAGGTGGCCGGGCGGCACGTGAAGGTGGCCCTGACCGGCGACGGCGGGGACGAGACCTTCGCGGGCTACCGGCGCTACGCCGACTTGTGGCGGGACGGGCGGCGGGACACGGTCGTAAGGCGGTTCGCGCGGGGAGCGTTGTTCGCGGCCGGGGCCGCGGTGTTCTCGCCGGAGGCCAAGTTTCTCAACCGCATCCGCGGCGGGTTCGGGCCGCCGCTGCGGCACTACGAAGAGCGCGAGGTCATGTGCGGGCGGGGGCTGATCGACCGGTTGCTGACCGAACCGTATCGGCACGCGGCCGGGCCGGACGCCTTCGGAGAGCATCTGCGCGCAGCGCTGTCGCGCGGCTGGTCGGCGGTGGACGCGGCCCAATACGTCGATTCGCGGATGTACCTGCCCGGCGACATCCTCACCAAGGTGGACCGCACCAGCATGGCCTGGTCGCTGGAGTGCCGCGTGCCGCTGCTGGATCATACCATCTCGGAGTTCGCCGCCCGCCTGCCGCTGGAATGGAAAATCCGCCAGGGGGTTCCCAAGTATCTGCTCAAGCGCTTGGCGGAGCGCTACGTCCCGCGCGAGCTGCTGTACCGCAAGAAGCGCGGCTTCCGCGTGCCCATCCGCCGGTGGTTCAAGGGAGGGCTGCTGGAGGAGACCGGTCGGCTGCTGAGGGACGGGGAGCTGGCGGCACGGGGGATTCTGGATCCGGCCGGGATCCGATGGCTGCTGGGCCAACAGCGGCGGGCATGGATCAACCTGTACTCCGCGCTGTGGGCCCTGCTGTTCATGGAGCACTGGGCGCGGAGCGCGAATCCGGGTGATGCCTGAGCCGGCGCCGGGGGCAACGGCCCTTCACCACCGGCCGTTTTCCGCGGCGGTTGCGGCGGCGGTGGCCGGTGAGGGCGTGACGGCGGCGCGAAGGGGTACGTATCGAGCCGCGGCCACGCCCCGGACGTCTTCGCCGCTGAACTCGGCGGCCAGGGCGTGGCGCTCACGCAACACTTCATGGAAGTTGCCCGGCTCCGGACCGCGGATCGTCCCGAACTCGAGGCACCAGACGTTGTAGTCCCCGCCGCCGGCCCGCCGGGCTCCGGCCAGGGCGGCACGCAGCCGCGCATGGCTGTTGGGATCGTCGATGTTCCCGATCATCCGCCGCACCGGCGGCGCGCCGGCCACCTGCGGCAGGTTCGGCCCGATCATCCGCGCGACCGGCACCACGTCGCCCAGGTAATAGGCGGTGAGCTCCTCGAGCCCGGCGGTGGTGAACACCACCACGTCGTGCCGACCCAGCGACGCCCGTATCCACTCAAACGCGGCGCGACACGGAGGGCGCCGCGGCGGGCCGGCCCAGGCGAACCACAGCCAGCCGACGACGCACAACCCCGCCACGACGCCCAACGCCGCCCGCGGCGCGCCGGCGCAAAGGGCTCGAATCAGGCCGGCTCGGCAACGACGGGGCGATTTCAGAGAAACCGCCGGGCGGTGCTCGCCGTTCGCACCGGCCGCGCCGAGCCCCATCAACAGCAACATCGGCGCCCACCCGGGCAGCAACGTGCGCACGAGAACACCGCGGACGGCCAACAGGCTGCTCAGCTCCAGCAGGCCGACGTAGGCCGCCGTCGCGGCGAGCGCCGCCCCCGCCGCCCGGCGCGTGCTCCGGTTCAACAGCGCCGACGCGCACAGCACCCCCGGCCCGAGCATCAACAAACGCTCCAGCACGAAAGCCGTCCACACCGGACGCGGCAACCGCGACCGCTCCCACTGCTCGACCACGTTGAGTCCCAGGTATTCTCCCGCGTACTGGCGGGCATTGGAGACGTCCAGCGGGGGGATCCACCATCCCTGCCGATGCGAAGCCGACAGGTGTACGTTCCACCAGAGCATCGGCGCGATCAGTATCAGCCAGAGCGGCAGGCCGGCGGGGCGAAACAATGACCTCGCGCCGTGCCGGCCGGTCCACGTCAGCAGGAAGCCGGCGCCCATCGGCCACACGAACATCCCGACCGCGTGCGTGTACGCCGCCAGCGCTCCCAGGCACGACAACAGGGCAACCGCGGCGCGGGCGGACGGCCGCGCAGCGTTCGGATCGCCGGGGTCGCCATCGCCGGCGAGCGGAGCGGGACGGGAATGGTTCGGAGTGTTCCGGCCGGAGATCGATACCGGCCGCCCGGCCGCCCGTTGCGCCGCCCACAGCGTCAGCGCCGCCAGCAGGAACAGCAGGCTGTAGCAGCGCAGTTCCTGCCCGTAGTGAACCGGCACGGGGGACACGGCGGCCAGCAGACCGGTGGGCAGCGCCGCCCGCGGGTGCAGCCCCCGAGCGACCCGCATCAGCACGCCCGCCGCCGCCGCGCCCATCAGCGCCGGCAACAGGCGCATCCACGCCTCTCCGTCGGACGCCAACCCCCAGGCCTTGAACAGCAGGAACGAGAGCGGCGGGTGATCGCTGGCCCGATGCAGCCGGACGAGCAGGTCCTGCCACGATGCCCGGATGAGCATCAGCGTGGAGGCTTCGTCGGCCCACACGTCGGTACGGGTGATCCCGGCCAGGCGCGCCACCAGCGCCAGGGCCAGCACGCCCGCGCCCGGCAGCATTCGCGGCCCCGGCGAAGAGCGACGGCTCGCATCGGAGAGCATGGCTCCACGCTACTGTGCGGGCCGCGCCGCGGCAACCTGCATCACCGGGCGCGGCGCCGTCCGCTCGCACGGTCGGTGTTTCGGGCCGGCGGTGCGCGGCCGGCGTTCCGGGATCGCCTTCAAGGCAGTGGAGGTTCAACGTACCCCGATGAGCCGCGGCAGTGAGCGGCACAAGGAACACGGAGTGGACAAAAAGAAAGCACCGAGTGCCTTGTGAGGCGGTCCCGGTGCTTTCCGGAGGGGAAAGAAGCCAGTTCGACTATCAGCCAACTTTCTTGGGCCGCTATCCCTCGTATGATGCCGACTGATTATACGCCTCAAACCCCTTCATGGTATCGGCAAACTGGCCCAATAAAGTTAACACGGGTTCCGATTGTACACGCCTGATCCGGAAAAACTAGCACAAACTTCCCAATTTGACGGTCACCACCTCGAAATCGCCTGTGAATTAAAGCCAAACAAATAGCTAGGCGGATATCCGTCGATAATGCATTCTATTGCAAATAAACATGTTATGATCTATGCGATCAGCTTTTTCACAACTTCTCCGAAAACATCAGTCAAACGGAATTCCCGGCCCTGAAAGCGGTACGTGAGCCGGGTGTGGTCAAGCCCCAGCAGGTGGAGGATGGTTGCCTGAAGATCGTGGACGTGGACTTTATCCTCGACGATGTGGAAGCCCAGGTCATCGGTGGCCCCGATGGTCTGCCCGCCTTTGACGCCGCCGCCGGCCAGCCACATGGTGAAGGCCTGGGGATGATGATCGCGGCCCAGGGCCCGCCCGATGCTGGGGTTGGTTTCGACCATGGGCGTGCGCCCGAACTCGCCGCCCCAGACCACCAGCGTGCTGTCCAGCAGGCCGCGCTGCTTGAGGTCCTTGACCAGGGCGGCACAGGCCTTGTCGGTCTGCCCGCACTGGGCCTTGCAACCGCCGGCCACGTCGCTGTGATGGTCCCAGGCCTCATGGTAGAGCTGGATGAAGCGGACGCCGCGCTCGACCAGCCGCCGGGCCAGCAGGCAGTTTCGCGCGAAGGAGGGCTTGTCCGCCTCGACCCCGTACATGGCCAGGGTCTCTTTCGATTCCTTGGACAGGTCGATCAGCTCCGGCGCGCTGCTCTGCATCTTGTACGACATTTCGTAAGCGGCGATGCGCGTGGCGATCTCCGGATCGCCGGTGACGTCCAGCCGATGGGCGTTCAGATCGCGCAGGGCGTCGAGCTGGGCGCGGCGGGTCTCGGCGGAGACGCCCGGCGGATTCGACAGGTATAGAATGGGGTCGCCCTGCCCGCGAAGGACCACGCCCTGGTACGCGGTCGGCAGAAAGCCGCAGCCCCAGTTGCCCGCTCCGCCGCTGGTGCCGCCCCCGGAGTTGAGCACGATGAAACCGGGCAGGTCGTCGCATTCGCTGCCCAGCCCGTAGGTGACCCATGCGCCCATGCTGGGCCGGCCCAGGAGCTGCGTGCCGGTGTTCATGAAGATCTGGGCCGGTGCGTGGTTGAAGGCGTCGGTGGTCATCGAGCGGATGATGGCGATGTCGTCGGCAACCTTGGCGGTTTCCGGCAGGGCTTCGGAAAGCTCCGCTCCCGACTGGCCGTGTCGGGCGAACCTGAAGCGCGGAGCGAGGATGCTGGCGTTGCGCTCGATGAACGCATAGCGCTGGTCCTTGACCACCGACGGGGGGATGGGCTGCCCGTCAAGCTGCTGGAGCTTGGGTTTGTAGTCGAACAGGTCGAGCTGGCTGGGCCCGCCGGCCATGAACAGGTAGATGACGTTCCGGGCCCTGGCCGGGAAGTGCGACGGGCGGGGCGCGAGCGGATTGCCGCCGGCCGGCGCCGGACCCGCCGCGTACAACTCCTTGCCGTTGAGCAGGTGGGCCAGGGCGATCGAACCCAGCCCCACGCCGCATTCGTGAAAGAACCACCGCCGGGTCATCCGCCGGGCGAGCTCGTCACGGCCACATTGCGGGCAGTCCATGTTCGTCAACCTCTCGTTACGGTTTCATCCAGGTTCAGCAGCGTGCCGGCCACGATGGTCCAGGCGGCCAGCTCGCTCACGTCCATGCCGGTCGGCGGCCTGGCGGGGTCGGGCAGCGCCACCTTGGCCGCATCGGAGCCCCTGGTCTTGAACTGCTCCCGCTGCTGATTGAACAGGGCCAACAGGCGATCGGTCTCGAAATCGTCCGGCGGACGCGACAGACAGAGCCGAAAGGCGAAGGCCACGCGCTGCCGCGGGTCGGGCGGGCCCTTCTCCAGGATGCGCCGGGCCAGGGCCTGGGCGGCCTCGGTGTAGACTTCGTCGTTGAGCAGGACCAGGCTCTGAAGCGGCGTGTTGGACCGGATCCGCCGCACCGAGCACTGGCTGCGCATGGGCTGATCGAAGGTCACGAAGCTCGGATAGGGATTGGTGCGCTTCAGAAACGTGTAGAGTCCGCGGCGATACTTGTCGTCGCCGGTGCTGGCCGGCCAGGTGAACCCGCCGTAGCTGAGGCTGGCCACGCCCTCGGGGAGCGGCGGATAGACGCTGGGACCGCCGATCTTCACATGGAGCAGCCCGGCCGATCGCAGGGCGGCGTCGCGGATCACCTCGGCCTCCAGGCGGAAGCGGGGCCCGCGGGCCAGCAAAACGTTGTAAGGATCGCGCTCCAGCAGCGGGCGGGACACGTGCGACGATTGGCGATACGTGGCCGATGTCACCAGCATCCGGTGCAGGGCTTTGAGGCTCCAGCGGTGTCTCTCGCGGAACTCGACGGCCAACCAGTCGAGCAGATCCGGGTGTGAAGGCGGCTGGCAGCGCAGGCCGAAGTCCTCCGGCTCCGCGACCAGCCCGCGCCCGAAGTACTGCTGCCAGGCGCGGTTGACGGCCACGCGGGCGGTCAGCGGATGGCGCTCGTCAAACAGCCAGCGTGCGAAGGTCAACCGGTCGGCGGGCTGGTCCGCCGGCAGAGGCGGCAGCACCGCGGGCACGCCGGGCTCGACCGGTTCGCCCTTGGCCAGAAACTCGCCGCGCGGGTGCAGGTGCGTGGGACGCTTGTGGGCCCGCTCCTCCATCACCAGGGACGTGGTGGGCGAGGCGATGGACTTGCGCTTGGCCGCGATGACCCGGTGCCGGTCGGCCAGCTCCGGGGCGGCGGCGGTCAGGAAATAGGAACGGACCCGCTCGCGTTGCCGGGCGTTGCGCCATTCGAGCGGCAGGGTGAAGATATCCTGGAGATCGGCGGGCATGTCTGTCGCGGTCAGCGGTCGCGGATCGGCGGTCGCGGACACGCGGAACCGCCCCAGGGTCATCTGATCGAAATAGTTCTGGATCAGGGTCAGCCTGAGGCGCGTTCCGCCGGCAAACCCGACCGGTTTCTCGAAGCGGAAGACGGCCTGGTGGTCCTGGCCGGTCGCGCCGCCGACGCCCCAGC
>JABRVU010000394.1:0-1335 GCA_039961895.1 Phycisphaerae bacterium | reverse complement strand
CCACCACGCGGCCCGCGCCCGCGACCATCCCGCCGGAACCGTGGCAGGCCCGCCGGCCGGCGGTGCTGGATTACTTCCGGGCCCTGGCCGCCGTCGATGACAGCGTCGGGCGGGTGCTCGAAACCCTCGAACAGACCGGGCAGCTTGACGACACCGTGGTGATTTTCGCCGGCGACAACGGCTTCTTTCACGGCGAGCACCGCCGGAGCGACAAGCGGCTGGCCTATGAGGAGTCGATCCGCATTCCGCTGCTGGTGCGCGGACCGGGCGTGGCCCGGGCGGGCATGACCATCGAGCCGATGGCCCTCAACATCGATCTGGCCCCCACGCTGCTCGATCTGGCCGGGGTTCCCGTGCCGGCGTCGATGCAGGGCCGGTCGCTGGCGCCCCTGCTGGCCGGACAGCGGCCCGAGTGGCGGAAGTCCTTCCTCTACGAGTACTGGGTCGAGAAGTGGCTGCCCGGCGTGCCCACCATGCTGGGCGTGCGCACCGAGGACCTCAAATACGTGCGCTACCCGGAGATCGACGACGGCGACGAACTCTATGACCTGGCCGACGACCCGCACGAACTGAAATGCCGCTCCGGCGATCCGGCCTACGCCGACCGGCTCGCCCGGATGAAGGCGGAACTCGAACGGCTCTGCAAGGAAACCGGGTACACGCCGTCGGCGGCCGGGCCCGTCGGGCCCTAGCGCCGTGGGCTTGGGCCCGCGGCGCTCCGACGGGCTTCGGGCGTAGCTTCGCGCTGTGGTGCGGAGATCATCATCGGAGTATGGTCTCGACGCAGCGATGGTTCATCGTGGTCCGACGCGCGGCGGACGACGATGCTGACAAGGCGTCGCGCGGTGGGAGTGATGGAAATGAAACTCCTCAAATGGATCGGCCTGGCCGGCCTGGGAACGGGTCTGGTCTTCCAGCTCGGAGGCTGCGGATGGTATGAACTGCTCGGCGCGGCCCTGATCGGCCTGGCCCTGACCGGTGGTCTGGGCGGGGCGTAGGCCGATCTGCACCCGTCGGTGGTTCATGCGGTCGGGTGTTCGTAACGCCGGCGGCCTCTTCAACGACGGGCGGCCTCGGGGCTCTCGCAGGGTGGGAGACTCACGTTTCATGGCCCGTGCGGTTCGCTTTCGGTTGACCTGGACGCCCCTGCTGCGGCGTCGAGGCGGAAAGTGGCTTCAGGCCGTCGGGCTGATCTGCCCGGCGGCATGGAGCCCGGACCTCGAACTGGCGCTGACCGCCGGTTCGCGGCGCCATTCGGCGCGCCTGGGGGACCTGCTGACCTTCGACGGCCCGCCGGGCGAATGGATGGGGGGAGGCGAGGCGGCGTATCTGTGG
>JABRVU010000393.1:0-3041 GCA_039961895.1 Phycisphaerae bacterium | reverse complement strand
CGCCGCCATCCGAGGCTGGCCAGCGCGCTACCGATGGGAAGCGTCAGCGCGGTGGCATCGAGCCCGCAGGCGATCAGGCCGGCCGCGGAGCCCACCCGGCGCCGGTTGATCTTCACGCTTCCGAGGCACCGGACCGCGATGATGCTGAGGAATACGGCGGCGAAGGCCGCGGACGGATGCTCCAGCGAGCCCTGAGCCAGCGACGACAGCACGCACATCAGCAACCCCGCAGCCGCGCGGACGGCGGGCTTCTCGGTGCCGGGCGGCGCCGCAAACAGCGCGTCGGCGGACGCCGTCGCCAGGGCCGCGCCCAGTGCGCAGCCGCCCACCGACCACGCCGCGTCCTGCGCCCCGGCCGCGCGAATGAGGAAACCCGGCAGCGTCGCAAGAAAGCCGCCTGCGGCGAACAGCCATCGCCAGGCCGGTTTCACGGTCGTTGCTCCGGGTCGTAGGCCACGTCGGCGCGCTTCGACCAGTTGGCGTCCAGGTCGTTGAAATCCCGCACCTCCGCCGCCAGGTCGAGAGTGGGGAGCAATTTCGAGGCCGCCGCCAGCAGCGGCATCGCCCCCAGCAGCGCCAACCCCGCGGTGGTGGTCGCAACCCAGCGCCGGGCCTCGAGGCGCTGCCGGGTGGAGGCGGCCGCGAGCCCGCGCATCAGCGCCTGCCAGCCGTGTCCCGCGAGCAGGGCCGCCGGCGCGACCACCTGCTGATAGTAATGCGTCGACGGGATTTGCAGCGTCCCGAGGATCGCGGCCTCGGCCGCAAACCAGAGGACGGCGAAGGTCAACGGGCTCCCGCCTTCGAGGGCCGATCCCCGTGGAGAGGGCCCGTCGCTTCGCGGCTTCATGCCCATCCCAAAGTCCGTGTGCGAACGCCTTCCAGCCGGTCGTTTGTCAGGGTTTCGGGATGGGCTCTTGTGCCCAAGCGTCGCGATGACCCCGAGCAGCGCCCACCATCCGAAGGCGGTCAGGGGCAACAGCTTGTAGTCCTCGGGCCGGCGGAGCTGAACCGACCCGACTCGCCGCCACGAGAGCCGGAGGAACGTGGCCGGATAATCATGCAGCCAGCCGCGGGCCCACAGGAATCCCGCCAGCGCCAGACCGATCACCGCCAGCACCGCGCCGGTGGCCAGCGTGGAACGTATCGCCGGCCGCCACGCGCGACGCCGGGCGGCGGCGATGAAGCCGTGGATGGCCATCGCGGCGGCCAGCCCGACCGCGGATTGCTTGATGCTCAGGGCCAGCCCCAGCCCGAGCCCGGCAAGCAGCCCCCGCCGCAGCGGGCTCTCCACGCCCAGGTGGGCCCACGCCGCCAGCCACATGGGCAGGGCCAGGAAATTCTCGTTGAGGGCCAGGCCGTCGGTGGTCGTGTCCAGGGCGTTGTAGGTGTTGAAGGCGATGACCGTCAGCAGGGTCAGGGCGGCGGCCAGGCGCCTTTCAAAGAACCGCCGGCACAGCCGCCAGAAGATCACGTAAGCCGCGATCAGAAACAGCGACTCGATCGGCGCCAGCATCATCCGGTTCGCCGGGCCCGGCAGCACGCGAAAGACCCAACCGGTGAGGATCTGCTGTCCCGGCGGCTTGTCGAGTATGAGCGAATAGAACGGCGTCCCGCGCCGCCAGACCCAATCGGCGCTGACCGCATAGGCCAGGCTGTCCCACTTGTTGGGGTTCAAGGCGGCGGCGATGCGCCCGGCGACGTGCACCGCCCCGGCCAGCGACAACAACGCCCACGGCTGAACCAGTGCATAGGGCAGCCTGCGGAGCCACCGCGATCGTGAAGTTGAACTGCCCGCCGACGGTTCCATGATCGGCACAGCCCCGGGTCCACGGATTGGCCGGTTTCAGCCGGTGAGGGCATTATAGAGGTTGCCCCGCCAAACCCTCAGGATGGTGGGGGGCCGCCCGCGGGTCGAGCCCCGATTCCGTCTGCGGGCCGATGAAGAGCGGCGTGCGGACTCATTCCGTTTTCTGCGTGGCCGGCCCGCCGAGGGCCCGGGCCTGGATGCGGCCCCGCTTGAGGTCGGTGATCTCAAGGAGCGACTCGAACTCGCCCGTGCTGAGTCGTTCGGCCAGGTCCTGGGCGGTCAGCCGGGCCTGGATGCGATAGCGGGCCAGTCCGCCGGTCAGGTCCAGGTGGACGCTCCGAACTTTTTCCACTCCCTGGAGGGCCTTGCGCAGCCGATTGGCCGGTCCGAAGGTCATATTCTCGACCTCCAGGGTGATTTCCGACCCGGCGCTGAGGGCGGTGGCCCACTGTTCCATGACCTGGGCGTAGAGGGCCTCGATCAGCGGTCCGCTGACGTTGTCGAGGGCCTGTCGTCCGGCCTGGGGACTGAATTGCGTTTTGCCGCGGGCCCCGCCGCGCGTGTTGGGCAGCCCCTTGCTGGCCAGCAGCTTGCCCGTGTCGGTGTCATACATCTTGACCTCGGCATCGCAGTTGTAGAAGACCAGCGGCACGTCGTAGGCCGAGCCGATCTCGGCATGGTGGGCGTTGGCCGTTCCGGCGATGAAGATGTGAGCCTCGGCGTCCTTGGCCAGGGCCTGCAAGACCTCGGCCTTGCCGGCGGCGGCGGCCGCGTTCATCTCGCGCTGTGTGGCCGCCTGCACGCCCCGCCGGGCCACCACGTCGAAGCCGCTCTTGAGCAGCCGCTCCTCGATCTTCGTCTCCAGCAGGCTCTCGTCCTGAATCTTGTCGTCGATGCGTTCGACGATCCAGACCAGGATTTTCGGTCGGCCGACCTGGTCGAGCAGGTTCTGCAACTCGGCCCAGGCGGCGGCCAGGACCTTCTTGGACACCCGGGCCTTGATCCGGCAGGAGTAGCCCCCGCCGACCAGAGGGCCTTCCTTGAGCACCTGGTAGTCCGTCACCAGACCCTGGGCCCGGGCGATGATGGTGTCGTGCAGCACCTGGAAGTTCTCGACCTGCGTTTCGGAGAAGATTTCAGTCCGGCCGCCGCGCTCCAGGGCCGTCCGCAGCGCGTCCCGCCGGGCCTCGTCGGCGGTCAGACCCTTGCCCTCAACCTCGACCTCGACGAGGTC
>JABRVU010000392.1:0-9167 GCA_039961895.1 Phycisphaerae bacterium | reverse complement strand
GGGACGGGCACGTCAACCTGGTGGACGCCATCCGCTTCAACAGGAACTTCAACACCTTCGGCTGGTACATGGCCGCCGGCGGCCCCAACCCGCCGTGACCCCCTCTCGCCCGGCGTCTGCTGATTCACCCGCCCGCGCCGCGGAGACCCGCGTCAACGGGCGCCGGTGAAGTTGCGCTGGAACGCGCCGAAGTCCGCGTGATCCACGTCGCCATCGCCGTCGCTGTCGCGGCTGTCGCAAGCCGGCGGCCGCGGAATGCCCGGCCCCGACCAGCAGGCGGTGAAGGCCGCCAGATCGTCCAGGTCCACGTCGCGATCGCCGTCGAAGTCGAAGGGATTGGGCAGATACGCGCGGGTCACCAGGACCGGATCGCCGAACACGGCGTGATCGTTGCCGATGCCGTCGCCGCCGTCACCGGAGGCCAGGGTCAGGTACTTCGCCCCGGCCGGCACGGGCATGTCGAAGACGTAGGCGTTGTCGGTCGGGCGCTTCACGCCGCTGCGTTGGGCGGCCAGCACGCCCTGATCGTCGGAAAACAGCGCAAACCCCTCCACCGATCCGGCGCCGGGGTCGGCATGGGCGCCGAACCTGCTCTGGAAGCGGAGGAGCTCGGTGCTGGAATAAGCGGCGATGGCGACCAGGTCGAAGGTGACGCCGGCCGACGCATGGATGCCCAGGCCGCCGGCGTACTGCACGACCAGGCCGTTCTCGCGCAGCCGGATGGGCCGGGCGGCGCCGGGTTCGGCGTTATTGAGGATGAAGTCCCAGGAGCCGTTGTTGAACGGATTGGTGGGATTGATCCAGTTGGCCGTTCCCCAGCGGACGCCGGCCCGGTTGATGGCCACGTCGCCGTGCAGGATGAAGACCGAATCGATCAGATCGTAGCCGGCGCCGGGCGGAGCGGGCACGGGCTGCGGCTGGGTGGTCCCGCTGCCCACGCTGCCGTTGTAATGGTCGGGCTCGAACTGGCCGGTGTTCATGTTGATCCCGGCGAAGACGGCCAGGCTCGGATTCATGCCGTCTCCGCCGCCGGCCAGCGGGCCGAGCGGGATGTTCACGTCGCCCGGCAACGCAAGCCGCACGGTCTTCATCGCCGTCCGCGGACCGCTGGCGTCGGTCAGCGTGGCGATGATATCCAGCGTGGGCGGAGGGTTCGGCGTCCTGACGATCACCTGCCCGTCGCTGATGGCGGCGATGTCCGGCCGGCTGGTGGTCCACTGCACGCAGTCCCGCACGCTGATGGGCTGTGACGAGCCGGCCAGCGAGGCCTGCACGGCATAGACGGTAGTGCGATAGACCAAGGCCTCGTCCGGCCCCTCGACGGTGAACGTACCCAGCGTGCCCTGGACCACGGGCTCGGCGGCGCTGCACAGCGGGAGGACCACGTTGGCGTTCAGCCAGTCGTGGCGGGCCTGGATGTGAGCCTTGACGGCGGAGGGGTCCTGGCCGCGCTCGGCGGCGATGGCATCGACGATGGGGTTCATCACCTCGGGCGGATAGACCTCGTTATTGAGGTACAACAGCATGCTGACGTATTCGGGCTCGTAGGCCAGGAAGAAGGAGTCCTTGAGCCGGTTCCACCAGCCGCCGCGATTGCCCACGTCGCCGCGGTTGGCGCCGCGAAGCCAGTGGGCGTTGTACTCGCCGTAGGGACCGCCCAGCGTGTTGTCCATGTCCCAGGGCGTGACGCACCACTTGCCGTCGCTCGCTTTCCGGTAGAGGAAGTGGTTCTGGAACATGTCGTCGAAGGTCCCGACGTAGTTGATGGTGGCGATGTATCGCAGGGTGAGGTCGACGTCGAAGTGCTGGGCCAGGTAGTCGCGCAACGCTTCCCGGCCCTGGGCTCTGGCGGCGTGGAGCCCCTCGATGAGCGGCTCGACCAGGTCGCTCTGGCCGTCGCCGGGCCGGTTCTTCCAGGTGAGCGTGTCGCGGTCGTAGGTGTACTCGTAGCGCTGTTCCTCGGTGTAGCCGTTGAGCGACCCGGTGATGAGCCGCTCGTCGCCCCAGCTCCAGGGCCCCTCGTCGCCGGTGTAGCCCTGCGACTTGAACAGGTCGCCCACTTCTCCGAACCAGCGTTGAACCATGTCGGCGCCGGGGCGTTCGATCTGATAGGCGAAGCTGTTGTAGGTGCAGCCGTTGATCTGCAAGCGGGCCCAGGCGGTCATCGGCGCGGGGACGCCGGCCAGCTCGAACATGCGGAAGCTGACCCGCTGCGGCCAGCCGGTCTGCTTCTGAAGGATGAGCACGTCGAGGCCGTCGAAGTTGCGATAGGAGGGGAAGCGGATCCGCCAGCTCAGCACCTGGACCTGATTATTGCCGGAGTAGGAAGGGCACGTGAAGCTGGTCGTGCTGCCGTTCATGCGGTTCCAGCGGCTGCCCTGAAAGCGGACCGTGACGTCGTAGACCCGCCCGCCGGCGACGAAGACGGCGGGAACCTCATCGTCCCACCGGGGATTGATCTGAGAGCCGATGACCCTCCCCGGCGACGAGTAATCGTATAGCAGTTGCCAGTTGGCCGCCGAGATGAACAGGTGATAGACCGGCACGGGCGAAGCGATCTGCGGGTCCACGAAGTAGGCGTGCCACGGGTACACGTCGCCGGCCGGGCGCGGCGAAACCACGGCCAAGCCCGAGCCGCTGTTGAGCAGGATGCGGTAGCGGACGATGCTGTTGGCCGGTCGGGCGGGCAGCGTGGCCGTCCACACCCCGTTGCCCGCGGCGGTCATGGCCACCACGAAAAGCTGTTCGCCGGTGGTTTGAGGATCATCCACGAAGTACTGAAGCTGGGCGGCGATGACTCCCTCATAAGGGGCAATGGTCGCGGCGATGGTGGGGGCGACGGCCGACGTGACCGGCGAGGGCGTAACCGCCAGGTTCTCCACCGTCGGCGGCAGGGCGCAGGTGACGTTGTTGTTGACCGCGCCGGGCGTGGCCTGGTCCTGGGGCGAGGCCTCCCAGTTGGCGAGCGCATCCGAGGCGGCGGTGGCGCATCGGCGTTGCAGCGATCGGCCACGGCCCTGAACGCCGGGGTAGTAGCCGGCGGCGTCTTCCGGGCAGGCATCGGCCGCGCTGGGCCAGGGGAAATCATCGCTGTAGTGCACGGCATCGACGATCCGGCCGTCTTCCCCGATCAGCCAGACGTCCGCTCCGCCGTTGGGCAACTCGGGGGCATAGGGCCCGACCGTGTTGGCCTCCGACAGCGAGCCGTAGACGCTGTAGAGCCCGCCGGGGGAGGCCCGGCCCGCGGCCGTGTCCGAAGAGGCCACCAGGTAGGCCTGGCCGGGAAGGACCCGGCCGTCCGGGTAGGCGTAATCAATGTCGCCGCCCAATCGCCAGCCGGTCAGATCGACGGCCTGATCCGAAGCGTTGTAGATCTCGACGAACTCGGTCCGGGCGTCGTCCTGGTAATCGGCACAGGGGTGCTGCATGATCTCATTGATGACCACCGGCGCCGCGGGCGGGATGGCGCAATCGGTGACGCGGTTGGCCGCCCCCGGCGTGGGCCCGCCGACCCAGGAGCCGATCCAGTCGGACGGCCGATCGAACTCGGGGCTCACGCAGCGGCGCTCCAGCGACGCGCCCAGCCCGTCCGGCGTGACCGGCCAGGGCGGGCGGTCCGAGTAATCCACCCAATCCACCACCAGGTCGTTTTCATCGAGCAGCACGATCTTCTCGCCGCCGTTGGACAGGTTGCCCTGGAAGTTGCCGAAAAGCTGGTTGACGTCCAGGCCATACGCCGCGGCGGCTTGAGTTCGATCGTCGCAGACCACCGCGTACCCGCCGGGGGGGAGCACGACGTTCGACCCGAACCGGAAGCCGACGCCGGCGAACTCCCAGCTCGAGATCGTCACCGGCGCGGCCCCGGTATTGTGCAGCTCCACGTAGTCGGCGGCCGGCCCCTGCGGAGCGTGGTACATGATTTCGTTGATCACGACGGAGGAGAGCCTTCGGCGGACATTGGGGCTCAGCGGCGTGGGCGCGTCCATGAGGTGCCAATCCGGCTTGCCGTCGGGAAAGCGGCCGATGCTGTGCCCGGGTGTCTGGGGGCCGTATTCATAGCCGGCCAGGACGTAGTTCTGAGAGGGCGCGGTGAGAAAGATCTGGCCGCCCGTGCCGGCGGTCCCCAGGCTGAAGTGGAAATCGATCCCCTTCTGAAGCAACAGAAACCCGCCGGCCGGCACCCGAGCCAGCGGCCCCAGGGCCTCCAGAGCGAGGTAGTCCTCGTCATTGCTGAGCCACACGCCGCCCAGGGGGATGTCCTGGCCTGTCGGGTTGTACAGTTCCACCCATTCGGTGCCGCTGCCGTCGGCGAAGATTTCGTTGATGACGATCTGGCGCGCGGGGTCGTCTTGGCCGGCCGGCGGCTCGATGACCGCGGTCAGCCGGGGAATGAGCGAGAAATCGGAACTGTTCAGTACCTGATTGTGTCCCTGGAGAGCCAGGACGTTCCGGCCGGGCTGGAGCCGGCCGATACGCGAGGTCAAGTCCTTGGCCTGAGTGGTGGGCTCGATGGCGGGGGAATCCGCCGCCTTGTTGAATGCCGGCGGCGTGCCGGTCATCCTGGCCCGATCGACGGGATCGTTGGTGTAGCCGTTGAGGTAGGCCACGAAGCCGTCGTCATAGCGGACCTCCAGGTTCAGCGCGGTCATCCAGGCGATCTGCTGAGCGGTGAGGTCAAAGGTGACGCGGGCGTAGACGGACATGTAACCCGGCTGGGTCTGGGTCTGCTGCATGTCCGTCAGTTGCGTGCAGTCGTCGTTGTCGCCATAGCCCCATCCGCCGCAGCCGGTGAGCCACTCCGAATTCTCGATGAAACCGGGCGTGTTCCAGTCGGCGGGTGGTTCCCTGGTGCCCTTGAAGTACCGGTATCGTGAACATTCGGTGGGGCAACCCTGGGTGCGCGAGTCCGGCGCCCAGACCAGGTTCAGGATCTCCGTTTGGGCCGTGTCGGCGCCGCCGGGAGATCCGCCCAACAGGAGACTGTGTCGCCAGTTCCGGCCGCGGTCGGGGTCCTGATCCGGGGCCTCCAGCACGATCGAATGGCCGGTGCCATCTCCGGCCGCGGGCCAGTCGCCGCGGTCGCTGAAGGTGAAATCCAGGACCACCGCGCCGCCGGGGTCCACCAGCGTGACGCGCTCGCCGCTGTTCTGGAGGTGGCCCCCGTAGGGTCCGACCACTCTCGATACGCCGCGGGCCAGCATGGCCGCCGGCTCGCGGGCCACCACCAGGTATTCGCCCGACGGCAACAGGGTCCCGGCCGGCAGGGTGAAATCCGGCTCGCCGCTCGGGCCGCTGATCCCGCGGGTAAAGCGGTACCCGCTCAGATCCACCGAACTGCTGGCCTCGTTGAACAGCTCGATGAACTCCTCGCCGTACTGGTTCGCGCCCGGGTTGTCCCCGGCGGGGTGGTACATGACTTCCGAGACGGTGATGGCCTGACAAGGCCTGGGCGGTAGGGTGAGCCCACCGGCCAGGGCCGCCAGCAGGTACCCCATACGGCGCACAGTTCCCATGGGGTGCATGAGGGGTGCTCTCCCTCCACTGGTAAGACCAGTATGGCGACGTGAGATGATCCGCAAAACCTGTTGGCGATTTTAATCCGAACCGCAGTCCCGATCAAGGAATAAGCCTATCCGGTTACCCTCGACTCGAGCCGGTTGTGCGGGCGTGCCCCCGGCCGCCAAGCTGAGCGCACCCGAACCGGCGGCCCCCTCAAGTCGATCTGAGCCGCCGCTTTCCTGAAGCCGGACCACTCCCAAAAAGATTCCAATGGCCCCCGATACCCCCTGTACACGCGATCCACCTTCCGTTACAATAGGCGTCGCAAATCGTAGTGGTTGCGTGTCGCATATGCTTGCGTCTGGGAGGGCCGTGCTTCAGCATGGACTCCGGCAATTCGTTGCGGAACAGCCCCGTGCAGCTTCGCGCATGGATCGACCCCGGGCAAAGGCGCATCGGCGTTGCCGTTTCGAGTGAGTATGTAGCCCAGCCGGCGGAGAGGATGACCGCGCGTCTCTGCCGAGAGCAGTGCTGAGAAGGCATACAACGGGGCACCGCGCCGTGCGGAGGCCCACACACGTCCAACAGGAGGAGATTCAATGAAGCGCCGTATCTTTCCATTGTTCATGGCCATTGTTCCAGGGGCGCTGTCCGTCGGGGTCAGTGCCCAGACGGTCAGCATCAACTTCAGCGGCGGCCGAGGCAACGAGCCCGACGGTTTTCCGCTGGCGGCCACCGATTTCGCGGGCAACCCGGCCGTGCCGGGGAGCTTCGTCGCCAACTGGAACAACGCCCCGGGGGCCAACGGCACGAACCTGCCGCTGGTGGACCACACCGGCGCGGCCACCAGTCTGCTTCTGAGCTACTCGTGCCCCAATACCTGGTCGCTGCCCGACACCAGCATCGGCGCCAATCTGTCCGGCGGTGCCAACCCGCAGATGATGCGGGGTTACATCGACAGCTCGAACACCGTCGGTCCGTCGGTCACCATCACCGGCCTCTCCTCGCTCTTCACCTACTACCGGGTGGCCATCTTCTTTGACGGAGACAACGGCACCGCCTGGCGCGTGGCGACGTTCACGATCACCAACAACGCCGACAGCTCCATCCTGTTCCAGGATTCCGGCGAAGACAGCGAAGGCGTCAACTTCAACGCCGGCGGTGGGGGTTCCGGGAACGAGAACCCCGACGGTCTGTTCCAGGTTCCGGTGCCGGGCGGCACGGGGAACCTGATGTGGCCGGTCAGCCCCAACAACGACGAGGGCAATTTCCTGCTCAGCCGGTCCCTGACGGCCGACAGCATCACGATCACGGGCCTGGGCACCGCCGGGAGCGGTTCCACCCGTCGCGCCCCGATCAACGGTATTCAGATCGTGGTTCCCGAGCCGGCCTCGCTGGGCTTGCTGGCCCTGGGCACCGGCGCGCTGCTGGCCCGTCGGCGCAAGCGGAGCTGAGTCCGCTGTGCGGGATTTGAGAGGAGTGGGGTAAACGGCGGCGGCCGCCGGGATCGGCCCCGTGGCCGCCGCGTCGCTGCTGGTCCCGGCGGGCGGAGTTGAACGAGTTTCGAGGGGATCGTGGGACAGGGGTCCGCTGTGATCGCCGGAGCGCGCGGGCCGTTGCCAGGCGCTTTCAAGTCTCGGTGCGGCATGCCCGCGTCAGGGAGTCCCGGCTCCCGCTCCAATGCCGGGTCCCAACGGGTCCAGGATCCGTCCGACATAACCGGATGGGCCGTGGGTCACGTGCTTACCGGCCGCGGAATCGACGGCGGGCGGAGGTGACTATCGCAACAGTCGGGCGGATGGTCGGCCCGCACTTCATACTCATTTTTCCATGTCGAGGAGTGATTCATGAGGCGCTGCATAATACCCCTCTGCATCGTGCTGGTCGTCGCGATGATGCCCGTTGCCGTCCAGGCCGCCGCCATCAGTATCAACTTCAGCGGCGGTCGGGCCGCCGAACCCGAAGGATTCCGCCTGCAACCCACGGACATGGCCGGCAATCCGAACCTTCCGGAAAGCTTCACCGCGAACTGGAACAACGCCAACGGGCCTTCGGGCGTCAACCAGACGCTGGTTGACAGCACGGGCGCGAGCACCAACGTCCTGCTGAGTTACTCCACCGGGCTGGGCACCTGGTCGCTGCCCAACACTACCACCGGCACCAACCTCTCCGGCGGGGCCAACCCGCAGATGATGCGCGGCTACCTGGACGCCGGCGGCACGACCCAGCCGGCCAACGTGACCATCACCGGCCTGAGCACCTATTTCCAGGCCTACCAGGTGGTGATCTTCTTCGACGGCGACAACGGCACGGCCTGGCGCGTCGCCACCTTCACCATCACCAACAGTGCCACCAGCGCGCAACTCTTCCAGGACAGCGGCGAAGACAGCGAAGGCGTCAACTTCAACGCCGGTGGAACGGGGAATGAGAACCCCGACGGCCTGTTCCAAATCCCGGTGGCCGGCGGCACGGGCAACCTGATGTGGCCGGTCATCCCCAACAACGACGAGGGCAACTGCATCGTCTCGACGGTGATGAACGCCGACGGCATCGTGATCAACGCCGTGGGAACCGCCGGAGCCGGCACCACGCGGCGGGCGCCCATCAACGGCATCCAGATCATCGGCCTGCCCATCGGCGCGCCCACGCCGACGGTGACCATCCAGCCGCTGGCCTCGGCCGGCGAGCCGAGCACCGCCGGTTCGTTCAAGGTCATACGTCAGGCCGAGTCGTACATCACCCCGATGGACGTGGTTTACACCTTGGGCGGCACGGCCACCGCGGGCACTGATTACGAGGCCCTTTCCGGAGCCGTTACCATCCCCGCCAACCAGACCGAGGCCACCGTCACCATCACCCCCATCGACGACGGAACGGTCGAGGGAACTGAGACGATCGTCGTCACCGTGGGTGCCAGTCTGGACTACCAGATCGGCTCGCCGGGCAGCGCCACGGTTGACCTGGCCGACGACGACGTGACCGCGACCGTCACCGTTGTGGCCAGCGATGCTTCCGCAACCGAGACGGCCGGCAACCCCGGCGAGTTCACCATCACCCGCTCGGGCGGCACCAATACGCTCTTCCCGCTTACCGTGAATTACACCGTCGGCGGCACGGCCACCAACGCGGCCGACTACGGCTACCTGAGCGGCACGGTGGTCATTCCCGCCGGCCAGTCCAGCATCACCCTCGCGGTTCAGCCCGCCGAGGACGGCACCGCCGAGGGCAATGAAACCGTCACCGTCACCCTCACGCCCAACGATCCGCAATACGTGGCCGGGGCGCAGAATTCCGCGACCGTGACCATCACCGACGACGGTTCCTGGAACAACTGGTCGCAGTCGCTCAATCTGGTCTTCGCCGGCTACGCCAGTGAAGTGCTCACCAACTTCCCCGTGCTGGTGGTGCTGACCCCCGAGCGCACCGGCAACTACGCCGGCTTCGCGCCCGATGGTTCCGACATCCGCTTCCGGTCCGGCGACGCCAGCCTGGCCTACGAGATCGAGCGCTGGAACCCGGCCGGGAACTCGTACATCTGGGTGCTGGTCCCGGAGATCAACAGCCCCACCAACTTCATCACCCTGCTCTGGAACCATCCCGCGCCCGTCATCAGCGCCCAGGCGCCCATTGCGCTCTGGGGCGGCGGCGATTACGTGGGCGTCTGGCAC
>JABRVU010000391.1:0-3649 GCA_039961895.1 Phycisphaerae bacterium | reverse complement strand
TCAGCAGGTCCGCCGCCAGGAGCCGCGCCCCGGCGGGACCATCCTCCAGCACCCACTCGCGCAACAGGCGAAGCAGCAGATCACGGCAGGCGGCCGCGCCAGCTTCGTCGCCGGCCTGCTCGCGCTCGGCGGCGACGCCCAGCAGCCCGCGCGTCAGGCTAAGGGGGCGACACCACACGCGGCAAGGCGGTCAGGGGTGCGTTTGTTTCAGCGTGACGGCGGCCCAGCAGGCGATCGCCTCGCCGCGGCCGATCGCTCCGAGGCCCTCGTTCGTTCCGGCCTTGATGTTGACCTGATGCGGGCCGACCTCGAGCAGAGACGCCAGCGCCGCGCGCATCGCCGGCTTGAAGGGCGTCAGCCGCGGGCGCTCCGCCTGGATGACGACGTCCGCGTTGTGCACGGCCAGGCCGGCCGCCTGCACGCGTTGCAGCACGTCGCGCACCAGCGCGCGGCTGTCGGCGCCGGCGAAGGCCGGGTCCGTGTCCGGGAACAGCTCGCCGATGTCACCCAGCCCCGCGGCGCCGAGCAGCGCGTCGCCCAGGGCGTGCAGCACGACGTCGGCGTCGCTGTGCCCGCTGAGCCCGGGCGCGTCGGGGATCTCGACGCCGGCCAGCCGCAAGCGGCGCCCCGCCGCGGTGCGATGAATGTCGTAGCCGATGCCGACGCGAAACGCGCTCATGGCGCCTCTATTCGCTGGCGGGCCGCCTCAGGCCCGGCCCGCGGCGGTGGAAACGGGTGGATTATACGCCGATTCCGGCCGTTGGGGCGGGCGCGCACACATTCGGCGACCGGCTTACAATTCTGCGCAGAAGCAGCACACGTATAACAGCACATGGAGAGACTGGCATGTCCAAGTTCGTGAACGAGTTCATGGAAGGCGTGACGGCCCGCAACCCGGGCGAGAAGGAGTTTCACCAGGCGGTGCACGAGGTGGTCGAGTCGCTGGTTCCGGTGCTGGACCGGCACCCGGAGTTCCGCAAGGCCAAGATCCTTGAACGCATCGTCGAGCCGGAGCGCGTGGTGATGTTCCGCGTCCCGTGGATGGACGACAAGGGCGAGATCCACGTCAACCGCGGCATGCGCGTCGAGTTCAACAGCGCCATCGGCCCATACAAGGGCGGCCTGCGGTTTCACCCCTCCGTCAACCTCGGCATCATCAAGTTCCTCGGCTTCGAGCAGATCTTCAAGAACGCGCTCACCACGCTGCCCATGGGCGGCGGCAAGGGCGGCAGCGACTTCGACCCCAAGGGCAAGAGCGACAACGAGGTCATGCGCTTCTGCCAGAGCTTCATGAACGAGCTCCATCGCCACATCGGCGAGTACATCGACGTCCCCGCCGGCGACATCGGCGTCGGCGGGCGCGAGATCGGCTTCATGTTCGGGCAGTACAAGCGGCTGACGCGCAAATTCGAGGGCGTGCTCACCGGCAAGGGCGTCAACTGGGGCGGCTCGCTCATCCGCCCCGAGGCCACCGGCTACGGCCAGGTCTACTTCGCCGAGGAGATGCTCAAGACGCGCGGCAAGAGCATGAAGGGCATGCGCTGCGTCGTCAGCGGCTCCGGCAACGTCGCCCAGTACGCCGCCGAAAAATGCCTCCAGCTCGGCGCGCGCGTCGTGACCTTCTCCGACTCCACCGGCTTCGTCGTCGACGAGGAAGGCATCACGCCCGAGAAGCTCGCCTTTGTCATGGACCTCAAGAACAACCGCCGCGGCCGGATGAAAGAGTACCTCAGCAAGTATCCCAAGGCCCATTACCAGGACATCGACCTGCGCGCCGACCACAACCCCCTCTGGCAGGTCAAGTGCGACGTCGCCCTGCCCTGCGCCACTCAGAACGAGATCAACGAGATCGACGCCAGCAACCTCGTCAAGAACGGCTGCATCTGCGTCAGCGAGGGCGCCAACATGCCCACCACCCCCGCCGGCGTCGAGGTCTTCCTCGAAAGCAAGATCCTCTACGGCCCCGGAAAGGCCGCCAACGCCGGCGGCGTCGCCACCAGCGGCCTCGAGATGAGCCAGAATGCCCTGCGAATGGCCTGGTCGCGCGAGGAGGTCGATCAGAAACTGCACCGCATCATGATCAACATCCACCAGGCCTGCAAGGAAACCGCCGAGGCCTACGGCACTCCCGGCAACTACGTCAACGGCGCCAATATCGCCGGCTTCCTCAAGGTCGCCAACGCGATGATGGACCAGGGGCTCGTGTAGCCTCCTGGCGAAGTGGCCCACGACCGCAGCCGCTCAACTGCCTGCGGCTGCGGGATCGAACGCCCCCTGCGCGTGGAACGCCGCGCACCGGCGGCGTTCGTTTTTTCTTGCCGCGAAGGCGCCGACCCCGCCCCCCCGGGAATAGCGCCGAACGTGGGGCGATTTCAAACAATAGAGCGTCCGCCGCGAACGAGGCCCGCGAACCGCAACACGGGCTGCGGCCTGGGAGCGCATGCCGGGCGTGCGACGTGGAGCGCCGGCCGCGCTGCGCTCCCCGGGCCCGCACCCGGGCCGGCAGACCACGGCCCGCGCGCCCGCATCGGCCGACAATTCCTGTTGCATCACGCGCCGGGCGCGTTACCATGCGCGCATCGCGGCCCGGAAACACATCGGTGGCCGTGTCATAGGGCGACCAGGTCCGAATGATTCTCCTCCGCCGGGCGCCGGCGGAGGTTGCACAACGGAGGGTATGTTCGCCGTCCGCTTCGTGCAGATCGCTCAGTGCCTGGATCAACTCATTTCGCGGCCCGCTTCGCGCGCCAACGTGGCGCCCTGAGCCGTTGCGGTCACTTATTCGGAGGATCGGTCATGAAGTCCGCTCGTTTCCCCTTGATCGCGGTCGTGATGCTCCTGGGCAGCACCGCCGCCTTCGGACAGTTCACCGACGGTTTCGAAGCCTATCCGCCAGGGCCGCTCACGCCCCAGGGCGGCTGGCAGATCTGGTACACCGGCGGCGACGACGGCACCGTCGTGGACAACAACGCCCACAGCGGCGCGAAGTCGCTTCGCCTTGACCTCCCCGGCGGCGCCGTCGGCGGCACCGACGTTGTCCAGACGTTCAACATCGCCGGCGGTCAGTGGGTTTTCTCCGCCTGGACCTACGTCCCTTCCAACGCCGGTGGCATTCTCAACAAGGACGGGTACCTCATCTTCCTTAACAACTACAACGGCCAGCCCAATCCCACTGCCGACCACTGGTCGATGCAGGTTCGCTTCAGTGCCACCCAGGGCGTGGTCGAGAGCCAGTTCGACGGCGGAACGCTGCCGCTGATCACCGATCAATGGGTCGAGTTCCGCGCCCACATCGACCTCGTCAACGACCGCTTCAAGGAGTACTACGGCGGCCAGCTCCTCGCCACGAACCTTGTCTGGACGACCAACGTCTCGGGCCCCGGCGGCACGCTCACGATCGCCTGCCTTGACCTCTACAGCGACAGCATCGCCGACATGCTCATCGACGACGTCTCGCTTGAGCCGGTCGTGCTCTGCCCGGGGGACATCAACGGCGACAACCGCACCTGCCAGGCCGACCTGGGAATCCTGCTTTCAAAATACGGCTGCTGCGAGGTCGATCCCTGCTGGGACATCAACGCCATCGCCGCCAACCTCTCTCCCGGCGACACGGCGGGCGTCTGCGGCCCGCTTGAGGAAGGGATCACCC
>JABRVU010000390.1:0-2874 GCA_039961895.1 Phycisphaerae bacterium | reverse complement strand
AGGTCTGAGGCAGCGGTGGAAAGGCAGCGGCCCGCTGCCGGCCAAACAGCTCAGTTCCGCACCGCGCGCCGGGCAGGAGGTTCCCGGGGTGGAAAGGCAGAGACCCGCTGCCGGCTAAACAGCCTTGCACGATTCTGTCATGGGGGCCGGGCTGACGGAATAGTGTCAGGATCGACGGTTATTACCCTGTTGACAGTGACAGAATCACGCAAGGTCATTTAGGGCGTCTCGCACCCCGACGACGGGGAGGATCCGCCTGCTCCGAGCCGTCGTTGAACGGCGTCGCGCACGTCCGCGATGTCAAAGCCGTACATCCGGCGAAGGCGACCGAGTCTCTCGTTCGAGGGCACCTCGTCGCCCAGCCTGAGTTCGGCCCGCAGGGCTTCCTCCGGCACTCCGCTGACCGCCGCGACTTCCGAGAGCGTCATCGAGCCGCGGATCAGCGCGTTTTCATGGCCGCCCCGATCCGGTCTTCGGGCCGGCTCGGATGATGAGGGCGGCGTCACGGCCGGTTCCCGGTCCGCTCCCGAGCCGCGGCCGCGCTCAAACGGCCGATCCGGGTTGAAATGACCGGCCAAGGCGTGAGGACCGCCTGGCCGGGCGCTGACCACCCATCGGGGACCGAAAACGGCAGTGCCGGCCAGCCCCGCCGCCACCAGCGCCAGCAGCGCGACGCCCCAGGCGATTCCCCGGCCCGATCGGCCGCTGCCGCCCCCGTCTTCACCGGCGGTCTGGCGCGCCATCCGGTAGAGCCAGGTCCAGTGCAGCACCACGTGGATCAGCAGGAGGGCTGCAATCTCTATTGCCATCCAGAAATGTATATTGCCCCAGTCATGCCGGCCCCAGCCCCAGAGGGTCAGGCGAAGTCCGCCTCCGCGGCCGCCCGTGCCCGGCGGCAGCAGGAAGCGCATGACCACGCCCGTCCAGGCCAGACCCAGCATGACGATCAGCGACAGACCATCCACTATGAAGTTCAGCGTGCTTCGTCGCATGTCCGGTTCCCTCGCGTATTGCGGAACGGTCCGGGGCCTATCCGGCGGCGGTCAACTCGGAAAAGTGGCTCCGCGTCCGCCGCGGTATCCGCCCGGTCCGCGGCCGCCGCCGCGCCGGCCCGGCCCCCGGCCCGCGTCCTCCGGCTGGGAATCGGCGTCGCCGCGCTGTCGTCCCCAGCGCCAGGCTCGACCCTGTCGGACTTCCTCCGCGCACAGGCCGAACAATTGCCGTCGCTGGTCGGGGGTCAGGTGGTCGCCCACCGAGAGCAGATAGTCCATCACCCGGTGCTCGATGGCCGCCTGGGTGGCCAGGACGTCGTTGAGCCGGGCGCGGACGGTGTCCGGCGCGACCGCGGCGCCGTCAAGACTGCTCGCCAGCAGGGACCGCTGGTGGGCCAGGTCGGCCCGCAGCTTCCTGAGGTCTCGGGCGAATCCCGGGTCGTGCCCGCGCAGGGCGGCGCGCTGGTCATCGCTGGCCCGCAGCCAGGTGAGCAGGGCCTGTGTGGCGGTGTCTTCGGCCACCGCGGGCGCGTCGGCCGGACGGGTGGCCACGGAGGCGACGAACGATCCGCCACCCGCGACCACTCCCGCGAGCAGGAGCGAAAGTGTCCTTCGAGCGATCATGATGGCGTCTCCTCGTCCGTGTCCGGTTCGAAACTGTCCTCGCCGAACAGTTGGTTCAGCAGGGCACCCTGATCGAACACGTCCAGGCCGACGGCCTGCACCACCTGCTCGGTGGAGACCTCGGCCAGGGCGGTCTGAAGCGCCGACGCCGGCCGGTAAGCCCGTCCGGCCAGCAGGCCCGCGCCGGCCGCCAAGGCCACCACCGCCGCCGCCTGAACCACCCGGAGCCATCCCTGGCGCCGCCGGTCCCGCAGGGCCGCGGCCCGGACGCCGGCCACCAGGTCTCGCTCCGGCGGATCCCACGCCAGCGCGGCCAGCACCCGCCGGACGGCGAGCAGCTCTTCGTAGTGCCGCCGGCACGCGGAACAGCGCTCCAGGTGATCGAGCAGGCCGGTCTGCTCGGCAGGTTCAAGCTCGCCGGCCATCAGCCGAATCCAACGGTCTTCCTGAGGGCATGCGTTCATGGGGAACCCACCCTTCTACTGTAACGACGGCGAACCCGACGCCCTGCGGGTGCTTCAAGCCGAATCCCGCCAGCCTCTCAGCGCGTCCCGCAGGTTCCGATACGCCCGGGTCAGAAGCGACTCGACCGCCGATTCGCTCCACCCGGTGATTTCAGCGATCTCGGCGTGGCTGTGCCCCTCGTAGCAGTGCAGCACCAGGGCGATGCGCTGCCGGTCGGGCAGACGGGCGATTTCGCGGCGGATGGCGGCGTCCCGCTCTCTTGCGGCCAGCGGGTCCTCGCCGGTCCGCTGATCCGGCAGGTTCCGCGCGTCATCCAGCGGAACGGCGGGACGGCGGGCCTTCAAGGCGTCCAGGTACAGGTTGACGATGATCCGATGCAGCCAGGTCGAGAAGGCGCCCCGCGGTTCATACCGACCGGCCGCGCGATAGACGCGCAGGAAGGCCTCCTGGGCGAGGTCTTCGGCGGTCTGGTGATCGCCGCAGAGGCGATAGGCCAGGGCCTGGGCCCGGCCCTGGTGGCGCCGCACCAGCCGATCGAGCGCCGTAAGGTCCCCGGCGGCCAACTGACGCATCAGTTGAACGTCCGAAGGGCTCTCCTGCCTCAGGATCGGCGTCACCTCCGCTATTGTGGCGCGAAGCGCATACACGGACAAGACCAGCCATGATTTGAAGATGGAAAGATGAGTAATTGGATGGGGGAAAGGGCGGGCGGGTTCGAGGCCCGCCCGCCCCCGGATCCGCGCAACGGCCGGCCTTACGGCGCGCAACTGCCGTCCCGCAGCCGGAGCTGGTC
>JABRVU010000389.1:0-9353 GCA_039961895.1 Phycisphaerae bacterium | reverse complement strand
GGACGGCGTGTTCCAGGACGTGGACGCGGCCGTGGCCGCGGCCCAGGCCGGCTATCGGCAGTTGTGCGAGTCCACGCTGGCCCGGCGGGCGGAGGCCATCCAGGTCATCCGCGACATCTGCACCAGTCAGGCCGACGAGCTGGCCCGCATCGAGTTCGACGAGACCGGGATCGGGCGGCTCGAGCACAAGGTCGAGAAGCTGCATACCGCCGCCAAGGTGCCGGGCATGGAGTTCATCCGGACCGAGGCGGTCAGCGGCGATCACGGGCTGGGCGTGACCGAATACGCGCCCTTCGGCGTGCTGGGAGTGATCACGCCGGTGACGCACTCGGTGCCGACGCTGGCCTGCAACGCGATCATGATGATCGCCGGCGGCAACACGCTGGTGGTCAACCCCCATCCGTCGGGGGCCCGCTCGGCGGCCATCGCCACGCAGCGCTGGACACGGGCCATCCGCGAGAAGACCGGGCTGGACAACCTGATCTGCCTGATCGAGAAGCCGACGCTGGAGAGCGCCGAGCGCATCTTCAAGCACCCGGACGTGAAGATGCTGGTGGTGACCGGCGGGCCGGGCGTGGCCCGGGCGGCGATGGCCAGCAACAAGAAGGCCATCGTGGCCGGCCCGGGCAACCCGCCGGTGGTGGTCGATTGCAGCGCGGACATCGAGAAGGCCGCCGCCGGCATCCTCAAGGGCGCGGCCTACGACAACAACCTGCTGTGCATCGGCGAGAAGGAAGTGTTCGTGGTCGAGCGCGTGGCCGACAGGCTGCTCGAGGCCTTCGGGCGGCACGGCGGGTATCGGCTCAACCGCCAGCAGATCGACGCCCTGACCCGCCAGGCCCTGCACCAGGACGAGAAGACCGGCCACTGGCTGCCGGACAAGAAGTTCGTGGGAAAGGATCCGCAGGTGCTGGCCGACGCGATCGGCGTGCGGCTGCCGGCGGGGGTGATCTGCCTGTATGGCGAGGTGGATGAATCCAGCCCCTGGCTGCCCTGCGAGCAGATGATGCCGTTCCTGCCGGTGATGCGCTGCCGGAACATCGACGAGGCCATCCGTCTGGCGGTGAAGTTCGAGCACGGCTTCGGGCACACGGCCATCATCTGGTCGCAGACCGTGGACCACATGACCGCGATGGGCAAGGCGGTGAACACGACGCTGTTCATCAAGAACGGGCCGTGCATGGCCGGACTGGGCGGCGGGGGCGAGGGCTACGCCAGCTTCAGCATCGCCACGCCGACCGGCGAAGGCGTCACCTCGCCGATGTCGTTCCTGCGGCAGCGAAGATGCGTGATGGTGGATAATCTGCGGATCCTGTAGCGCCGCCGTCGGCGGCGAGGTGAGAGGACGCCATGGTGTTGGGCCGCGTGGTGGGCAAGGCGGTTTCGACGGCCAAGCACGCCTCGCTGAAGGGCGCGCGGCTGCTGGTGGTCGAGCCGATCCGGGCGGCGTCGCTCGATCCGGTGCTGGCCCTGGATGAGCTGGGGGCCGGGGCCGGGGCGGTGGTGATTCTGAGCAACGACGGCAAACACGCCCGCCGGATGGTCAACGACGGCACGTCGCCGGCGCGGTGGTGGGTGATGGGCATTGTCGATGAGGCCGGCAGCGTGCAGGAGCGGACCAACGCATGAGCCGACCGGTGGTGACGGCCAAGCTGCTGGACGAGCTTCGGCGGGCCGGAACGCCGATCCGGCTGCCGAAGAACGCCCTGCTCACGCCGGCGGCGCGGGACTGGTTCAAGGACCAGGCCATGCCCATCCTCTGGCAGGAGGAGGGCGAGCCGGCGGCCCGGGGAGCGGGCGTGGTGCTGGACCCGGCCCAGCCGGCCATGCGGGCGGCCCTGGCCCTGGTCGAGCGGATCGCCGGTTCGGCCGAGTTGATCGCGCCGGCGGCGGGGGGTCCGGGGCCCCTGGCCTCGGCGGTCCGTCGGCTGTGCGGCAAGGTGAACCGCCGCGAGGTGGCCAGGGGCGTGGTGTTCACGCCCGACCCGGTAGTGCCCCTGATCGTGGCCAACAAACACGACGGCGTCCGGGCGGTGCTGGGGACGTGCCTGCCGGCGGTCGAGACCGCCTGTCGGGAGTTGGGGGCCAACGTGCTGGTGATCGACGCGACGCGGCACGCGACCCATCTGACCCGCCAGATGGTCGAGCGGCTCATGAGCGGCCCGACCTGCCCGCCGGCGGAGATGGCCGCGGTCCTCGAAGCCATCGAACGGAGCGGCGGACGTGAGGATTGGTGAGGTCATCGGCAGGCTGACGCTCAGCCCGGTGGACGCGAACCTGCGCGGCGGACGGTTTCTCATGATCCGCCCGCACGACCCTTCGTCGCTGCGCGAGGGGCGCCTGGGCGGCGGCGACGTGGTGGTGGCCTATGACGAGCTGGGCGCCGGCGTCGGCGACCGGGTGGGCTTTTCCGAGGGCCGCGAGGCGGCCATGCCCTTTCACCCCACGCCGGCGGCCATCGACGCCTACGTGGCCTGTCTGTTGGACAGCGTGACCTACGGGTGACGGATCGTGAAGGTTGTGGTCGATGCGGGCCGGTTCGACGGCCCCCGGCCCTGAAGCGTTGAACGTGGTGTGACATGGCCAACGAGTTCAAGATCAAACAGCAGATTTGCGACGTGGGCCGGCGGCTGTACGCCAAGGGCTTCGCGGCGGCCAACGACGGCAACATCTCGTACCGCGTCGGCGAGAACGAGGTGCTCTGCTCGCCGACCATGACCAGCAAAGGCGACCTGAAGCCCGAGGACATCTGCAAGGTGGACCTGACCGGCCGCCAGCTCGCCGGCGCCAGGAAGCGGACCAGCGAGGTGCTGCTGCACCTGGAGATCTACAAGCTGGATCCGGCGGTCAAGGCGGTGGTGCATTGCCATCCGCCGCACGCCACGGCGTTCGCGGTGGCCGGCGAGCCCATTCCCACCTGCATCCTGCCGGAGGTGGAGGTCTTCCTGGGCCCCATCCCGACGACGGTGTATGAGACCCCCGGGGGCCAGGCCTTCGCCGACACCATCAAGCCGTTCGTCAAGAACTCGCGCGTGGCCGTCCTGCGCAACCACGGCACGGTCTCGTGGGGCGACACCCTCGAACACGCCTACTGGTGGACGGAGATTCTCGACGCCTATTGCCGCATCCTGCTGCTGGCCAAGCAGATCGGGCGGGTCGACCGGATCAGCGTCCCGAAAGTGGACGAACTGCTGGACCTCAAGGAGCGGTTCGGCATGGGCGTGGACCCGCGGCGGCTGGAGAACGCGGACCTGTGCGTCAACACCGAGTTCGGGCGCGGCTACGCGGACGGGCCGGGGTCGTGCGGATGCGGCTCGAAGAGCAACGGCTCGGCCGGCGGCCCGGGCCCCTCCGAGGCGGAGATGGAGCGGATCGTGCAGGAGATCACCGACCGGATCATGGCCGCCAGCGGAGCGTAAGGCCGTGAACCGAGGGTGGAACACTGAGAACTGAGAACCGGGCTTATGGTTGCCAAGAGCCTCGACATCAAGCTGGCGAAGATCAAGGCGGATCCGAAGTGCCGCGAGTTCATCATCGCCGACGCCAAGGACGCGGACATGGCCTTCGGCATCGCGGCGCCGGGCAAGTCGCCGGAGCATTACGCCCAGGAGGGCCGGTTCCGCAGCCTGCCCGAGTTCCGGGAGCTGATCCGGCAGGTCGTGCGGCAGGGGGTGGTGGACATCATGCTGATGTCGGCACACACCAACTCGATCCTGACCGTGGCCGAGCGGCTGTTCGACGATTCGCACGTCACGCCGGCGGCCCGGGCCAACGACACGACCGACGTGCACGCGGTGCGGGGGGGCATCTACGCCAGCCGGCCCTCGCGGCCGTTCCGCACCGCGACCATCGAACAGATCCAGTGCGGCAAGGCCGACTGCGACGACGAGGAGCGCGTGCTGGGGGCCAACCTGGGGCTCTACAGCGTGACCTTCAACAACGACCTGGAGCTGGACCGCGAGACGCTCAACGCCTATGGCGCGTTCCGCCTCGAGGCCGAGCGCAAGGGCTTCCGGCACTTCCTGGAGGTCTTCGACCCCAACGCCCCGGCGGCGCCCCTGCCGCCGGAGAAGCTGGGGGCCTTCGTCAACGACATGATCGTGCGCTGCCTGGCGGGCGTGCCGGAGTCGGGCCGGCCGCTGTTTCTGAAGATGGTCTATCACGGGCCGAAGTGGACCGAGGAACTGGCCGCTTACGACCCGCAACTGGTCATCGGCATCCTGGGCGGCGGCGCGGGCACGACCTATGACGCCTTCAAGCTCATCGCCGAAGCTCAGAAGTACGGGGCCAAGGTGGCGCTCTTCGGGCGGAAGATCAACTATGCCGAGAACCAGCTCGCCTTCATCGAGATGCTGCGGCGGATCGTGGACGGGCAGATTTCACCCGAGGAGGCGGTGCGGGCCTATCACGGGGTATTACAGGGGCTGGGTATCCGGCCGGTGCGATCGCTGGAGGAGGACATGAAGCTGCTCACGCCGGTGATGAGCTACGCCGGCTCGACGCGGGTCGTCGTGTCCGGTTCCGGTCAACCGGGGCGGTCGGCTGGGCCGGCCGAACCGAGGTCCTCCCCGTCCACACGTTCGCCGGCACCGGCGGTTCCGTCTCCGGTGGCCGCCACTCAGGCCGCCTCGCCGCCGGTCATCCCCTCCAGGCCGCCGTCGAAGTCCAACGGCCAGACCGACCTGGCGAAGATGACCCCCCAGGAGCGCCTGGAATATCACCGCGAGCGGATCCGACGCATGTAACTCATACTGACCCGTGTTCTCCGTGGCCGCGCATCCCTGCAAAGAGCCGCGGGCTTTCGCCCGTGTGGTTCCGGTGCGTTCGCGCTCGCCTTGCGTCAACCGCCTCGACCGCGCCGGGAAGCTTTCCGCCGCACCGCAGGTCCGCGCGGGTTGGAAGCCCGCTCCTGGGTCGGATCGGTCGGTTTGAGTCGTCAGCGTGGTTCCGCACACCCCGAAAACAGACCGGCTGGATGCCGGTCCCACACGGAACGTCGGTCCCGTGCAAGATACCCCTCCCATGCGGGACGCCGGTCTCGTGCCGGTTTCAGGTCCAGCGCGGCGTCCGGCCGAGCAGCCGGTCCAGGGCGTCGGAAGCCTGATAGATCAGCGCCTCCGGGTAATGCAGGAAGGGGCGGAAATACTCGAAGGTCAGATACCCGCGGTAGCCGGCCTGGTCGAAGGCCTCGATGACCGCGGGCCAGTCGGTGGTTCCGTCCAGCAGCGGGCGGAACGAGGTGAGCGTCCAGTCGGTGCCCTTCTTGGTGAACTCCTTGAGGTGCACGTTCTTGATCCGCGGGCCGAGGATGGGAATCCAGTGCTCGGGGAACTGCACCTGCATGATGTTGCCGGTGTCGAAGTGGACGCGCACCCAGGGGGAGTTGAACGCATCCACGAAGCGGACCAGGTCGTCGGGGCTCAGCAGAAAGCCGTTCATGAAGATGTTCTCGACGTTGAGGTAGACCCGCTCGCGCTGGGCGTCGGGAAGCAGGTCGCGGACGGCCTGGGCGGCCCGTTGCAGGGCCACGGCGTAGTCCACCGGCTGGCTGTCGGGCAGCCAGGGGATGTAGACGGCACCGGGGACGATCAGCAGGTTCTCGGTGCCCAGCAGCCGGGCGGCGCGGATCATCCTGCGGGCCAGTTCCATGCCGCGGGCCCGCGTGTTCGCGTCGTTGCTGGTCAGCGAATAGGGCCAGAACAGAAACGAGCACACGCCGGAGACGGCCAGGCCCAGGTCCCGGGCCATCTTGCCGATGTCCTTGAGCTTGTCTTCGGGAGTGTCGGGGCAGAGGTCGTCCTTGAGGTCATAATTGACCTCGATGCCGTCGAATCCGGCCCGGGCGGCGAGGGCGAAGCATTCGCGCAGGGACATGCGCTGGGGATAGGGGAAAGCCCACATGTTGATGGATTTCTTCATGTCGTAGGTTTTGGCGGAGCGGGCCCTCGCGTCCGGCGGAGCGGGCCGGCGGTCGCGGGGGTCGCCGGCCTGTCCGAAGGCCGCGGCGGTAGGGCCGGCCAGGGCCGCCGAACCCAGCAGCGTGCCCATGCCCACGATCTGGCGCCGCGTGAGCGCGGCCGGGGCTTCGACATCCGGCGGCGTCATCCGGTCGTCGGGCATGATCGGTCTCCTGCGTAGAATGCGACCGGTCGGAAACCGGTCCCACACGGGTTTGGAGGTTCTTCAGACGGCCAGCCTGGCCGCCTGGACCGGCCGGGACTTCCGCAGGGCGGCCAGAATCTGTTCGGCCCGCGAGCGGGCCGCCGCCATCTTCGGCCAGCGGACCTCCGCGAAGCCGGTCACCGACTCGACCGTCTTGAGGGCCTCGACGTATTGCCGATATCCGGCCGGATCGGCGAACGAGAAGCCGTCCACCACCTGCTCATACCAGCGGAGAAACCGCTTGTCTTCCTTGTGATACCACGGCAGCACGTGGCGCAGGAAGCGGAAGTTGCGAAGCACGTAGAGGGCCCAGTGCGGCAGGTGGACGTCGATCTGCCGGCCAAAGAAGCGCGGGTGGAAGGTGCGCCGATAGCGGATGCGGTCGCCGTTGGCCGGGTTGACGTTGTAGCGCTGGCGGTCGCGGCGGAGCTTCTCATAGCTGGTCAGCAGGTGGGCCACGTAGAACTCGTCCTTGATGAGCATCAGTCTGGCCAGGTTCCAGACCACGACCCGGGTGGCCGCGAAATGCTCCGAGGGCAGATCGGCCAGGAACACCCGGCGGACCCGATCGACGTAGCGCCGGGCGTAGCGCACGCCGCCCCACTGGATCAGGTCATAGACCCGGACGGCGATGTCGCGCATGGTCTGGCGGTCCAGCTCGCGGCAGGCCCGCAGGGCGGTGTAGACCAGCGTCTTGTAGGCCCGGGCAAGCTGGGTGTCGTTGGTGCGGAGGCGGTTGCGGCCGGCGGCCCGGGGGTTCTCCTTGCGCAGGGCCCGCCGCGAGCCCAGCAGGCGCATGTTCAGATACGCGGCCTTCTCGCGCACGGTGCGGGCCAGCGAGGGGGCGGGCTCGACCTCCCAGAACAGCTCGGGGTTGCTGACCAGCTTGCGGCCGACCTCGAAGGCCCGCAGGTTCTTCTTGAAGTCGGCGCGGATGGTATTGCGGATGCCCTCCTTGAGGGCCTCGAGCGACAACGGGATCAGCCCGCGCTGATAGGCCACGCCCAGCATGGTGATGTTGGCGTAGAGCTTGGTGCCGAAGATGCGCTCGCACAGCGAGGAGATGCGGGCGGAGAAGTAGCAGTCAGGGCGGGTGGCGGCCCGCAGGGCGGCCTCCAGCTCCTCCACACGGAAGGCGTCCTTGCCCATGAGCGTGCGGATGGTGGGCGTGCGGTCGGTGTTGACGACGGCGGCGGTGCGCTGGGGCAGGGCCACGCGGAAGGGCTGATTGGCGTCCACCGCCCGGACGGCCTCGAGCAGGTCGATGCCCAGCAGCAGGTCGGCCTGGCCATAGCCCACGGTCATGCCCACGTGGTTCTCGCGGCGGCTGACGATGATCTGCGAATAGACCCCGCCGTTGCGGATGGCCAGGCCTTTCTTGTCGCTGAACTGGACGAAATGCCCGTCGTGGCGGGCGGCGTGGACCAGGATGCTGGTGGCAGTGCCGATGCCCATGCCGCCGACGCCGGCCAGCCAGGCCCGCCACACGTCGCCTTTGAACACGACCGGCGGCTCGGGGATGTCCTCGAGCATGATCTTGTGGCCGCGCGGCCGGGGCGGACGCTTGCGGGTGACCACCACCTGCTCGAACGACGGGCAGGCGTCCAGCCGGGCACAGGCCCCGTCGTTGACGCACCAGGAGAGGTCCGTCCCGATCTTGGGGCCGTAGTCGGTCTGCTCGATGGTCAGGCCCGGGCAGCCGGTGTTGTTGGTGCATTCCAGGCAGTATTCGCAGACCTCCTGGGTGATGTTCATGAAGGTCTTGCGACGCACGAAGCCGTGGTGGCGCTGCTCGGCCCGCTCTTCGCGGAGCTTGCGGCGGTTGTAGGTGATGCCGCATTCCTTGTCGGCGATGATGATCTTGACGCCGTCGGCCAGGATGGTCTGTTCGAGGATGCGCTTGTAGTTGGCCCGGTCCTCGGGATTGACCCGGACCACCAGGCTGTTGCCGCCGGTGATGGCCCGGACGATCTGCTCGATGTCCTGGGCGGGGATGGAGCGTTCGAGCAGGTCCTGGGACAGGGCCGGCAGCGGCTGGTGACCGGTCATGGCCGTCGTGCCGTTGGCCAGGATGACGTAGGTGATGTCCTGCCGACCGGCGATGGCGTTGCTGATGGCGATCGAGCCGGAGTGGAAGAAGGTCGAGTCGCCCAGGAAGACCACCTGCTTGTTGCGGATGAAGGGGTCGATGCCGCTGCCGGTCCCCCCGCCCAGGCCCATGCCGGAATAGTTGTGCATGAGCTTGGAATTGGGCTCGAACATCAGCATGGTGTAGCAGCCGGTATCGCCGTGGAAGACCAGGTCGATGGCCCCGCGGCGGTGATGACGGCGCATGTAGGCCTCGTCGGCGAACTCCTTCTTGATCTCGAGGAGGACGGCCGAGGAGTCGCGGTGCGGGCAGCCGGGGCAGAAGGTCGGAGTGCGGGCGGGGATGGATAGGTCGTTCCGCCCGGCGTCGGCGATGACCCGGAGCTGGGCGTCGATGCCTGCGGCGGCCTTGACCGCCAGCGGCGAGCCGATCGCGCGCAGCAGCCGCCCCAGCCGGTCGGCCACGATGGACATGTTCAGACCCAGCGCCGACGGGAAGCCGCTGAGGTTCTTGGGGAACTGCTTGCCCCAGATGGCGGCGACGCGGCCGGGCGCGGACTGGGAGAATCGCACGGCGATGGCGGCGATCTGCTCCTCGATAAACGACCGTCGCTCCTCGACCACGACGAGATGCTCGAAGCGGGTCAGCAGCGGCTCGATCCGCCGACGGTCCAGCGGATAGGTGACGTCGAGCTTGAGAATGGGGATCTGGCCGGCAAGCCCGGCGTCGGACAGGGTCTCGATCACGTACTGATAGGCCATGCCGCTGGTGACGATGAGCAGCTCGTCGTGGCCGGGCACGTCGAAGAGGCGGTTGAGGCCCAGGCGATCGACCTCGCGGTGCAGCCGCTCGAAGCGCTCGGGCAGTTCGACCTCGCGCCGGCCGGTGCGCGGCGGGAGCAGGACGGTGTTCTCCAGGTCCAGGGCGTAGGTGTGCAGGTCGATGGGGTGACGGGTGTTGGTCAGCGGGTAGTGGTTGGGTCGGCAGGTGACCGTCCCGCCGCCCTCGGCCAGCGTGGTGGTGATGATGTAGCCGACGTACAGGCCGCTGCCGCGCGACAACTTGAAGGCCAGGTCCACGTGATCCTTGACTTCCTGGGAAG
>JABRVU010000388.1:0-7587 GCA_039961895.1 Phycisphaerae bacterium | reverse complement strand
GGCGGGGGAAGCCACCGTTCACCTTCCCTGATCGCCCCGCAGAACCGGCAGAGGATCGCGGCGTCCTGAATCTCTTCCGCGCAGTACGGGCATTTCAAGCCGGCCGCTCCCCAAGTCAAGCGGCCGGTTCATGACCGGCCGCGGACGCCAGGAAACCCTCGCCAGAAGCGCGGCTCATCCCGTCCTATACCACTTCAACGACGGAGTTCAGCTCGCCGAAGGGGTTGGCCTCGACGTAGGTGTTGTGATCGTCATGCCGCCACTGGCCGTCCACGACGAAGCGATAGCAGTACCGCCCGGGCCGCAGCGGCAGCAGGGCGTGGAAGCAGCCCTCGCGCCCGTTCTTGAGCATGGGCGTGGCCCGCGGCTGCCAGTTGTTGAAGTCGCCGGCTACGCACACGTCCTGAGCGCCCGGCGCGTGGGCCACGAACCAGACGCCCTCGGCGGTGGCCCGCGTACCGTAGATCGCGTCGATCTTGCGCTCGGTCTCCTCCGGCGTGGGCGCGGGCTCTTGGGCCGAGGGCCGGTCTTCGCTGGCGAACAATGGCCGGCTGGTGGCCAGCAGTTTCTCGGCCTTGTCGGCCAGGTCGTCGGCCTGGCGCAGCAGCGTGGTCGCCACCATCTCCGGCCCGCCCGCCGAGATCAGCTCGCGCGATAGCCGAACGAAATCGCGGAAGCCCATGCTCGAGGGGTCGTACTCGGTGATCGGCTGCCCGAAGCTGGCCCCTTCGCGCAGCTTGGTGTTGAAGTTGATGAACGTGTGGCACATCAGGGCCCCGAACTTGCGCTTCAGCTCGTTGAGGATCTCGCGGCCCAGCTTGGTCCGCACGTCGTACAGGTTGGCCAGCACGCGCACCTCCAGCGGGTTCTCGCGCGTCGCCCGGATCTGCTCGATGGTCTGCAACTGCTTGGAGAGCCCCTGGAGCGAGAAGTAGCCGGTGTCCACCGGGATGATGACTTCGCTGGCCGCGGTCAGGGCGTTCTGGGTCAGCAGGCCGATGTGCGGCGGGCAGTCCACGATGACGAACTCGTACGTGCCGTCGATGGGGGCCAGGGCGTCGGCCAGACGGTGATCGCGGTCCGAGCGCCCCTGCATGACCTGCTCGAAGGCGGCCAGCGCGGTGGTCGAAGGCACCAGATCGAAGTTGGCGGTGATCTGCCAGATGCTGCGGGTGATGTCGATGCGCTCACCGTTGGGCCCGTCCATCAGCACGTCGTAGACGCTGACCTCGATCTGTTCCTCGGGGACGGCCAAACCCAGCGCGCAGTGTCCCTGCGGGTCCATATCCACCAGCAACGTGCGCCGCCCCTCGCGCGCCAGGCAGGCGGCCAGGTTGATGCTCACCGTGGTTTTGCCGCATCCACCCTTCTGGTTGGCAATGGCGATGGTTCTCATGATACGTTCCGCTGTTGCAGCACTGGCGGCGGACGACTTCGGGCGTCCGCCCTGCCCGGGACCGGTGATCGGCACGAAGGCCAGTATGGCGCTTCTTATCGGTCGCAATCAGCGAAAAACTTTACCGGACCTCATGGTCTTAAGCTGTTTTCTGGATCAGAGGTTAAAGCAGGACGGCTGCGGAGGAATCGCCGGTTTGGAATCGATCGCCTGACGAACCCGATCATGCACACAAACACTTATTCAACAATATGTTACGATTGCAATCACGACCTTCTCGTTCCGGTACGCACCGGCGGAGGCGCCGGCGGCACCACCAGGCAAGGTGCTGAAGGCAAACTTGGGTATCGCTTGGCCACGATGCGTAACGGTGGCGCTTCAGGTGGGCCCGGAAGCACAGCGCGTTTCAACCCCTCCCGCCCGTCACGATTCTCCGGGCGGTGGGCTTCCAGCTCCATGTCGTCCGCTTGACGGGGATCAGTTCGTCGCGATCCGCAGGATGGCCATCGAAATCAGGAAGATCAGCCACAGGCCGTATGCCACGACGGCGGTGGTAAGCGGCCAGCGCGGCAGAGGCGGCGAATCCCCCGCCGGCAGGTCATTGTCCCAGATCGACCTGGGCCCGGCGGCTTCGGCGGCGGGAGCGGGTTTCTCGGTCATGTCTGGCAGCGTAGCATCACCCCCGCGAGATGACAAGGCCGGGTGGAAAAGGGCGGTACACCGAGGACGTCGCGAGGCGCCCAAACCCAGCCATCGAGGAGTCCGGGATTCGTCCTCTAGCAGCCCGTGGTTAAACGCCATCCCGCGACCTTTCGTAGCCCTCGCGCCGCGCAAAGCTCATCGTCTGGCCATTGCGGGGCTCGTTCATCCAGGAGCCCCGCCGGGCTGACTCTGCGGCGAAGAGCCGTCCAGATGCCTTCCCAGAGCCCCAAAACCCGCGCGGCAAGACCCTGAAGGCCCCGCGCCGTGCCCAATCCCAGCGGCTGGCCCTCCCTGACCGCATCTGGTCAGATACGGGCCGCACTCTACTGCACGTGTCAAGAGGCGACTTTGACCACGGGCTGATAGGGCTGCCCGCGTCGAACTCGTCCGCCGTTGTGGAGGTCGGCCTCGAAAGATGCGGCTTTTCTGCCAGGCATCGAACACCGTCGGCTGAACCCCGTGCCTGTCGCATGCCTCCGAGGTCGGCACCTGATCGGTCAGGTGCGCCGGCAGGATGGCCAGACACTCCGCTCCACTGTAAATCCGTCTGATACGCCCATGCGGGCGTGACTCAATCGGCTCGACTCTCCAATTCCGACTGAAGCGGGACAAGGCCTCATCGCGTACGATGGAGTCATGCCTGAACTGCCCGAGGTGGAAACGGTAGCCCGCGGAGTCGGCCGGCTGGCGACCGGCCGGGTGATCGCGTCGGTCAGGCTGATTCGCCCCGACGTGGCCCACGGCCAGGCCAGGCCGTCCGATCGGCTCCTGCGCGGACGAAGGATCGAATGCGTCTCACGGCGGGGCAAGCAGATTCACATCGACTTCAGCGGCGGCCTGAGCATGATCGTCCACCTGGGCATGACCGGCCGCCTGTCGGTCTGCCCGAAGACTGCGCCGCTGGACCCACACACGCATCTGCGAATGGCTTTCGCGGACCGGGATGATGAGCTTCGTTTCGTCGACCCGCGGCGGTTCGGGGGCGTGTGGCTGATCGCGTCCGCGCTGCGGCCTGACCGCGGCGGAGACGAGCGGAGCACGGGCCAGCCGGCGACACAGTCGGACGCCGCGCCTCGCGCCGCCCGTCCGTCGCTTCGCGCGCCGGAAGCTCGCCGATGGTATGGCCGGCGGCTGCCGCCCGTGGGCGAAGACCCGCTGACCCTGTCCCTGGCGGATTGGCGAAGGCTGCTGGCCCGCCGGCGGCAGATCAAGGCCCTTCTGCTCGATCAACGGCCGATCAGCGGCGTGGGCAACATCTACTGCGACGAGGCGCTGCATCGGGCGGGGATTCACCCGCTTCGCCGGGCGAATGAACTGCCCCCGGCCGCGGTGGATCGGCTTTATCGCGCGCTTCGCCGGGTGCTGATCGAGGCCATCGCCGCGGGCGGTTCGAGCGTCAACGACTACCGTGACGCGGACGGAAAGGCGGGATGGTTCCAGACAAGGCATCGCGTGTACGGCCGGGAGGGCCGGACTTGTCGCCGTTGCCGGACGCCCATCGAAAAAATCCTGGCCGCCGGGCGCGGGACCCATTTTTGCCCCCATTGCCAGCCCAGGGCCTGATCCTGCCGACCCCGGGCGGGTGGCGGGTGGCTGGCCACGGCTCTGCGTGGCCATGTCGAACACTACCGGCTTTTGTGAGAGCCCAACCCAAAACCCTGAAAACGACCGGCTGGAAGCCGGTCCCATACGGGTTTGGGGAAGGGCCTGACCATCCGAGTCTGGATTCCGGCCCGAAAACGATGGCCATCCGTATCTCAGCCCGCGGTTGCCCGATCGTTTTTCCACGCCCGCGCTCGCCCGGGCACTGGTCAGAGTCGAGGGCGCGCGATAGACTTCCGGTCATGCGTGTCATCGTTGGCATCATGGGCTGGGTGGGCACGATCCTGCTCGCGTCCGCGGGTTGTTCGGCGCCGGCGGAGCCGAGCGAGCGGACGGTCGCGCGGGTGACGGCCGATTCGCCTGAGCGCTTCGAGCGGCTCTGGGAGACGGCCGGAGACGCCCTCCGCGGCTATTACTTCCGCCTGGACCGCCAGGACCGCCTGGAGGGCGTCATCACCACCTACCCGGAGACGTCGGCGCATTTCTTCGAGTTCTGGCGTCCGCAGCCCGAACCGGCGTATGCCTGGGCCGAGTCCAACCTGCACACCATCCAACGGCAGGCCACGATCACGCTCAAGCCGGCGGCGGCCGGCGCCTATGACCTGGACGTGCGGGTCGAGCGCATGCGCTACAACCTCGAGGAGCGCCAGATCGACAATTCCGCCGGGGCGCTGCGCATGTTCAGCGCCGAGGCCCCCACCATGTCGGGGCGCATGGACTCGCCTTCTGCCACGGGCACGTGGATCCCGCTCGGGCGGGACAAGCTCATGGAAGAGCGCCTGCTGAACCTGATCCTCCGCCGCTACGACCGGGCCGCCGCCCGGACGCAGCCGGCCTCCTGACGGAACCGGCCGGACGCTGATCTCGCGGCGGTCGGGCTTGTGGACAGGCCGTGCAAACGGCGGCCGAGCACCGGCCGTCGAGGCCGTGTTCCTCCGTCGCCCGTGCTTTCCGTTCGGCATCTCCATCCGCCGCCTCCTGCCGATTCCACCGCGAAACGGGCAAGAATGCCGCGATGGGCTGACAGATCCGCGCCGGCCGGCACGTATACCCGTTATGGCTCACAAGGGCGTGTCCCATAACGGTGTCCGTCTGCCGGGGGATAGCCGGCCGACGGTCGGCGGCAAACCGGGCGCCGGGGGTGTTGAGCGCGCGGGAAGCGGTTTCGGTTTTCCGCGACCGGAATCGGGCCCGGCCGCAACGCGCGAACGGCCAGGACTGAACCGGCCCGCCAAGACCACTTTTTCTTGCATCGGCCGGACGGCGCTCGGTAAAATGAACCTACGCTTCGCCGGAAGCGCCTCGGGCCCGTCACCCATCGAACTGCCAGGCTGGGGCATGATTACACAAACCAACACCGTGCTGCTGATGGGCCTGCGCGATCCGCGCAACGACGGGGTCTGGTCGGAGTTTTTCGGGCGTTATCAGCCCCTGCTGGTGTCCTTCGCCCGCAAGCTGGGACTCAACGAGGAGGATGCCCAGGACGCCGCCCAGGACGCCCTGGCCGGCTTCGCCGAGGCCTATCGTCAAGGCCAGTACGACCGCGACAAGGGGCGGCTGCGCACCTGGCTGCTGACCATTGCCACCAACAAGGTCCGGGACATGCAGCGCCGGCGGCGCGAACGGCTGATCGCCGAGTCCGGCGACGCGACCGGCTTCATCGACCAGGTTCCCGACGATCACACCCTCAGCGACCTGTGGGAGGCGGAGTGGAAGCTGGCCATCGTGCGGCAATGCCTGGACTTCGTCCGCCCGCGGGTCGAGCCGACCACGCTGCGGGCCTTCGAGCTGCTGGCCATCAAGGGGCTTTCGGGAGAGGAGGTCGCCGCCCAACTGGGCATCTCGCGCAACGCGGTGTATCAGGCCAAGGCTCACGTGCTCTCGCACATGCGCGAATACCAGCGGCAGCTGGAGGAGATCTGGTGATGGTGGGGGCGTGCCTGGACGCGGCGCAGTTGGACGAGCTGGCCGGCGGGCGCGTGCCCGCTGAACAGGCCGGGGCGCTGCGGCAGCACCTGGACGGCTGCCCCGACTGTCGCGAGCGCCTCGAGGAGTGTCGTCGGAACCTCGACTACTTCAACGACGTGGCCGAGGCCCTGCGGGCCCAGAGCCTGGCGGGCCCGCGGGGCCCTGCGGGGGGAAGCGCCCTCGCGGCCGGCGGGCCGGTGGCCAGCGACGCCCGGACCGATGCCGAGCGCGTGCCGGGCTACCGCATCATCCGCGAGATTCACCGCGGCGGGCAGGGGGTCGTCTACGAGGCGGTGCAGCTTTCCACCCGGCGGACGGTGGCCCTCAAGATGCTGCTGGAGGGGGCCTACGCCGGGGCCCGGGCCCGATGGCGCTTCGAGCGCGAGGTGAAGCTGATCGCGGCCCTGCGCCATCCCAACATCGTGGTCATTCACGACAGCGGGATCACGGCGGGGCATTACTTCTTCGCCATGGATTACGTCCGCGGGCAGCCGCTGGACACGCACGTCCGGCTGGCGGCGCCGCCGCTGCGCGAGGTGGTCCGGCTGTTCCGGCAGATCTGCGACGCGGTGGCTTACGCCCACCGGCGCGGAGTGATCCACCGCGACCTCAAGCCGTCGAACGTCCTGCTCAACGAGTCGGGCACGCCGTTCGTGCTGGATTTCGGCCTGGCCAAGATCACGGGCGAGGATATCCAGGAGAGCCGGGCCCCGGCGGTGTCGGTGGCCGGTCATCTGATGGGCACCGTCCGATACATGTCGCCGGAGCAGACCCTGGGCGTGCCCGAGGCGGTGGACGTCCGCACCGACGTGTATTCGCTGGGCGTGATGCTCTACGAGGTGCTGACCGGCACGGCGCCGTACGCCACGAACGCCGACCTGGCGATGACGTTCCGGAACATCCGCGACCAGGACCCGCCGCGGCCGTCGCGCATCCGGCGGGAGATCAACTCGGACCTGGAGACGATCATCCTCAAGGCCATGGCCAAGGAGCCGGAGCGGCGCTACCAGTCGGCCGGGGAACTGGCCGAGGATCTGGGCGCGTGGCTGGACGGCCGGCCGATCGCGGCGAAATCGACCAGCTCGCTGTACGTCATCCGGAAGCTGGCAATCCGCCACAGCTTCGAGAGCCTTACCCTCTTCGCGCTGATCGCCGCCATGATCGGCTTCGGCGGGGTGAGCTTCTATTACTTCCGGCAGGCGCGGTCCGACGCGGATGCGCTGCGGGACACGCGGAACGCCCTGCTGGCGATGAACCGCTCGCTGATCGGGGAGCGCGACGAGATCCGGGCGGCGCTGCCGCGCCAGGCCCTGGGGTGGTTCCTGGCCGAGTGGGAAGCCGGCCGGCTGGAGCGGGCCCGGCAGGTTCAGGGCGACGTGCCGCCGGACGCGCCTGAATACGCGGTGATGGAGTTTTGGCTGGATGATACCGCCGACGCGGACGGGCTTCGCGCCAAGATGGGCGCCTCGCACGCGGCCCTGGCCGATTTCGCCGTGGGCGTGCGGGCCATGCGCGCCGGGCGGACGGACGAGGCCCGGCATGCGCTGCGGGCCTGCCTGGCGGGGCACGGCGGGGACTGGCTCAAGTCCGCCGCCCAGGCCCGGCTGGCGGCGCTGGCGGCGGGCGCGCGCCCGGCGGAGGGTCGGCCATGATCCGCCGGAACGGGCAGCCCGTTTTCGTTCACGGCCGGTACGGAGCCCGGCCGGTGCGGGCCTTCACCTTGCTCGAGGTGCTGGTGGTGGTGGCCATCATCGCCCTGCTGGCGGCGGTGCTGCTGCCGAGCCTTCAGCAGGCCCGGGTGCAGTCGCGGCGGGTGGCCTGCGGCGCGAACCTCAAGCAGCTCGCGTCGGGCTGGCAGCAGTACTTGGACGCGCACAAGGGACGCTTCTTCCGCGGCCCGGCGGACGCGAACCTCAACT
>JABRVU010000387.1:0-7455 GCA_039961895.1 Phycisphaerae bacterium | reverse complement strand
GCATCCGACCGCGCCGGCCGACCTGGTCCCCGCCGGGCAGTTCGTCGGCGGCGTCAACCGCCAGGTGACCGGACTCAAGCCCGGCCGGGGATATCTGGCCTTCTGCTGGCTCAAGTATGAGTTCCGCGGTCACCAGCCCACGCAGCTCAGGTTCTACCTGGGCGTGGACACCACCGGCCAGACCGAAGACCCCAACGCCGCCACCATCGACTGGGGCATGGACCAGATCGCGGAGAACGTGCCCGTTCACGAGGTGTTCGCGCGGGCCTGGCGGACGTTCATTCCCACCGGTTCGACGGCGAGCCTGTGGCTCAAGGCCGAGCACCCGACGTCCGACCCGGCCTTCATGATGTACGTGGACGGGGTCAACGTGCGCCAACTGGCCGACACCACGCCCACGCCGGTGCTCGAGACGCTGCCGCTCCAGATCGACGTGACCGCGCCGCTGGGCGCGAACCCGGCGCCGGCCGGCATCACGGTGCGCAACGCCAGCGCCGCCGGCACGCTGACCTACTCGATCTCGGACAACGCCGACTGGCTGGACGTGGAGCCGGCCTCGGGCACCAGCACGGGCGAGGCGGACCCCGTCGAGCTGCGGTTCAACACGGCGGGGCTTCGGCATGGGGTGCATCAGGCTCAGGTGACGGTCAGCGCGGCGGGAGCGGCCAACTCGCCCCGCAACGTGCTCGTCAATCTCACGCTCACCACCGCCCGGGCCGATTTCGACCTCGACGGAGACGTGGATGAGGCCGACTTCGGGCACTTCCAGAGCTGCCTGACCGAGCCGGGCGTCCCGCCGCGCACCGAGGTCTGCCGGGCGGCGGACATGGACGACGATAACGACGTGGACCTGGCCGATTTCGTCATCTTCCAGCAGTGTATCGGCGGCAGCGACCGGCCCATTCCGGCGGGCTGCCCGCGCTGACCGGACGAGGGACCGCTGGTCGGGGCAGTCTCGAGGCCGAGGTCACTTCGATTGCCTCCGCTGGCGTTCGAGATCCTGGCGCACTTCGGGGAGCAGGTATTGGCCGTCCAGATCATCGAGACCGGCCAGGGCCGTCACCGTCCGGTCGTAGCGCGTGGCCAGGTCCGCCGAGGTGTCCACGAACAGGACCCTCCGCTTCTTGAGCAGGCATAATCCGCCGCCGGCGCCGCCCATCGGCTCGACGCGGATGTCGATCCCGAGCTGCTCGGCCGCCTCCAGCAGCGCTTCCAGCCGTCTGCTCAAGTCCATCCTTTCATCCTCGACCGTACGTGATCCTCAACGTTCAAGTTCGGTTCGCGGCCCTGCCGATATTGGGATGACGTAACGGCGTCCTGGAGCGTCTATGCCGCGACCGACAGCCAGTTCCCCTCGGCGCACGCCTCCGGCGCGCAACGAGTCGGCCTCCGCCGCGCCGGTCGAGCGCCCCCGGCCGGTCCATCCGCCGTTCGAGCCGCCGCCCGACACTTTAGCCGCCCACGACCGCCAGCTACAAGCCCACCTGGAACGGCTGGCCACCGAGTTCGATTCCCTCAGGGGTCAGCTTCGCCATGCCCAGCGGCTGGCCGCCGTCGGAACCAACGCGGCGGTCATCGCCCACGAATTCAACAACCTGTTCACCCCCGTGGTCGCCTATGCCCAACACGCGCTGGATGCCGGCGATAACGAGCTGATGCGCAAAGCGCTGGCCAAAACGCTCGAGCGGGTGGGCATCATGCGGCAGATGTCCGATCGCCTGATCGGAATGGCCAAGCAGTCGGAGCGGATCATCAAGGCGGTGAACGTGTTGTCCGTCGTTCAGGCCGCGATCGAGTGCCTCGGCCGGGACCCCGCCAAGGACAACCTCACGGTCAGCGTTCAGGTCGATCCGGCCCTGGCCGTCCGGGCCGATGAGAACGGCCTGATCCAGGTCCTCTTCAACCTGGTCATCAACGCACGCCAGGCCATGCTGGACCGCGGGCGCGGACGGCTGACCATCGACGCCGCGCCCACGACGGACGGCCAGGTCGAGATCAACGTACGCGACACCGGCTGCGGGATCGCCCCCGACAACCTGCCTCATATCTTTGAACCGTTTTTCAGCACCAAGACTCACGCCGACAAACCCGACAAGCGCGGGCTGGGGTTGGGGTTGTCCATCAGCCGGGACATCATCGAAGACCTCGGCGGGCGGATATCCGTCTCAAGCCGACTCGACGTCGGCACGACCTTCACCATTACCCTGCCGCCGTCCGAATGATGTTGTTCATCACAGATCAAACCGACCGTTTCTCGGCAGTCCCGCATCACCCGGCATCACCCCATAGAGCCACGGGCTTCAGCCCGCGCGGCCCGGGCCTACTCAGGCCACGGCGGTTCGCGCCGCCTGCCGGGCGACCTTCCAGCGCGCCTGGGCCGCGTAGCCGATCGCGCTGTGCAGCCATGCGGCGTTGTAATGCTCCACGTATCCGGCCACCTGCCGGCGGGCATCGTTGAGAGAAGGGCGGTGTGCCCGGCCGGATACACTCGCTCTTGAGGCTCTTGTGCCAGTGTTCCATTGCTCTGCGGGCAATAGGGGCTGGTCCGCAAGTGGGTCATCCCGCGGAGGCGGAGGAAGCTCGTGAAGCCCTTGGCGATGAACCGCGGGTTCGGACTCCCGTCTTGGTCGCCCTCACTGTCCGAGATGATCCGGGGACAAACGCCGGAACTTCTCCCAGGCCGCCGGCGGGAGAGCACCGCCAGTTATTCGAGTTTCTTGATGGCCGCCTGGGCCTGCCAGCGGACGCGGGGCAGTTCAGCCAGTTTTCGCAGCAACGGCAGGGCCGGGACGGCGGCGGGCTTGCCGATGTTGCCCAGGGCGACGGCCACCGCCCGGAGCACGTGCGTCTCCTCCCTGGGAACGGCGCCGGCGGCCATCAGGGCCTCCACCGCCGGGGCCGCCTCGGGGCCCAGCGTGGCGATGGCGTTGGCGCTCATCATGCGCACGCACACGTCGGCGTCCTTGAGCGCGGCCATGAGCTGCGGCAGCGCCGGCAGGCATTCGCGGCCCTTGTCGCGCAGGGCCAGGGCGGCCAGACCGCGGGTGACCGGATCGGGGTCGGAGGTGAGGGCCTTGGCGATCTCCGCCACGCCGCCGGTCGGAACGCGGGGCGGCTGCACCTGGGCGGCCGCGGCCCAGGCCCGCGGGCCGGTCCGGGCCAGCACGATGTTGTCCACGCCCACGTGGTAGCCGCTGGAGGCTTCGCGCTTGCCCAGGCAGACGTAGGTCAGCGTGTGGCGGCCCTTGGTCAGCCGCACCCAGCCGACCTGATAAGCCAGGCCGACGTAGGTCTCGAGGGCGTAGCCGTCGAACCGGGTCTGCGGCCGGACGTCCGCGCCGGGCTCGTGCTCGAGCTGCGGGGCGTGCGGCGGCTTGCCGTCGAGCAGCACCGTGTACACGCCATAGTCGGAGCCCTGGGCCACTTCGGTATAGACCTCGTAATCGCCGTCCTCGGGCACCTCGAAGGGGATTTCGATTTTCGAGCCCTTGCCGGCGGCCTCGAAGAGGATCACGTCCTTCGACCAGAACAGCTCGGGGCTGATGGAGAACCTCCCGCCCTCGGCCTTGCACTCGGAAAGCGACTTCTCGACCTCGATCTGGATCGCGTTGCCTTGAGGCAGCCGGGCCGAGCCGTACGGCACCGGGGGCAAATCCCGGGCGATGCCCTGCTGATACCAGAAGGCCACGCTGGAGATCAGGTCGGTGCGCTCGCCGAAGGCCGACTTGACCGCCCCGTCGGGGTTGTAGGTCCAGCCCTTGTGCTCGATCTCGGCCTTGATCGAGGTGGTGAAGGGAATGGGATCGAGCAGGTGCCAGCGATAGGCGGTCATGCGCGAGCCCAGCCCGGTGCCTTCGGCGACGGTCACGCCGTAGTAGGGCCCGTCGTTGACGTGCAGGCCCCAGGCGTCGTTGAAGTAGTCCTCGCTGCCGGTGCCCTCGAGGTCGGGCCGGCGGCCGTCGATCCAGAAGAGGTCGTCGCCTTCGCCGAACCAGCCGGCCTCGGCCTGCACCACGGACATGACCGTGCCGACGTAGTGGCCCTTGCCCTTGACGTTGAGGAACTCGTAGTTCGAGCCGTCGGCCGGGGCGGGCAGGGCCTGGCGATACCAGGCGTGGAAATAGGGCGTGTCGGCGGGCAGGGAGGGCACCTTGTTCCAATCCACGTGGTAATAGAGCATGGTCACGCGGCGGCGGCCCTCGTTGGTGACCGTGACTTGGCACGACTTCTTGAAGGGCATGGGCCAGTAGCAGTTGCGGGCCCGCCCGGCGGAGCTGTTGCGGACCATGAGCGACTCGACCTCGGCCTCGAAGCCGTTGCCGACGGCGAAGAAGTCGCCGATGGGGGCGTCCACGCTGGGGGTGTCGCTGCCGTCGTAGTAGATGCGCAGGCGCAGCAGGCGCGGCCAGCCGTACTCGTTGTCGGCGATGGTCATCCAGATGTGGGTGATGACGCCCGGGCCTTGCAGGTCGGCCAGGACCACGGTCTCGCCCGGAATGGGGCGCTTGCTGTCGTCGTTCGAGGACCAGTCGGGGTTGTTCGACGACGCCCGGTGGGCGGTGAAGTTCTTCGGCTGGGCGAGTCGGTACGGATCGGGGAAGCCGACCGGGACGGCCGTCATGCATCCCGGCAAAGCCGATGTGCAGAGGATCAGCGCCAGCGCGAGGAAACCGGGAACAGAGCACCGGGAACTGAGCACCGGCAGGACCGCGGTGAGAAGTGAGAAGCGAGATGTGAGAAAGGGGCGGGGGCGCCGGCTTGGAGCGGCGGAAAGGTGATGCATGGTTCCCTCTCGGTCATCAATGAACGACTCGGGTCGGTCTCTGGGCCCGTCGAGCGACGCGGGGCGGGCCGGACGCGTCGATCATGGCGGACATTATGGTTTGCACGGGAGGGGCGTCAAGGAAGGCCTTCCCCATCGGGACGGAGCCGAATGGCCCGAGATCATCGACGCGGCGGCGCCGCCCCGGCCCGAGGTGGGTGGCAAGAATTCCGGGCCGCCGGCCCGTTTTTCACCTTCCAAGCCTGGATTCCGGCCCGTAATCGAGTGCGACCCGCAGCCCAGACACCGCTAGCCCGAAAGTAATGCCACGCCGGTCGCCGCCGCGAGGTTCTGCTCAGCTTGAACTTCAGCGGCAAAAGGGGGATACTGTCGGTCCGATGCCAGGGGTGCCGACCACCCGCCGGCGGGCGCGGTCGGAAGCGCCGTCGTGGACGGTAAGGTTTGAGTCCGTCATGTCCTTGCCGTCCAGAGCCGCGCCGGCCGGACCGGTTGGCGCGGCCGGGCCGCCGGGGCCGCCACTCCGCACGTGGGCCGCGTGATGAACAGCCCGATCCGCCTTGTCGTACTGGACGTGGACGGCGTCATGACCGACGGCATGATCTACGTCGATGACGTGGGCGGGGTCACGCGCGGCTTCGACATCCAGGACGGGCTGGGCATCACGATGTGGAAGGCGGTCGGCGGGCAGACCGCCATCCTGACCTCCAAGCGGTCCGAGGCGGTCTTCACCCGTGCGCGGATGCTGGGCATCGAGCTGGTCGAGCAGGGCGCCGAGGACAAGCTGCCGGGTTTCGAGCGGCTGCTCAAGGCGGCGGGCGTCACTGCCGCTCAGGCCGCTTACGTGGGCGACGATCTGCTGGACCTGGTAGTGATGCGGCGGTGCGGATATCCGATCGCCGTGGCCAACGCGGTCGAGGAAGTGAAGGCCGTCGCGCGATACGTGACCCGGCACGGGGGCGGCCGCGGCGCGGTGCGCGAGGCCGTCGAACACCTGCTCAAGGCCGCCGGTCTGTGGGACGCCGCCTTGAAGGCCATCGGCGCGGATCGCCGGTGAGTTCCGGAACCCAAGGGCCGCGCGAGGTGGAGCGCATCCTGAAGACCCGCGGGCATGACCGGCTGGAAGCCGGTTCCCCACGCGCGGCTCCACCCCGGCGGTTCCCCACGAGTGGTTTCGCGCCTGCGGCGCATTGCGAGACACACGCGGCATGTTCAAGAAACTCATGTTGGTCATCGGCACGCTGGCGTTCATCAGCGCCGCGTTCGCCATCTACCAGTGGCGCGAGGAGCCGCTCCCCAGGCGCCGCCCGCCGGTCAGCCGACAAACCGCCGAAGTCGAGGCTCCGCCGCCGTCCACGCAGCCGGTCACCCGGATCGAGGACCGCAAGGCCGGGCTGGACCTGGCCTCGCTGCTGAAGGTTCCGCCCGGCGCGGCCCCGGAGTTCCACGTCTTTCACCCCAAGACCGGCGAGCTCAAGTACGTCGTCCAGGCCAGGGAATGGGTGCGGGTCAGCGACAACGAGCTGGCCCTGACCGAACCCAACGCCCGAGTGCTGCTGCCGGGCGGACAGATCGCCTACGTCCGCGCCGATCAGGGCCAGCTGGTCTTTCAGGTCGCGGACCGGCGGATGAACCCCAAGCGCGGCCAGTTCGAGGGCCGCGTCCACATCGTGCTCGACCGCACCACGCGCGAATGGCGCAAGGCCAACCCGGAGTCGATCGAACCGTCCAAACACCCGCAGAGCGTGGTGGAGTTCTTCCTTGATGACGTGCGCTTCGACCTGGACCTGGGCCAGTTGTTCAGCGACGGGCCGATCCGGGTGGAAAGCGTCGATGGAACGATCGAGGGCCGCGGGCTGGAGCTGCTGTGGAACGAGGCCACGCGGCAGATCATGAAGCTGCGCATCGCGGAGGGCAAGCAGGCCACGTTCAAGTCCACGAGTCTGGCGGGCTTCAGCGGGGCGTCGGCGGCGCCGGCGAAGCCGGACCGGCCGAAGCCCGCCCCGGCGGCACTGGCCGTGCGGGCCCTGGCGACGCCCGTTCCCGCCGCCACGACGGGCGAGCCGGGCGCGCTCCCCCCGGCGGCCGAACGGTCCGGTCGCGGGCTGACCTTCCTCGATCCCGACGAGACTGACGAGCCGCCCGAGAACCGCATCGACACCTACAAGATCGTGTTCCGAGACGACGTCTACGGCGAGCAGTTCGAGGAAGGCAAGACCGTCGGGCGGCTCAAGGCCGGTCTGCTCGAGGTGCTCATGGAGCTCGGCCGGCAGGAGCGCGACGCCGTCCAGCATTCGCCGGGCACCCGCCCCGCGCCGGGTGAGAAACGCGACCGTTCCGCCACGCGACCTGCGGGCGAAGGCGAGCCGGCCGTCCCCGCCTCGACCGTCGTGCTCAACTGGTCCGGCGAGGTGCTCATCCTGCCGGAGAAAGGCCCCACTACCCGGCCGGAGCAGGCAGCGACGTCGCCGGGCGGATCCGCCGAACGCTTTCAGCTCGTGGCCGTCGGCGCGCCCGTCGAGGTCTGGAGCCTGGAGATGGGCCAGGCCCATTGCGACCGCCTCGAGTTCCACCAGGAGTCCCAGGAGGTGTGGCTGACCGGAACCGCGGAAAAACTCGTCCGCATGGAGTCCGGGCCGCGGGACGAGCTGTTCGGCGAGAAGGTCTATTTCAAC
>JABRVU010000386.1:0-2400 GCA_039961895.1 Phycisphaerae bacterium | reverse complement strand
GCGTGCCCGGCCGCCAGCGCCGCACCAGCGACTCGGCGTCGGGCTCGCCGCCGTCGTCGGAGAACACGCCCGTCCGCCCGAGCAGGGCCCCGAGCACGACGTCCTCGGCGGTGCCGGCCACCACGTTGAATTCGCTGGTCGCCTCGTGCACCGTCGCGGACGCGGTCATCACCCACCCGGCCGGCACTTCCGAGCCGTCCACCTGAAAGCGGCCCCGCCCGTCGGCGCGGACGGCACGCAGATAGCGCGACGCCTCGCCGATCCGGTCGAGATACAACTCGATGACGGCGTTGGGATCGGCCAGACACTCGACGCGTCTGCCGTTCACGGCCAGCGGCGTGGGCACCAGCGGGTCGATGTGCAGCGGCCCGCGATAGATGGGCCGCATCCCGTTCCGGGTAAAGGTGCACGCGCTCACCTTGACGCGCCCGCCGTCGCGCCCGTCGAGGCAGCCGACCCCGCTGTAGCGGTTCCGGGAGAAGCCGCATTGCAGAAAGACGCCAGAGGCCGGCCCGCGCAGACTGGCCCCGTGGGCCCCGTTGCCGGTGAACGTGCTGCGCACGGCCTTGACGGCGGTCTGGCCGAACAGGATCACCCCGTAGTCCCGGTTGTCCTCGATCCGGGCCTCGTCGAGGGTCAGCCGGGCCCGATCCTGGGCCTCGATCCCGCGCCCGCCGTTGCGTCGCACGCTGGTGCGGGTCAGCTCCAGGGTGGATGAGCCGGTGGCGAATGCGCCGAACCGCCGGCCGTCCTCGATCCGGCAATCGCGGCAGCGGGCCTGGGCCGAATCGCTCACGTCCAGACCGGCGAACCGTCCCTGTTGCAGCAGGCACCCGGACAGTTCCGCCTGGGCGTTGTGAGAGAGCACCACGTTCCATTCGCCGTTGTTGACCAGGCGGCAGTCCGAGAAGGTGGCGGTGCTCTCGTCAAAGCCGGCGGCGCCGGACTGGACGTTGGCGTGCAGGTCGCTGTCGGTCAGCGTGGCGGCGGATTGTCCGTGCAGTTCGAGGCCGTGGGTACGGTTGGCTGAAAGCGAGCAGCGCGCCGCCGTCAGCCGGCTCTTCCCGAACAGGGCCGCGCCCGGCCCGCCGCTCTCCCGGATGGCGACGTCCTCAAGCACGATCTGGGCCTCGTCTTTGAGCAGGAGGGTGCGTTGCCGGCCGCCCTTGAGCACGAGGCCGGCGAGAGTGAGCTTGCGGTTGCCGCCGATGACCAGGCCGGCCTCGGCCTGGGCTGAGAACTCGATGACGACGCCCGCCGCGGCCCCGCCGCCGTCGATGCGGTCGTGTCCGCCGTCCTGGCCGTCCAGCGCCAGTGGGCCGTTCAGGCGGATGACCATCTCCGCCGTGGGACTCAGGGCCGGGTCGAACTCGATGAGGTTGTCGGCGGGGTCGCCGGCGGCGCGGGCCATAGCCGCCGGCAGCGTGATCCGACCCGGTTCGTCGGTCGCGGCGGAGAGGCTGGTCACCACGATACGCCGCCCGCCCGGCGCCGCCTGGGGCGCGCTCCGGGGCCGTTGGGTTCCGGCGCCCAGCGCGATCAACGTCGCCAATACCAGGCCGCCGCCAAACCACGGCGTGGGGAGCGTGCGCGGAACGCGGAACATCGCGGGCATGGACGGTGAATCCCCTGTCGGACCGCCAGGAACCGGCAAACGGCGAGGGCGAGCGCCGTTGAGCCGCGGTCCGCTCCCGACTCGGCCCATGGCCGCCTGCAAGTCAGAAAAAGGGTACGCCTCCGGCGTGCGCGCTCCCCCCCTGGGCGGGAAGCCAGGAGAGTGAGCGGGCTCCATGCCGCAGTGATTCGTATCGGTCGTCACGGGCGGCACGCTGAAGAGCTTTATCGGGGCGGGCCGTTGAGGGCCGGAGCCGTTTCGAGACGGGCATCCGGGTCCGGACGCCGTAGAATCGGCGCGCCGCCGATTCTGACGCGCATCTTATCGGCCCCTCTGGTTTCTAACGCCTTGCATTCAATCGCCCCGCCGATATCTTGAAACAGAGCGCGGGGAAGGGATGCGAGGCCCGGAGGCGAGCGTCTCGAGCGGGCTGAGAGGGCGGATCGCGGGGAGTCGTATCGGGTGAATCGCTGGCATTCCCGTCAACGCAGGCGAAGACGCCGACTGCTGCTGCTGGGGCTGACGGCCGCGGCGGGGGCGGGGGCGTTGTGGTATCGGTCCGCGCACGGTCATTTCCCGTGGTCGGCCCAGCGCATGGCCGCCCTGCAACGCGATCCGGTTCCGCTGATCGTCGAGCGCGACCCGCGGCCCGTTGAGACGATCGAGCTGGTGCCGCACGTGCCCAGCCACGCGGCGGTGGTGTCTGCGACCCGGCCGGGCGAGTCGATCGCGGTACCGCGCCTTGACGCGCCGGTTGCGGCCGGCGGCGATACGAAAGCTGAATC
>JABRVU010000385.1:0-2439 GCA_039961895.1 Phycisphaerae bacterium | reverse complement strand
CACTTCGGACGTACGTCAACGAGACAAGGCCGCTGCGTCCGAACTGATGCGCGAGCACCGCGTTTCCCGTCAGCCTGTACGTGAGGCGCCGCTCGCCGGGCGCAGACTCGCGCACCAGGCCCGTCGCGCCCGTTCCGAACGACACGGTGGTCCTCCGGGACAGCGTGAGCTGCCGGCCATATCCGTAGTCGAGACCGACATCGAGCGTTTGCACGACAAGCACCGGTAGCGGCTCCTCCTCCCGCACGGGGCGCACTTCGCGATATCCGTAGCCCAGTCGCGCGTTGAGCCACCGTGTGACGCTGTACGTCCAGGCAGCCCGGCCACCCTGCATCCGCTGCCGTCGTGCCCCATCGCCGAGCGTGAACCAACCCGCCCGATAGTCGAGGGAGAGGTCGCTTCGCGAGCTGAGCCGGCGCGAAAACCGCGCGAGCCACAAGGCGCGCTGGGCTGCCAGGGGCTCGACGGGTTGATCGGCATCGCCGACGTCAAAACCGCCTGGTTGGTCCGCGGGGTTGACATCGAAGGCCCCGAACCCGGAGTCTTCGAGATCGACCGTGTAGTACGGGGCCCAGAACGCCGAGCCGGCCACGGCGAGCACGTTGCGCGGCCCCAGCTTCGTGGACAGGGTGCCGGAGACCCGCCTGGCCAGCACCGGGTCGAGGTCGCGCTCGGGAAACACCCGGCTGCTGACACCGGCCGTTGCATCGGCGGTCATCCTCTCGGTGACACGACCATACGTGATGCCCGCCTGGGCGGTGCCGAAGTAGCCACTGCGAGCGTACCGATTCGATCGGGTCCCCGAGGCGCTGCCCTTCGCAAGAACATTGTCGTCGTATGCCGCGCCGACCGAGGCCGTGAGATCGAGCCGTTGGGTCCGATCCGGGCGGCTCGACGCCCCGAAGAGGCCGCGGTACGGCCTTGCCACCGAGCGCGGTTGGTCGCTTCCGATGCCGACCTGCCCCGAAGCGGTGTCCGTCGTGGCCCTCATCATGAGACCTGCCAACGCCACCACGACGATCGAGCGCGCACCCAGCGTCACGGCGAGTTCCTAGGGCACCACAATCGTGTCGCCGGGCTTCAGCAGGATGTTCTGTTCGACCCTGCGTCCCTGGCTCACGTCCTTGTAGTTGAACTTGAAGGTCTGGGTGCGTGCGCCGTCCACGCGCAGAATCGTGATGCGGTCCTTTTTCGCGAACTCCTGCAGACCGCCCGCCATCGCAATGGCCTGCATGACCGTCGTCGGTCCGCTGAGTGGATACGGACCGGGCTTGTTGACCATGCCCGTTACGAAAACCTTGCGGCTGTTGATCTGCTTGACGACCACCGACGGGTTCGGATCCTGGATATAGCGTTCGGCGGCCTTCTCGATCGCCAGGCGAAGCTCCTCAGGCGTGAGCCCCGCGGCCTGGATGTCGTTGATGAGCGGAAGGGTGATCTTGCCGTCGGGCCTGACCACGACCTCGGCCGACATCTCCTTCTCGCGCCAGAAGACGACGGCCAGCAGGTCGTCCGGGCCGATCACATAGTCGGAGGGGGCCGTCGCCGGAGCGGGCGACGCGGCGGTTCCGGCCGGCTTCGGCGGCGCTGTCTGACCGGTCCGCGCGGACGCACGGGTCGGGTCCTTGACGCGGGGGAGGGGCGAGGCCGCTGTGGCTGGCGGCACAGCCACCAGCAGGAGCCCCAGAACAGCCGGCACCGCAAGAACTGCGCTGCCCGACTTTCCGTAGAACGTTCCCATCTCCATCGAATCCGGTTCCTTCCGACGCAATCGGCCTCCAGCCGGCAGCGCATCAATGGCAACCGCGCGGCCCCGGCGACGCCGTGCAGGGGCCTGGCCGCGTTTCTGGGTCCCGCCCGATACGAGCTCTCCGCGGCAACGGCGGCCGCGGCTTGGCGGCAGGGCTACAGTTCTGCCCTGACGGACGCGCGGCAGGTGGTGGCGACGGGGCTGCCGCCGTCGGCGAGAAAGGCCGACAGGACCTCAGCAACCCTGACGGCGGCCCGCCCGTCCCACCGTTCCGGAATGCGGCCGCGCTTGCCACCGGAGCGCAGGAATTCCGCAAAGGCCTCGGCCAGATCCCGGCCGTCCGAGCCCACCAGGGTGTTCGTCCCCTCCGCCACCGTGACCGGCCGTTCCGTGTTGTCACGCAGGGTGAAACAGGGCACGCCGAGGACGGTGGTCTCCTCCTGGATCCCGCCGGAATCGGTGAGCACGCAGGCCGCGTGATCCATGAGCGCCAGGAACTCGAGATACCCGAGCGGCTCCGTGATTCGAAGGAACGACGCCCGTCCGCGCAAGCCATGTGCCTTGAGCCGCGCTGCGGTACGCGGGTGGGCCGGAAAGACAATCGGCAGCTCGCGGCCCACCACCTCCAGCGCATCGAGAACGCGGGCCAGGCTCTCCGCGCCATCCACGTTGGCGGGCCGGTGCAGCGT
>JABRVU010000384.1:0-3928 GCA_039961895.1 Phycisphaerae bacterium | reverse complement strand
GCAGTGGGAGGTCGAGGACATCCTCGCCCGCCTGGGCTTCATCGTCGTCGGCGGGCCGGAGATGGAGACCGACTATTACAACTTCGAGGCCCTCAACATCCCCGCCCTGCACCCGGCCCGGGACATGCAGGACACCTTCTGGCTGGACAACGGCCGGCTGCTGCGCACCCACACCTCGCCCTGCCAGGTGCGGGCCATGCGGCGGCTGGGGGCGCCGCTGCGCGTGATCGCGCCGGGCCGCTGTTTCCGCTACGAGACCGAGGACGCCTCGCACGCCAACACTTTCTTCCAGCTCGAGGGGTTGCTGATCGACCGGGGCATCTCCATCGCCAACCTGATCGCGGTCATGAAGCTGGTGCTCGACCAGGTCTTCCGGCGCGACGTGGGCGTGCGCCTTCGCCCGGGCTTCTTTCCCTTCGTCGAGCCCGGATTCGAGCTGGACATGAGCTGCGCGATCTGCGGCGGGGCCGGCTGCCCGACCTGCAAGCGCAGCGGCTGGGTCGAAATCCTGCCCTGCGGCATGGTCCACCCCAACGTGCTGCGCTTCGGCGGCATCGACCCGCACGCGTACACCGGCTTCGCCTTCGGCATGGGCCTGACCCGCCTGGCCATGATGAAGTACGGCGTGGGCGACATCCGGGCCCTCAATGCCGGCGACCTGCGGGCCATCACCCGGCCCGAACGGCGAGGAGGAACGGCGATCATCGAGAAGGATTGACCGAGCCGTCGTTGAATGGCTACACTGCAAGAAGAGCGGGTACGAAAACCCGTGCGGCACAGGCGTCTTGCCGGGCGACTTCGGGGTTTCTGGATGCACTCGATCGTCGGTGCGCACATGACCACCATCGCTTCCGAGCAGGCGAAAAACGAGTTTGACAGGTGTTGAATGGCGCCGCCCAGGGCGAAGTGTTCCCGATTACGCGCTCAGACGCCCCCTTGGTCCGGCTGGGGCCGGCGCGCGTTGCCGACCGAGGAGATACGACGGATGTGGCCTCGGCCATTGAGCGCATTCGTGTTCTTCGCCGGGCAAACCGGCTGGGACCGGATCTGACCATCCGGCCGTTGATCGAGGAAGGACGCCGCTGTTGACCCCGTTTATTCTGGATTGTTCGGTCGTCATGGCCCGGCACTTCGAGGACGAAAAGACGAACTACGCCGACCGGGTTCTGGAAGGCTTGAAGACCCATGCGGCTCATGTCCCGCCCATCCTCCTTCATGAAGTCATGAATGCCTTACTCGTCGCCGAACGAAAACACCGGACCACGGCGGCGCAAGCGGATGCACTTCTTGATGAACCGGCCTTGCTTCCACTGGATCCGGAACCGTTGTCCCAGACCCGGCCGCGCGCGATGATCCTGGCCCGGCATTACCAGCTCACGACGTATGACACCGCTTATGTGGAGTTGGCCGAACGGCGTCGCCTGCCCCAGGCCGCGCTTGATCTCCGCCTTCAGGCGGCGGCCCGCGCAGCGGCGGTTCCCATCTGCCATTCATTCTGAGGACCTCGTTGCTGATCTCCCTGACCTGGCTCCGCGACTTCGTAGACCTTCCCGCCGACCTGGATCCGCGGGCGCTGGCCGAGCGCTTCACGACCACCACCGCGGAGGTCGAGGGCGTCGAGCACGTGGTCTGCGCGGCGGCGGGTCTGGTGGCCGCCGAGATCCAGTCGGTGCAGCGGCGCCCGGGCGAGCCGGCCTCACATGCCGTCCGCGTCGGTACCGGGGGCGCCGCGTTCGACACCGTGACCGTCGCCGAGAACCTCAAGCCCGGCGACCGGGTCATCTTCGCCCCGCCGGGGGCGACGCTGCCGGGCGTCGGAACCGTAACCGAGAAGGCCCTGGTCTCCGGCGCGACCAGCGCCGGGATGATCGTGGACGGCGCAACGCTGGGCCTGCCGACCGTCGGGCAGCGGGCCGTCTGGCTTCCGCCGGATACCCCGGCCGGCGAACTGATCGACCTGAGCCTGTTCGACGACTGGATCATCGAGATCGACAACAAGTCGATCACCAACCGACCGGACCTGTGGGGCCACTACGGCATCGCCCGCGAACTGGCCGCCATGCTCAAACGGCCTCTCAAACCGTATCCGGTCGTGTCGCTGGCCGAGCTGACCGCGCCGGACCTGCCCGAGGTCCCCATCACCATCGACGATCCCGGCAAATGCCCGCGGTACAGCGCCCTGCGTTTCACCGGCGTGAAGCCCCGACCGTCGCCGTTGTGGATGCAGGCGCGGCTGGCCCACGTGGGTTTGCGTCCCATCGACATCCTGGTGGACCTGACCAACTACGTGATGGCCGACCTGGGCCAGCCCATGCATGCCTTCGACGCCTCCGGGCTGGACCGGATCGAGGTGGCCCTGGCGGCTCCGGGCGAGACGTTCATCACGCTCGACGGCGTGTCGCGGGTCATGCCCGAGGGCACGCTGATGATCCAGTCCAACCGCAGGTCCGTGGCCATCGCCGGCATCATGGGGGGCGCCGAGACCGAGGTGAAGGCCGCCACCACCGACCTGCTGCTGGAGAGCGCCAATTTCGAGCCGGCCACCATCCGCCGGGCCGCCACCGCGATGGGCCACCGCACCGACGCCAGCGCCCGCTTCGAGAAATCGCTGGACCCGGCCAACACGGTACTGGCCATTCAGCGGTTCGTGCACCTGGCCCGCCCGGAGCTGCCGGGCATGAGGCTGACCAGCCGCTTGTCCGACTGCTACCCCGCCCCGCCGCCGCCGGTCGTCATCGGCGTGGACCCGGCCTTCGTGTCGGGTTACATCGGCCGGCCGGTCGGGGCCGATGAAATCCGCGAGATCCTCGAACCGCTCGGCTTCCAGGTCGCGCCGCGCGAAGGCGGGCTCGAGGTGCGCGTACCGGGCTTCCGTGCCACCAAGGACGTCACCATCGAGGCCGACGTGATCGAGGAAGTGGCCCGCTTCATCGGCTATGGCTCGATCGCCCCGGTCCTGCCGACGGTGACGGTGCGCTATGCCGAGCCGGACGCGATGGCGCTCCTCTGCCGAAAGACGCTGGCCCTGCTGACCGGCGGAATGAGCTATGCCGAGGTGCACCGCTACGTCTGGTTCGACGACGATTGGCTGCGGCGGCTGGGCTTCGAACCCGGCGAGACGGTCAACCTGCGCAACCCCGCCGCCGCGAGCATGGCCCGCCTGCGCACGACGCTGGTGCCCGGCCTGCTGGCGGCCGTCGATCTGAACCGTCACCACGCCGACCGGTTCGAACTGGTCGAAATCGGCAGCGTCTTTCCGCCGGCGGCCGCACGGCAGGACGGCGACGTCGGCGAATACCGCCACCTGGGGCTGGTGCGGGTCGCGCCCGGGCGAAAACCGGCCGTGGAGGATGAACTGCTCGCCCGGCTCAAGACCGACGTCGAAACCTGGGCCATGCAGGTGCTGGAGGCGGGCGTGCGTTTCGCCGCCGCCGATCGGCCCGCCGGCCCCTGGGAGCAGATGGCCAAGACCGCTCTGGTGCGGATCGATGGTCGGCCCGTCGGCCGGCTCACCGCCGTCCCCCCCGCCTGCAAGCGGGCCATCGACGAGCACCTGGCCGCCTGGTCGATCGCCCTGGCCGAACTGAACCTCTCCGCGGTCGTCGGTCGGCCGGTCGTTGAGAAAAAGCTCGTCCCCGTCCCGGTGTTCCCGCACGTGGAAGTGGATTTCTCGCTGCTGGCCCCGGCGGAGCATCGCTACGATCGGATCGAACCGGCCCTGGCGGCGTTCGATCATCCGCTGCTGCGACGCCTGGCCTTCGTGGACAGCTTCGAGGGCGGCTCGGTGCCGGCCGGGCAACGCAGCTTCACCTTCCGGGCCACCCTCGCCGACCCCCGGCGCACCCTCACCGAGCAGGACGTTCAGGTCTTCCGCACGTGTTTCATCGAGCACGCCCGCAAACAAGGCCTGACCCTTCGGACGTAAGCC
>JABRVU010000383.1:0-6168 GCA_039961895.1 Phycisphaerae bacterium | reverse complement strand
GGCCAGGTCGAGCCGGCCCTTGAGCGGGCCGTCTTCGGTTTGCAGCTTTTCGAGCCGATCGAGCACGAAGCGGACGTCCGGCGGGCGGTTCAGCGTGTTCCGCGGATCGAGCAGGGCCCGTTTCATCGCCTCCATCGGCCGGGTCTGGCCTTTCCACACGCTCTCGTCGCTGCCGACGTGTTGGACGTGGACGCAGACGTAGCCGTGACCGGCCCAATGCCGCCCGAGGTAGGAGTAGGTCTCACGCGAGCCGCCCAGGCCGTGCGAGAAGACGATCACTGGAAAAGGTCCGCCGCCCGCCTGGGGATAATAGACCTTCACCGGAACATCGCGGTCGCGGGCCTGGTCGCGCCAGTCGAAGAGGGCCTCGGCGACCGCGTGCGGCCCGGGTGTCTTCTTGTATTCCGCTTTTTCAGCGTCATCCGCAGGCGACATGCCCAACAGCCCTCCCAAAGCGATGGCGACGCGGAGAGTATACATGGTGGGGTTCCTGGTTTCGGGTTCCTGGTGAGTGGTGGATCGGTCCGTTCCTGACGTCCGCACGGCCACTCTCTTTACCCTTTCCGCCGGCGCACCTATCATTGTGGCCGACGCGACCTTCGGGTTCCAGCCGCTTGCGACGCCGAGAGAAAGGAACGACACCGCATGGCCCGTTTGGGAGTCAATATCGACCATGTCGCCACCGTCCGTCAGGCCCGTCGGACGTATGAGCCGGACCCGGTCTGGGCGGCCGCCGAAGCCATCCTGGGCGGGGCCGACGGCATCACCTTTCACCTGCGCGAGGACCGCCGGCACATCAACGACCGCGACGCCGAGCTGCTCAAACAGACCGTGACCGTGAAGTTGAACATGGAGATGGCCATCGCCCGGCCGATCGTGGCCGTCGCCTTGCGGCTGCGGCCCGACCAGTGCACGCTGGTGCCCGAGCGGCGCGAGGAGTTGACCACCGAAGGCGGGTTGGACGTGGCCCGCCTCAGGCGCCGGATCGCCCCCGTGGTGGACAGGCTCCGCGCGGCCGGCATCGAGGTCAGTGCGTTCATCGAGCCCGTCGCCGGGCAGGTGCGGGCCTCGGCCGAGGTCGGCTGCCAGGCCGTCGAGTTCTGGACCGGCGGCTACGCCCACGCCCGGGGCCGGGCCGTCAGCCGCGAGATCCGCCGGCTCGCCGATGCCATGAAGGTCGGACAGGACGCCGGTCTGCTCATCCACGCCGGCCACGGGCTCAATTATCACAACGTCTCCGCCCTGGTGGCGATGGGCGGCTTCGTCGAGTTCAACATCGGCCACTCCATCGTCTCGCGGGCCGTCTTCGTCGGCCTGCGCGAGGCGGTCCGGCAGATGAAAGCGCTGGTTTGAACCGGACGACAGGCGTGTTTCCCTACCCCCCTCTGGGACCGGAACCCTCCGCGGGACCGCCACGCCGGGGAGGATCGCGATGTTGTGTGGGACCGGCATCTTGCCGGTCGGTCTGCGAGGTTTCTGGACATGATCCGAACTCCGGCCCCAAGAATGTCGATGGGTATCGCCGGCCGGCGGGATGCCCGCTTCCTGGGGCTCCGTGGCCCAATCAAGCGGCCCACAACCGTTGGCTGGTGAGCGTTTGATGAGTCCAAGACGCAGACTGTTGCCCCAGAGCCAACGGCGGTTCGGCGCCCACATGTCGGTGGCGGGCGGGCTGTATTCCGCCTTCCAGCGGGCCGTCGCGGCCGGCTGTGACGTGATGCAGGTCTTCGTCAAGAACCAGCGCCAATGGCGGGCCAGGCCGCTGGCGGACGCCGACCTCGCGGCGTGGCGGCAGGCCTGGGAGGAATCGGGCATCCACACGGTCATCGCCCACGACACCTATCTGATCAACCTGGCCGCCCCCGACGACGCCAACTGGCGCAAGAGCGTCGCTGCGTTCCGCGACGAGATCATCCGCTGCGAGCAGCTCGGGATCATCGGGTTGGTCGCCCATCCCGGCGGGCACTGCGGTTCGGGCGAGGCCGCCGGCATCCGCCGGATCGTCCGGGCCCTCGACCAGGTTCACGCCGAAACCGGGGGCTTCCGCGTGCGGACGCTGCTGGAGATCACCGCCGGGCAGGGCAGCAGCATCGGCCATCGCTTCGAGCACCTGGCGGCCATCATCGGCCGCGTCAGGGAACCGGAGCGCGTGGGCGTGTGCTTCGATACCTGTCATGCCTTCGCGGCCGGTTACGAGCTGCGCACGGCGGAGGGCTACGCCGCCACCCTCGAGGCCTTCGACCGCCTCGTCGGCCTGGAAAAGCTGGTCTGCTTCCACGTGAACGATTCGCTCAAGCCGCTGGGCTCGCGCGTGGACCGGCACGCCGGCATCGGCCGGGGGCATCTGGGCCGATCGGCGTTCAGACACCTGGTCAACGATCCGCGCTTCCTCGGCCGGCCGATGCTGCTGGAGACGCCCAAGGGCCTCGATACCCGCGGCCGCGACCTCGACCGCGTCAACCTGGCCGCGCTGCGGCGGCTGATCGCCTGATCATGCGGAACGCTCCCTTCGGGAGGCCCCCCTTTCTCCCTCGGGACGCGCTTGGCGCCTCGTGCCGCGGTCCGGGACGAAGGACACTTAGCAACTATTATACTGTATGCATAGCTAGTTAATAAGAATGCCGCCGCGCTCCCCGGCCGGTGGAGACAAGGGGGCGCCCCCCTGCGCTGGCACGGTCAGGTACTCCATTGACGGTCGACAACGAGGAGAACGCCATGCACCGCTTACTATGTCCGGGACTTTCCCTTCCTCCGGTCGGATCGGCAAGCCGATCGGGGCGGTACCTGCTCCTGCTGGTTCCCGCGATGATCGGCGGATGTCCGGGGTTCCAGCCGCCGTATATCCCGCCGGAACCTATCGGAAAGGTCGCCGTGGTGGGCGATACAGTGGTTCTCGACGTCGCCGACTCGTCGGAATCGAGCGATGTGGCCTTTGCCTGGACCCAGACGGGCGGCCCGGCCTCGCAACTAACCGATACCAGTGGCCGACAGTTGACGTTCATTCCCCGCCAGGACGGCGATTACGAGTTCACTGCTACGATCACCGACGATACCGGTACCTCCCGAACCGTCATTGTGCGCGTCTGGGTCCTGCCGGCCCCGACCGTAAACCCCACGCCACCCGCTCCTGAGATTCCCGGCCCGCCCGAGGCGGCCACGGAGCTGCGGGCTCTGGCCGGACCCGACCAGAGCTTAATTCGGGGCGAGTCGGTAACCCTGATCGGTTCCGCCACCGGGGGTACGAAGCCATACCAGTACGTCTGGACGCCATCCGACAGCTTGGACGACTCGACCAAGGGCCAGCCCGTCTCGTCACCCTCCACTACTACCGAATACACGCTCACCGTCACCGACGCCGCAGGTGCGAGGGCCACTGACAGCGTGGTCGTCACGGTCGTGACCCCCGTCAGCGGGGTCTATTGGTCCGACGCCGTCTGGACCGCGGCCGAAAGCCCCTACCGGCTCACCGGCGACGTGCAAATTCCCGCGGGCGTCACGCTGACCATCGAGCCGGGGGTTGAGGTGCAATACCTCGACGACACCCAGTTGTACGTTCGCGGAACCGTCGTGGCCAACGGCGCGCCCCCGAAGCCGATCCTGTTTACCGGCGCCTACCCGGCGGGCGTCGCAAACGCCACGTTCATCAGGTTTGAGGGCGCCAACCTGTCCGACTCGCAGTTGAGCCATTTCGTCATGAAGAACGCCGTCAAGGGTCTGTCCGTCGGCCAGGAGCCATCCTTCGCCCAGGCGCCCCGCAACACGGGCAGTCTGGTCGTCGCACACGCGCGGTTTGAAGGCACCACTTTCAGTACCGTCGGGTATGATACCGGCGCCCGCGCCACGCTGACGGATTGCACGTTCGTCGACGGCACGATCGGTCCGTGGGGCGACGACTGCCGCTCCGAACCAGTGGACTTCATCGGGTGTACGATCACGAACTGCACGCTCTATGCGGCTTCCGCCAAGGGCGTCACGCTGACCGGCTGCGCGCTCACCGATACGCTGATCGTGATCACCTGCCAGGCCGATCTCAGAATCGCGGACAGCGTTCTCGACCAGTGCGCCATCCAGGGCCGAGACGAAGCCGACGACTTTCTCTCATCGGTGGCCGTCCAGAGATGCCTGTGTACAAACGTCGGCCTCAGTTGTTTCGTCAGCGACGTCAGCGTATCCGATTCCACTTTCCAGTATGATTCCGCCTTCGCGCCCGTCTATCTGCCGTGGGGTCGCGGTTCATCGCCGACCGAAGCCAAGCTGAGCGTGCGCACCGCCGCGATCCTGTATACCACGATCGCGGGAGATGGAACCGGGGCCGCCATCCACGCGAGGTACAACGGATATGACGGCGCATTTGTCGTCAGCCACAGCACCATTCGGCGGTTCGAGGTCGGCGTGATCGTGAATGCCGGCCCGGGTCTGTGCAGGATCAGCGACTCCAACCTCGTATCGAACACGCAATACGCCGTGGACCATCGACAGGCCAGGGACCTCGAGGCCGTGAACAACTACTGGGGCACGGCTGAGGCCGCGTCGATTCCGCTGGCGATTCGAGACTACTTCGATGACATCACGCGGGGCCGGGTGAACTTCGCGCCTTTCTCGCCTACCCCGCTTGCGGACGCCGGGCCGCGGCCCTGAGCATGGCTGCCCAGGGTTATGAGGGAACCTGTTTCTTGACCGTTCGGGGCGGGGCGAAAACGCCGGCCCGGGCCCGCGGCCGTTCGCGGCGGCCCTGGTTGGCCGGGCGGGTCCGCGGAAGGATACAAAGAGTGCGTCCACAACCCTGGTGCGATCGGCTTCCAGCCGGTCGGTTTTCCGGGGTATCAGGACCCAGTCAAACCGGCGACGATCTCCTGCCTGGCGGGGTCGAAGGTGAACATCCTGCCCTCGCGCCAGCTTCTGACGGCCAGCCCCAGGGCGACCATCACCTTGTAGCCGGTCAGCGCGTCGCAGTGCGTCTTCTCGCGGGTGAGCATGCAGTGGATGAAGTTGGCGTCGTGGTCCATGCGCGGCCCGCCGGGGATGGTGACCGGAGCGGCGTCCTTGTGGAAGGCCGGCTCCGGGTCGATGCGCACCGCCTTGGGCGAGCGACCTCCTTCGCGCGGGAAGCTGATCGAGCCGCGCTCGCCGCGGATGACCGTCTCCACGCCCGACTCGGTGCATTGGGTGCAGAACAGCGTGGCCGTGTAGCCGCTGGGATACTCGACCATCATGTGGAAAACATCCGGCGTCTCGCGGTCCTTGTGGCAGTAGAGGCCCCCGGCCGCGCTCACCCGCCGCGGGAACTCCGGTCCCACGCTGACCTGAAGCGCCGAGAGCACGTGGGCGAGCAGGTCATGGGCCGGACCGCCGGAGTAGTCCCAGTATTTGCGGTAGCGGAAATAGCGCTCGGGGTCGAAGGGCCGCTTGGGCGCCGGCCCGAGGAAGGCGTCCCAGTCGAGGTTCTTCGGCGAGCAATCCGGGTCCATCGGCCAGTTCCAGTCGCCCTCGGGCACGTTGCGGTACACCCCGCCGGTGGCCCAGACGACCTTGCCGATCTTTCCCTCGCGGATGGCCCGGTTGGCCTGCCAGAACACGTCCAGGGAGGTGCCCTCGGCGCCGACCTGGACGACGCGCCGGGTCCGCTCGGCGGTCTCGTAGAGCTTCTTGGCCTCCTCCCAGTAGAGGGTCATGGGTTTTTCGACGTGGATGTCCTTGCCGGCCTCCATCGCGTCGATGGCCATGCGGGCGTGCCAGTGGTCGGGGGTGACGATGACCACGCCGTGGATGTCCTTGCGGTCGAGCAGTTTGCGGTAGTCGTGGAAGACCTCGGCGCCGGAAAGTTCGCGGGCCCGCTGCTTGCGGGGCTCATAGATGTCGCAGACGGCGGCCAGCTCGATGTTGAATTGCGGGTCCTTGCTCATGCGCATGAGCGTGGGGATATGGTGGCCCAGCCCCAGCCCGCCGCAGCCGATCACGCCCAGCCGGATGCGCTCGTTGGCTCCGAGGACGCCGGCGTCGGCTTTCGCTCGGCGATGGGCGCCGGCCACGGCCGCTGCGCCCGCCACGGCCAGCGACGACTTGAGCAAGTCCCGGCGGGCCACCCCTGCCTGCTGCTGACGAACCATCGGATGCTCCTTCCTGGTGCAAAACGCCTTCGGCGCACCTGGCGCCAGGCTATCATAACCC
>JABRVU010000382.1:0-25907 GCA_039961895.1 Phycisphaerae bacterium | reverse complement strand
CGTCCCGCCGCCGCGGAACCGGCGAAGTCCGGTTCGCGCCCCTTCACCAGACCCGTGTGGGGGGCCGGCTTTCCAGACGGTCGTTTTTTCAGTGTTTTGAAGTGGGCTCTTATTCCCACTTGCGCTGGCAGCTCGGGCATTGTTCGGGATAGCCGAACCGGCCCGTCTTGGGGTCTTTGAGCGGCACGGGCTGCCCGCAGTTGGCGCAGTTCTGGTACGGGAACACGCCGGTCTTCTTGCAGGTCGGGCAGGTCTTGGGCCAGCTTTCGTTGCCGACGTAGTGGGCGAGGGTGAGGTTAGTCGTGGCCTTGCAGTCGAGGCAGATCACCGCGGCCTCGACCTTCTCGCCGGGCGCCGGGCGGGCTTCTTCATCCCTGCAACCGGCGGTGACGAACGGCATCAGCACGCCGATCACCGCCAGCCGCTTCACGATCGAGACCTTGCGTTTCATGGTGCGTGCTCCCCCGTTGTGGCGCCGCCGCGGTCACTGCGACGATGACTTCTTGAACTTCCAGGGATACTGCGACTTGATGAAATAGGCGTCGATCAGGGCGTTCTTGCTGGGCTTGGCGGTGAACGGGCCGGAATCGCTGCTGCGGTCCGGGTAGGTGCCGCTGATCTTGCGGACCCAGTCGGCGTGGCCGTCGCCGAACATCATGTTCATGCCGAACTCGTTGTGGTTGTCCCACGGCTGGGGGCAGTTGTTGCCGCCGTTCTTGGCGTTCTCGCAGCCGAAGTCCGAGCCGTTGAGGCGGTTGTCGTTGTCGTGCACCAGGACGATCATGGCCATGGGGAAGGCCAGTTCGTTGGACTTCTTGTGCCGCCCGCTGTAGGCCCGTCCGGCCGGGCTGCTGGTGCTGTCGTAGCAGCCGTTGTATTCGTAGCTGCCCCCGCCGAAGTCGTTCTCGCGCGGGGCCGCGGTCTTGGGCTTGCCGTCGCCGCCGGCCGTGGTGTCGATGTCGGAGTACTCGCCGCTGGCGGACCGCATGATGGGCACGGGATGCGCGGGCCCCGAGCCCTCCGAATACAGGTCGATCACCTCGGGGAAGCTGAGCGACTGGCTGCGGATGACGTTCTTGGTCGCGGGGCAGACCAGCACGTTGACGTTCTTGAGCAGGCTGGAGCGCCACATGCCATTGGGGTCGGCGTTGCGCTTGCCCAGGGCGTAGAAGCTGTCGTTGCCCGAGCCGGCGGTCAGCGGAAAGTAGGTGTTGTTGCCGTTGGCGTACATCATGAAGGCCACCCCCAGCTGCTGGAGGTTGGCCTTGCAGATGACCATGCGCGACTGCCAGCGGGCCCGCCCCAGCGAGGGCAGCAGAATCGCCACCAGCAGGGCGATGATGGCCACCACCACCAGGATTTCGATGAGCGTGAACGCCTTCCGGTCGCGCCGCCGTTCGGCCCGGTCTCTACACCGCTCGGTTCTCGTGGGCATGGTTCTTCTCGCTTTCGGGGGCTCGGTCGCCGGCGGGGTGGAGGAGACCCCCGGGCGGGCGTCCGGCCCGCCGCCGGGATCATCCGCTGACTCTCAAAGGGGGGAGTCGCCCCCTCTGTCACGTTTCGCCTCCCCGTTCCGCTCGCCGCTGCACTTGGTACGACTCGGAAGGTGAAACCGGTCGCATCCCGACGTCATCAGGGCTGGCAGCCCGGGTCGGCCTGGATGTTCGGGCCGCTGGCGCAGTTCACGAATGCGGTCAGGTCCGCGTCGTCCACCCCGTTGATCCCGTCCTGATCGAAGCACGCGCACTCCGGGCTGGTCGCGCCGCCGAAGCCGGTGAAACATCGCTGGAACTCGCCGAAGTCCACCTGGTCCACGTCCCCGTCGCCGTCGAAGTCGGCGAAGGGCGTGGGGCAGAACTCCGGAATCAGGCTCCTGCCGAAGACGGCCACTTCTTCGCCGGGGGCGAAGGCCCCGCCGTTGGTGCCGCTGACCCAGTCGAAGGAGACGTCCATCATTCCGGTCTGGCTTCCGACCCCGAAGCCGAAGCCCTCCCGCGGGAAGTACAGCGGGCTGCCGGCGGTGTACTGGGTCTGGTGGCTGACCAGCACCGGCGTCGGGTCCTCATTCAGGTAGATGCGGACGGTCCGGTTGCAGGCGGCGTCGGCGGTATTGCGGCCGATGCTGGTCATCCGCACGGTGACGAAGCCGTCGCTGCCGGCGGCCCGGGCGATGGCGTTGCGGAGCAGCTCCCCGACGGTCCCGTCGGCGCCGCCCCAGTAGCCCAGACTGGTCAGGGCCGCGTTCTGGTTGTTGCCGGTGCCGTAGGCGTCGGTGCTGAAGATGTACAACTGCGGGCTGAGCGCCGGTCCGCTCCAGGAGTTGACCTTGAACCGGCTGACCACGGTGACGCCGACCCCGCCGATGGTATTCACGTTTTCGCCCGCCCCGCTGCCGCGCCGGGCCTCGTACATGACCCGGTCCGTGTCGCTGTCGTCGATGACGCGCCAGACCTTCTTGTTGCGGGCGTCGGGGTCGGTCTCGACCGCGCCTTCGATCGTGCCGGCGAGCACCCGGAACTTCAGATCGGCCCCGGCGGAGTGGTCGGGGGCCAGGTTGAGGTCCACGTCCCCGCGATAGGTCCAGATGGCCACGTTGGGCAGCGGAGAGCCCACGCCCACCACCTCCAGGCGGATCTTCCGCCCGATGGTCGAGGAGTCGGCCGTGTTGGTGAAGGTGATGTTGGCGGTGTTGGTGCCCGTGCCCAGGCCGGCCAGCAGCCCGAGGTTGAACGTTCCCGTGGTGGCCGCCGCCCCGCCCGCGGGGATGGTCCCCGACGCGGGGTCGAACGTCACCCAGGGCACGTCCACGGTCACGGTGTAGGACAGATCCGCCCCCGTCCCGTTGGTGATCGTGTAGGGCACCGCCGGCGGCAAAGCCGGGTATTCCCGCAGGTACGAACGGTAGTCATCGACGCAGCCGCTGACGTTCCACGGCAGCACGGTCATGTCGATCCGCCGCAGGATCACGTTGCCCGGGCTGCAAGCGTCGGTGATGCGCACGTACGCGGTGTGCGTGCCGGGGTCCTGGTTGGTGTCGAGGGTGGCCTCCAGCCTGTCCGTCCCGCCGATGGCGACCGAGCCGCCGGTCTTGTCCAGGCTCAGCCAGGACACGTTGGTCGGGTTCAGTCCCGCGTCGAGTTCCTCGACGGTGTAGGTCAGCTCGGTCACGTTGCCGTCGCAGTTGGCGAGCGTGAAAACGATCGGATCGACGGGCTGGCCCCGGGCGGCGGTCACGGTCTGGGTGCTCGCCGGACCGGCGGTCAGCAGGCAGGCCGACGCCGACGGCGGATAAGCCCCCGCCGCGTACTTCACGAAGTCCACGTCCACCGCCCCGCTGGCGTTGCTGAAGCCCAGCCCCATGCTCAGCGAGTTGTAGGTGAAATCCTGCTCGGTGAAGGCGGTCACGTCGTAGGTGCCCACGGGGGTCAGCGAGCCGTCCATCCAGACGGTGACCTGGTGGGTTCCGGCGCCGCCCTTGCGGATGGTGATCCAGAACTCGTGCCATACGGTCATGTCCGCGACCTGCACGACGTTGAACGTGCCGTTGTTGAGGTTGGTTTCGTTGGGTTCGACGCCCGAATTGGGAAAAGGCTGGTGGAGCCGGTTGAAGGTCAATCCCTGCCGGCCCTGCATCACGTCCACCGAGTTGTCGGCCAGGTCGGTGGCCAGGGCGTAGCCGAAGGAGATGAGCTGATCGCCCAGGTCCTGGCGGATGGCGATCACGCCGTCCATGTAGCCGTCGCCACCCTCGGGCCAGGGCACCACGCCGACCGGACTGGGCGGGTAGCGGTTATCGAGCCCGCCGTTGGCGGTGGCCGGCGTCGGCAGGCGGATGCGGAACGACAGCGTCACACCGTGATCCAGGATGCTGCGGGCCACGTCGGGGCCCACGTCCGAGGAGATGTTGTGCCCGAACATGAACTTCTGATTGGTCGGCTGAAGCACGCCGTAGGGGCGGGGGTCGCCGGGGTCCTGCATCCGCAGATAGGTGGTCGAGTCGGGATCGGTGAGGATGGCGATCCCACCGGGGGCTCCGACGCCCGGGGCGGTTCCCGGAACCCCGCCGCTCTCCACGATGCCGTCCCAGGTGCGGGCGCCGCTCTGAAGCGTCGATCCGCAGTACCAGCCCCAGTTCCCGTCCAGCGAGCCGTCGCGATCGCGGTTCGTATCCACCGCGACCAGGGCCTGATCGCCGTTGTAGACGTACGTCCATCCCCCGTCGCAGACCGGGGGCAGATACGCATCCGCGCGGGCGGCCTGAGAAAGGCCTGACAGGGCCGCCACACCGGCCGACAGCATGGCGATGGATGAATGCTTCAACATCTCCGATTCCTCCTCGTGTGAGCGTTTGCGCGACCGCGGGGCCGCCCACCTCGCTGCCTCTTGCCGCTGATCGACGGTCCCGTCCGAAACCGCCGCGCCGGTGCATACCTGCGCCGGGGTGATTCCTCTCAAGCCGGCTTGCGCACTTCCAGGTCGTAGATCGAGCCGCCGCCGGACACCCAGTGGGGGACGAAGGTGCCGTCGGCGATGGCCCGCTCCACGTCGCGCCGGGCGATCTGGATGTGCACCCGGGAGAGGCGTTCGGCCTCGTCCGCGTTGCCCTCGCCGATGGCCCGCAAAATCGCCGTGTGCTCCGCGTAGACCATCTCGGGGTCGCGGGTCAACTGGATGACCTTTCCGAGCAGCCGGTAGTTGTCGGCCAGCCGGATCAACATGCTGTTTCCGGAATAACGGACCAGCGTGTGATGGAACTCGCGATCCAGTTCGGCGGCCTCCATCCGCTTGTCCTCGCGGCTCAGGGCCCGGATGCGGTCCACGATCTCACCGACGCAGCGCAGGTCCTGGCGGTTCATGCGCTCGCAGCACAGCCGGGCGGCCAGGCCCTCGTGCATCTCCCGAACCTCGAACGAGTCGAGCAGCTTCTTGGCGTTCAACTCGCTGACGAATATCCCGCGGTTATCGACCGTCTCGACCAGCCCGAAGGCCTGGAGCTCGAGCAGAGCCTCGCGCACCACGCCCTGGGCCACGCCGAACCGTTTGGCCAACTGCTGCTGGACCAGCTTGGCGCCCGGGGGACGCTCACCGCCCAGGATCATCTTTTCGAGGTTGTCCCGAATGCGATGCCGGGCCACGAGCCGACGGTGGTCGGATGCGGGATCCTGACTCTGCATGTCTTACTCCTCGGACAAACTAGCGATAAAATGGACTAACAATAGATAATAACGCCGGAACAGGACGCGAGTCAACCCCAAATCGGACCTATTCCCGGCATTGGGGCGCCGCCGGGATATTCGGTCCGCTAAAGCATCCCACGAAAACGGACGTGTCGAACCGATCCACATCCAGGTCGGCGTCCAGCCGGGCGTTGAAACACTCCGGACTCGATGAACCCAGACATCCCTGAAAGTGGCCGAAGTCCTCGAGATCCACGTCGAGGTCGCCGTCGAAGTCGCAGGGCGTGGCCAAGGCCAGAACCGCGTCGGCCGACGTGACCGCACACCATTCCCCGGTCACCACGACGGAATACCTGCCCGCGTCGGCGGCCGATACGGGCCCTACGCGCAGGTTCGGCGTGGCCGTGCCCGAGTAATGCCCTGCGTCATCCAGCGGGATGCCGTCCTTGAACCACTGGAAGGTCAACGGCCCTTCGCCGCCGGCGGCGGAGACGGTGAAGACGGCCTGCCCGTCGCGTCGGACGTATCGGTGCTGCGGTTGCCCGGTGATGACCGGCGTCGGGCGGGGACAGTTCGGTCGGATCAGGGCCATGTAGCCGATCGTCGCGTTTCCACCGCCTGGAGCGTTTCCGCCCAGCATGACGGTCTGGCCCCCGGCGAAGGCCTTCGTGAATAGGTTGAAGCTGACCGCGCCGCCCGCGATCCCGTCCAGGCGTGCGGTCAACGTTTCACCGGTGGCCGTCCACTCCGCCAGCCATCCGGGTGAAGTGGATCCGGCGGCGCAACCCACCGCTATCGTTGCATCGGCCGCGAGCTGGATTCCGATCAACTCATTCCCGGAGAAGTCGGCGTCCGCCTCGGCGTAGCGGACCAGCAGGGCGCAGGCATAAGCCGGCGGGACCGCCGCCAGGGTGTGGGCCCGGTCCGTTCGGATGAAACGGCCTGGACCCGCGGCCGATAACACCGCCCCCTCGGGCGCGCTGCCGTGGTAAGCCACCAGTCTGACGCCGCAGGTCGGATCCACGCGCGGGTGGGTGTCGTTGAGGAACTCCTCGACGTTGGTGTAGCCGTCGTCGTCGGCGTCGTCGGGCCCGTCCCCGGGCGAATCGGGATCGAGCTGGAAAGCGATCTCCCAGTCATCGGGCATCCCGTCGTGATCGCGGTCGGCGGGCGGAGTTCCGGCCTCCAACGTCGGCCATCCGCCCACCTGGAGCGGGTTGTCGATGATCCGCCCGGTGCCGTTGAGAACATCGGCGACGATGCGCTGGTCCACGGCGTCGCGTTGCGGCCGGTTCGCGCCGGCGCTTTGCAGAACGCGGTTGAGGGCCTGGGCGGCCGTGTCTGTCCTGACGGGCATGAGCGGCTGTCGGGCCGGCGCGAGCACGCCCCAGCCGCTCGGGTCGACGACCAGGTTCTGGGCCGAGGCGGGGTCCGTGCGGTGCGGGCCGAGGTTGCCCTCCACGTAGAGCGACAGGGGAAACGGCCCGTTCCAGACTTGGACCTCATAGTTGTTGGAACTGTCGGCCCCTTTCCTCACGTAGTTGCCGACGTAATTGACGCCCATGGACCCGACGTCGCGGCTGATGACGCCGGCGTTGTCGCCGAAGTTGTAGATCGCGTTGTTGACGACGTCCATCAGGCCGCCGATCTTGATCCGCGGGTTGCGGTCGTTGTTGTGGGCGAACAGGTTGTGATGCAGCGAGACCCGCGTGCAGCCGTCGCTGCCGAAGAGCGGCCCGGCGCTGTGCGATCCTTCGCTGTGGCCGGCGTCGCGCAGACCTTCCGAGAAAATGCACCAGGAAAAAGTCACGTCGCGGGGGTCCGACCAGGTGGAGATGACCTCGTCCACCGACCAACTGAACGAGCAGTGGTCGATGACCACGTTGCAGGCTCCGTGGTGAAGCTGGAGCGCGTCCGACTCGCGCCCGCCGATGCCGGAGCGGATACGCAGGTGGCGGATGACCACGTCATGGGTGCGGACGTCGAGCGTGGCGCTGGGGTCCTCGTAGATGTTGAAGTTGGAGGTGTTCCGCAGGGCGATTCCTCCGCCCGGCGCGGTCTGGCCGGCGATGGTGATGTAGGGGTTCACCAGCAGCAGGGTGGACTGCAAAACGATGGTCCCCCCGGTGCGGAAGACGACGATGCGCGGGCCTGCGGCCTCGATGGCCGACCGGAGGCTGCCCGGCCCGGAGTCATTGAGGTTGGTGACCTCATAGACGGTCCCGCCCCGGCCGCCGGGGGTCTGGACTCCGTTCCCCTCCGCCCCAGGAAACACGGGAATCCACGGACTGCCCCCATCGGCTGAGCCGGTGAAGCAATCAATCACAAGCAGGACAATGACGATCTTCCGACACTGCTTCGGCCGTCGCTTCTGCAAGGTGACAGATTTCATGAGACCTACTTTTTGGCGAAATACGCTGGACACTCGGCAGTATTACAGATAAACTGATCCAACAATCTATAGTTTACCCGCTCGGTGTCGCAAGTGCCAGCCAAGATCGACGCAAACCCGAGATCGGCGAGCCAAAGCCAAGGAGCATGATGACATGTGGCCCAGACTGGGATTTCTGTTGGTCGGGTGGATGGCGGTCGGCGCGGCGCATGGCCAGTCAGGCGATACCAGCCGGAAGAAGCTCATCGAATGGGGCTGGGACCAGCCCACGACCGCCTTCATGCGCCGACACATCGAACAGATGGAGCGGTCGCCGTTCGACGGGTGCGTCTTCAGTGCCCCTTATGACAAGCCGAACGGCAAGCGCGGCAGCTTCACGTGGGAAGGCTGGGGCAGGCGGGCCTTCGTCTATGATGAGCTGGCCCCGGCGCTGGCGGACCTGAAGGCCACGAAGTTCACCCGCTTTCAGGACAACTTTCTGCGGTTCAACACCACCCCGGCGGATCTGGACTGGTTCGATGACTTCGCCTCGGTCCTCAATAACGCCCGCCTGGCCGCCCGGTTCGCGCGGGAAGGCGGCTGCAAAGGGCTGCTCTTCGACATCGAGCAGTACAACTTCCACCTCTTCGACTACCGCAAGCAGCGCGACAGGGAGGCGAAATCGTGGGAGGTCTACGCGGCCCAGGTCCGCCGGCGCGGGCGGGAGGTGATGGAGGCGTTTCAGAAAGAGTACCCCGACATCACGCTGTTCCTGCCGTTCGGCTACAGCATGCCCTGGGTGCAGAGCGGGCGGGGCAGGCAGCCGCTGGCCGAGAAGAGCTACGGACTGGTCGCGCCGTTCATGGACGGGTTGATCGACGCGGCCAACGGCCGGTCGCGGATCATCGACGGCGATGAGATCGCCTATGGATACAAGGACCCCGACGACTTCGTCCGCTCGCGCCGGGCCATGAGGGAGGATCTGCTGCCGATGATCGGGGCTGATCGCGAGAAATACCTGCGGGTCATCTCGGTCTCATTCGGCATCTGGCCGGACAACGACTGGCGGAAGCGCGGCTGGGACCTGGAGAACTTCGAGAAGAACTACCACACCCCCGAACGGTTCGAGACGCTGGTCCGCGCGGCCCTTCAGAACGCCGACGAGTACGTGTGGATCTACACCGAAAAGCCCCGCTGGTGGACTGACGAGGGCCAGCCCGCGGATCTGCCGGCGGCCTATGACCGGGCCCTGCGCCGGGCCCGCGAAAGCGCCGGTCAGTCGGCCGACGCCCCGAAGTGACCCCACGCTCCGACGGTGTGGGGGAAGACCGCAAAGCCGCGAGTGCCGCGACGTGAGCGGGCGGACAGAAAACGGCATTCCCGCCGTGATGGTCTCCCGACGGGTCTGCCTGCCGGCAGGCAGGTGTAAGACAGCAAGGCTGGTTCTCCTTTTCAGGCTGAACCAGGACACCCCGCCGGCTCACGCGTAGTACTTCGGCATCGGCCGGCCGAGCTTCTCCCACTGCTTGACCACGGCCTCGGCCTTGCCGGCGCTGTTGAGCACGTGCAGCTTGCGGCGGACCATGGTGACGATGGCCTCCCGGCCGGGGCCCAAATAATTGCGCGGATCGAACTCCGCCGGCTTGGTGGCGAACACCTCGCGGATCTTGGCGGTCAGCGCCAGCCGCAGGTCGGTGTCGATGTTGACCTTGCACACGCCGTACCTGGTGACGGCCATGTGAATCTGGTCCTCGGGTACGCCCTTGGCGTTGGGCATGTTCCCGCCGTACCTGTTGATGAGGTCGATGAACTCCTGGGGTACGCTCGACGAGCCGTGCATCACCAGCGGCAGGCCCGGGCAGGTCTTCATGATCTCCTCGATGCGGTTGAAGGCCAGCTTGGCCTCGTGCTTGAACTTGTAGGCCCCGTGGCTGGTCCCGATGGCCACGGCCAGGCTGTCGATGCCCGTCCGTTGGGAGAAGTCCCGGGCCTGGCGCGGGTCGGTGAGGAACTTCTCGACGTTCTTCTCGTACTCGGCCGGGTCCAGCCCGACGACGTCCTCCTCGATCCCGCCGAGCATGCCCAGTTCGGCCTCGACGGTCACGCCGCCGGCGTGGGCCACCTCCACCACCGCCTTGGTCAGGCTCACGTTTTCTTCGTAGGGGTGGTGCGAACCGTCGATCATCACGCTGGTGAAACCGTCCTTCAGACAGGTCTGCACCAGGTCCACGCTGTCGCCGTGATCGAGGTGAATGGCGATGGGCAGCTCGGGATGCTCCTCGACCGCCGCGGTGATGATGTGCCGCAGGTAGCGCATGTTGGCGTATTTGCGGGCCCCCTTGGAGATCTGGAGGATCAGAGGGCTTTTCTCGGCGGCGCAGGCCTCGATGATCCCCTGGGTAATCTCCATGTTGTTGACGTTGAAGGCTCCGATCGCGAACCCGCCGTCGTAGGCCAGGTCGAACATCGGCTTGGTGGTCATCAGTGGCATCGTCGTGGTTCCTTTCTGGCCGGGGCCTGCCCGTCCGACAGAACGGGACTCAAGCGGGCCGGCGCTATGTCCTATCGGTCAAAGCGACCTCAGGCGTCGGCTTGATGGTGAAAAGTATATCGGACCAGCCCCCGCCGGTCACGCCGTTACGCTTTTCCCAACGGGTGGCAAATACCCCAACTCGCACGGCTCAACAGCGGCATGTCGGATCGTGACCCAGGCCTGACGACTGACAACCGGGAGCTTCCTGCCCGCGGGTCATTGTGGCGAGGCCCAACGCCCGCGATGAATGAGCCGAAACGGACGGCGCTCGAGCCCGGCGTTACATTCATCGCCGCCGATAGCGCCCCGCCCGTTCGGTCGCGGCTTCCAGGAGGCCGCCGGAAAGCCGGATTGATCGAAGCCGGCCGGGGTGTACAATCGTCACCTGTTCGTCCGCGGCACTCGCCGTTTGGCTCGGCCTGCCGTCTCGATCCGCGATCGGCCTGGAGAACGTCTGATGGAATGGCTTCGCGTGGTTGGCATATCCGCAATGGCCTGGGGGCTGGCCGGGTGCAGCACCACGGGCATGATCGTGAGCGGCGGCAAGATGGCCGTCCAGGTGATCACCGGGGCCGAGGCCAAGGTCCGGCCGCTTGAGGATCTCTCGACCGTCCGAGCCAGGGATTACAATGCCATCCGTCTGGGCGAAGTCACCACTGATGTTCCGGCCATCATCCCGGCCGCCAAGCTGGCCATCATCCGCACGGAAATGGAGGTCGAGCTGGGCGAGGAATCGAAGAAAAACCTTCGCGAGAGCGGCAAAGCCCTCGTCGCCAAGGTCGCGGCCCGTTTCCTGAAGGAACGCGGCACCTTCGGCGGCGAGGCCCGGCTGGACATGATCGCCACGCTCACCGACGCCGAAAGCGGAGAGGAGCTGGCCCGGCTGTTCATTGAGGGCATCAGCAAATCCCCCACCGCCGGCAAGACCGAGCACATGGCCAAGGAAAACGCCAAGGAACTGGTGAAATACCTGGCCAAGAAACAGAAGGGCGAGAAGTACGATTAAGGGTCACGAAAAGGCGAGGGACGAGGGGATTTCGGATTGCGGATTGGGTATCCGCCGAAACGATTCGGAGGAGCGAGGGCGGGCAAGTAGCGTGTTACAAACAAGGCGGCATTCATGCCGCCGCCGCCCGTGTGAAGCCGACGCCTGGAGGAACGCGATCGTGGGGCGCACAAAGAGCCGTGGGCTTCAGCCCGCGCGGAGCTTCGGCTGGACGGTGACAACCCCGACCCCTCTACGACCCGCAACCAGAAACCAGGAACCAGGAACCAGAATCCAAGGATGACGATGCATGCCCCCGCAGCTTAACAAGTACAGTTCGCGGATCACCCAACCCAAGTCGCAGGGCGCTTCGCAGGCCATGCTCTACGGCACGGGCCTGACGCCGGAGGACATGAACAAGCCGCAGGTGGGCATCGCCAGCGTCTGGTGGGAGGGCAACACCTGCAACATGCACCTGAACGACCTGGCCGCCCTGGTCAAGGAGGGCGTCCAGGCCGCCGGGCTGGTGGGACTGCGTTTCAACACCATCGGCGTGAGCGACGGCATCTCGATGGGCACCGAGGGGATGAGCTATTCGCTCCAGTCGCGCGACCTGATCGCGGACTCGATCGAGACGGTGGTCGCCGCCCAATGGTACGACGCCTGCATCACGCTGCCGGGTTGCGATAAGAACATGCCCGGCTGCGTGATGGGCATGACCCGGCTGAACCGTCCGACGATCATGATCTACGGCGGGACCATCCGGGCCGGGCACCACAACGGGCAGGTGCTGGATATCGTTTCGGCGTTTCAGTGTTACGGCGAATACCTGGCCGGCAAGATCGACGAGAAGACGCGGGAGAACATCGTGCGGCACTCCTGCCCGGGGGCGGGCGCGTGCGGCGGGATGTACACCGCCAACACGATGGCCTCGGCCATCGAGGCCCTGGGCCTGTCGCTGCCCTACAGCTCCTCGACGCCGGCCGAAGACCCCGGCAAGGCCGAGGAATGCCGCCGAGCGGGGGCGGCCATCCGCCATCTGCTCGAGCGCGATCTCAAGCCGCGCGACATCATGACCCGCAAGGCCTTCGAGAACGCCCTGGCGGTGGTCATGGCCCTGGGCGGCTCGACCAACGCCGTGCTGCATCTGATCGCCATGGCCCGCACGGCCGGCGTCGAGCTGACCATTGACGATTTCCAGAAGGTCAGCGACCGCGTGCCGTTCCTGGCCGACCTCAAGCCCAGCGGCCGGTACGTCCAGGAAGACCTTCACCAGGTCGGCGGCACGCCGGCGGTGATGAAATACCTGCTCGAGAAGGGCCTGCTGCACGGCGACTGCCTGACCGTGACCGGGCGGACCGTCGAGGAGAATCTCAAGCCGCTGCCCGGGCTCAAGAGCGGGCAGCAGGTCGTGATGCCCCTGGAGAAGCCCATCAAGCCCACCGGCCACATCCAGATTCTGCGCGGCAGCTTCGCCCCCGAGGGCGCGGTGGCGAAGATCACCGGCAAGGAGGGCTCGCGCTTCAGCGGACCGGCCAAGGTGTACGACTCCGAGGAGGACATGCTGGCGGCCCTGGAACGCAAGGAGATCGTCAAGGGCGACGTGATCGTCATCCGTTACGAGGGCCCCAAGGGCGGGCCGGGCATGCCCGAGATGCTCACCCCCACGTCGGCGATCATGGGCGCGGGGCTGGGCAAGGACGTGGCCCTGGTCACCGACGGGCGCTTCTCGGGCGGATCGCACGGCTTCATCGTCGGGCACGTCACCCCCGAGGCCCAGGAGGGCGGGCCCATCGCCCTGGTCCAGACCGGCGACGTCATCACCATCGACGCGACGAAGAACACCATCGACCTCGAGGTGCCCGCCGAGGAGCTGGCCCGGCGGCGGTCCCGCTGGCAGGCCCCGCCGTACAAGGCCACACGGGGCACGCTGTACAAGTACATCAAGGCCGTCAAGTCGGCCTCGCAAGGCTGTGTGACCGACGAATAACGGACGAAACCAGGTTGCCCGTGGGCGAAGGACCGGTCAAGGAAGATCTCTACGCGCGGAACATGGCGGCCCTGCTGCGGGTGGACGCCCGCCTGGCCCGGCGGATCGATGCCTGCCGGGACGACGGCTCAGTGATCGTGGAGCCCAGCCGGCTGGGTCCGCCGACGGCGGCGGTGCGCGTGCCGGACTCGGACCGGCCCGTCTATCTGCACAGCCGCGTCGATCCCGAAGCGGAGGCCGGTCGCTTCGCCGCCGCGGTCGACCTCGAGGATACTTTTTGCCACGTGGTCAGCGGGTTCGGGCTGGGGCATCACGTCAGGGCCCTGGCCGCCCGGCTCAAGGGCGAGGCCTTCCTCATCGTCAGCGAACCGAACCTCGCCTTGCTCAAGGCCGCCCTGGGCGCCGGCGATTTCTCCGCCCTGCTGGCCGCCCGCCGATGCTTGCTGGTGACCTCGCTCGACAAGGCCGAGTTGCAGGAGCGGCTCGAACCGTTCAACACGCTGATGATGCTGGGCACGCGATTCGTCTCGCATCCGCCGTCCGAGCGGGTCGCCGGCGAGTTCCACGCCGCCGTTCGCAAGCTGCTGGCCGACCACATGACCTATTGCCGCATGACCCTGGTCACGCTGGTGGCCAATGCGCGGATCACCTGTCGGAACATCGCCAACAACCTGCCGGTGTATCTCTCGACGCCGGGCATCGAGGTGCTCAAAGACCGCTTCCGGGGCCGCCCGGGCGTCGTGGTTTCCGCCGGCCCGTCGCTGCGCAAGAACATCGACCGGCTCGCGGAATTGAAGGGGCGGGCGGTGCTCATCGCCGTCCAGACCACCTTCAAGATGCTGCTGGACCGCGGGATCGTACCCGATTTCGTGACCGCGCTCGATTATCACGAGATGTCCAAGCGCTTCTTCGAGGGGGTGAAGGACTTCTCCGGCACGCACCTGGTGGCCGAGCCCAAGGTCACCTGGCACGTGCTCGACGCCTACCGCGGGCCAGTCTCGCTGCTGGACAACGGTTTCGCCCGGCTGTGCGTGGGTGACGAGCTGGCGGCCCGGGCGGGCCTGAAGGCCGGGGCCACCGTCGCCCACCTGGCCTTCTACCTGGCCCTGCACCTGGGCTGCGCACCGGTCATCCTGGTCGGCCAGGACCTGGCCTATACCGGGCACGTGTACTACGCGCCCGGGACGGCCATGCACGACCTCTGGCGACCGGAACTCAACCGCTTCTGGACCATGGAAATGAAGGAGTGGGAGCGCATCGCGAGGGCCCGCAGGATCCTCATGCGCGTCAAGGACCTCGAGGGGCGCGACCTCTACACCGACGAGCAGTTGTTCACCTACCTTCAGCAGTTCGAGGGCGACTTCGCGGCCGTGCCCGGGCGGGTGATCGACGCCACCGAGGGCGGGGTCCGCAAGAGCGGCACGCAGGTCATGACTCTGAACGAGGCCGCCGAACGATACTGTCGGGAACCGATCCCCCCGGAGTGCTTCGCCTACCGCGAGCGGTTGTCCTGGCACGATCCCGCGCGGCTGCCGGCCGGGCGGGCACAGCTCCGAAAGCGCCTGGCCGAACTCGACGAGATGACCCGCACCTGTCAGCGCTTGACCGAGCGGCTCCACGAGCTGCTCGGGCTGCTCGACGACCCGCCGCGCTTCAATCAGCGTCTCAAGGAGGTGGACAAGCTGCGGGCCCGGGTGCGCGAACTCGACCACGTCTACCGCCTCATCAGCGCGGTGTCGCAGCAGGCCGAGCTTCAGCGCTACAGCGCGGACCGGCGGCTGGGCCTGTCGGGGGCCGAAGGCAAGGACCGGGCCCGGGCCCAGCTCGAACGCGACCTGCGGTTCGTCGAGGGGGTCATTGAGGGCGCGGACGCGGCCAGGGAGATCCTCGAGGAGAGCCTGGCCCGGTTCGACGCGGCCATCACCGCGGGCCAGAGTACCTGATACAATGGAGCCTTTATGAGGATCTTCACGCTTGTCCTGACGGTCGGTTTCCTGGCCGGCGGCGCGGCCCGCGGCGAGCAGGCCGTTCAGCGGGCCAACTCGGTCGAGCGCATCGTCCGTTACGAATACCCGGTCACCAATACGGCCGACAAGCCGCAGGACGTGCGCGTTTACCTCGCCCTGCCCCGCCCCAACGCCCGCCAGGAGATCGTCTTCCTTTATCCCCAGCCGGGCTACGAGCGCATCTTCGAGGACGAGTTCGGCAACCGCATCGCCGAGTATTGCGACCGGGGGGTCCAGCCCGGCGAGGTCCGCCGGCACGGGTGGATGGCGGCGGTGAAGACCTATGCCGCCGTCTTTCATCCCTCCGCCGGCGTCGAGCCCCTGGGAGAGGCCGATCGGGCCCGCTACACCCGTGACACGCCCAAGTACCTCATCTCTGATCCGGGCGTCACCGCCCTGCGCGATGCGCTGATCAGGCCCGGCATGAGCGACTATGAAAAGGCCGCGGCGGTCTTCCACTGGTTCGTGGAAAACGTGACCTACCTGCGGGATGACAAGTGGGACACCGCCCCGGAGGTCATTCAGCGCAAGCAGGGCTCCTGCTCGGAGTACACCTACTCGATCCTGTCGCTGATGCGCTCGGCGGGCGTGCCCTGCCGGTACACCGGCGGGGTGATGATCTCGACGGCCAACAAGACCCGCTACGATGAGAAAGTCCACGAGGACGCGGTCTTTCACCGCTGGGCGGAGGTGTACCTGAAGGACTACGGCTGGTTCCCGGTGGACGGCTCGCGGGGGGCCGGGGCCACGCGGCGGTTCGGCAACAACCTGCATTACTGGGGGCAGCTCACGGCCGACGGCTTGCAGACCTATTGCGGCGACGGCGGCGGCCCGCTGGACTGGGACTACGTCGCCTTCGCCCGCGGAGAGGTCAGGAACTCGGTGAAGACCGACGGCGTCTGCTTCTGGATCGAGGCCCCGCTCGAGCGGCTCGAACCGGCCATCCAGGAGGTGAACCGGGCCCTGGAGGAGAAGATGCCCCCGGCCACGCTGGCGAAACTCGCCGCCGAGACGCTCACCCGCGAGGTGCTGTTCCTGTTGCTCGACCGGCTGGACCGCGCGCGCTATCCCCAGCTTGCCGAGGAGCTGCTCAAGGCCAAACACCCGGCGGCCGTCTACCTGGGCGTGTATTGCGACCGGCTGGGCGTGCCGATGCCGTCGTTCATCACCTTCCCGACCCTCACCGACGACTACCTGCGTTCGGAAATCCTCAAGCACCGCGCCGCCGGAGCCTGGGACTGGCGCTCCCTCGAGCGCTGGTGGCGCAAGGCCCGCCCGATCATCGCCTTCTCCGAGGAACGTCGGGTGTTCGTGATGACCACCCGGACCATCGATCTGAACTGACCTGCGGAGCCGTTTGCCGGCACGCCGGGGGAATCGGACCGCCGGGACGCAAAGCAGGCGAAGAGGGCCTCCTGGCGCTCGTCGCGTCTTCGCGGTCCGATTTCCGCATGGCTGCTAGGCGGCGTGGAATCCCTCACGCAATCCGCGCGGGACCGGCTTCCAGCCGGTCGGCTTTCAGGGTTGGGGACGGGCACAGATCAGGCAATGAGTTCGTGGATGACGCGCCCGTGCACGTCGGTCAGGCGGAAGTCGCGGCCGGCGTGGCGGTAGGTGAACTTCTCGTGGTCGAAGCCCATCAGCCGCAGGATGGTGGCGTGCAGGTCGTGGACGTGGACGCGGTTCTCGACGGCGCTGAAGCCGAACTCGTCGGTGGCCCCGTAGACCTGCCCGCCCTTGACGCCCCCGCCGGCCATCCACACCGTGAAGCCGTAGTGGTTGTGGTCGCGGCCGTTGATCTTGCCGGCGTTGGAGCCGGGCGTGGGCAGTTCGACGGTCGGCGTGCGTCCGAACTCGCCGCCCCAGAGCACCAGGGTCTCCTCCAGCAGGCCGCGCTGCTTCAAATCCTTGAGCAGGGCGGCGATGGCCCGGTCGCACTGCCCGGCCAGCTTGCGGTGGTTGACCTCGATGTCATCGTGGTTGTCCCAGGGCTGGCCCTCGCCGTGCCAGAGCTGCACGTAGCGCACCCCGCGCTCGACGAGCCGCCGGGCGATGAGTATCTGCCGGGCCTGCACGCCCGGGCCGTACATCTCGCGGATTTCGGGCGGCTCCTTGCTCACGTCGAAGGCGTCGGCGGCCTCCATCTGCATCCGGTAGGCCAGCTCGAAGGACTGGATACGGGCCTCGAGGTTGCGGTCGTCCTCGCGGGTTTTGCGGTGCCGTTCGTTGAGCTCGGCCAGCAGGTCGAGCTGTCGCCGTTGAGCCTTCGAGGACACGTAGTGGTTGCGCACGTTCTCGATCAGCTTCTCGACGTCGCCGTGCTGCGTGTCGATGTAGGTGCCCTGGAAGATGCCGGGCAGAAAGCCGGACTGCCAGTTCTGGCTCTCCTGAATGGGGTAGCCGCCGGGGCACATGGCGATGAAGCCGGGCAGGTTCTGGTTCTCGGTACCCAGCCCGTAGGTCAGCCACGAGCCCATGCTCGGCCGGATCAACCGGGCCTCGCCGCAGTTCATCAGCAGCAGCGACGGCTCGTGGTTGGGCAGGTCGGCGTGCATCGAGCGGATGACCGCGACGTCGTCGATGCACTCGCCGACGCGGGCGAACAGCTCGCTGACCTCGATGCCGCTCTGCCCGTACTTCTTGAACTTGAACATCGAGGGAAACGCGGCGCCGGTCTTGCGCTCGGTCTTGGGGTTCTCGATGGGCAGGGGCTTGCCGGCGTATTTCTGGAGGGCCGGTTTGGGATCGAAGGTATCGACGTGCGAAGGCCCGCCGTTCATGAACAGGTGGATGACGTGCTTGGCCTTGGCCGGCAGCGGCGGGGCCTTGGGAGCCAGCGGCGAGGTGTAGCCCTGCGTCGCCTCGGCCGCCGAGGCCAGCAGCCCGTTGACGGTCATCAGCGAGCCGAGCCCCAGGGCGCCCAAACCCATCCCGCACCGGCAGAGCATCTCGCGGCGGGTCAGGAACAGGTCTTCAGGATTGGGAGGATGATGCGACATGATGGGCAAGGTTCCCGCCGCTCGAATGACCGCGCGGGCCGAAGCCCGCGGCTCTTTCTAATCTACAAACATGAATTCGTTGGTCAACAATAATACCTGGGCGTATTGTTCCCAGCGGTCCAGGGGCGGCGGCGGGGGCGGCTGGGGCCCCTTGAAACCGGCCGCCGCGTCCCAACTCCGGGCCGGTTCGCTCATTTCGATGACCGGCGCCCAGTTGAAAGCGTCGAAATCGGTGGTCTGCCGGCGCTCGACGACGAAATCCAGGTGTTCGCCCTTCTCGACCTTCAGGCCCCAGACCCTGGTTTCGGCCTTGCTGGCGTGGGCCGTCCATTGCCCGAGTTCACCGGAGCGGCTGGAGACGATCCAGGCCTGCACGCCGTCGCCGCGCTGCTCGGTATGTTCGAGCGACCCGCGGACGTGGACCGTCCCGGCCAGCGGAGCCGTCCATCGGCGGATGGCCGCGTGCTCGCGGTCGTTGCCGACGTGTCCGCCGGTCGCGTTCAGCAGGACCCACCCGAGCCTGGGGTCGGGCAGCTCCGGGCCCCCGCGCCATTCCGAGCCGGTCCAGTGCGGCAGCCGCTCGAAGGCCACCACCCTGCGGGCGGCTTCGTCATACTGACCGTAGCCGTATTGCCAGATCTGCGTCTCGGGCGGCGGGGCAGACTCCTCCGGCGGCAGCGGGGCGCTCACGAAATCCAGGCCCAGTTTCAGCTCATCATCGGTCGGCGAACGCCCCAACACCACGCGGTAAACCGCTCGAATGCGGGCTGGAGCGTCGGTCAGGCGGGCCAGCTCCGGGCGGCTCAACAGCTTGCGGGCCTGCTCGATCACGAAGGGGCTGTTCATCATGAACAGGGCCTGCTGCGGGACGGTGGTCACGTGCCGCTGGGGGCTGGTGGTGTCGGGGCTGGCGAAGTCGAACGTGCGGAAGACGCCGGGGAGGTTCTGGCGCTCGATGAAACCGTAGACCGTCCGCCGCCCGACGTAGGGCGCCGTGGTGATATCCACCGCCGGCCCGCCGACGGCCAGGTCCAGCTGGTTGGACACCGCCAGCAGCGAATCGCGCATGGCCTCGAAGTCCAGCCGCCGCCGGTTGGCCCGGGCCAGCAGCCGGTTGTCGGGGTCCGCATCCTGCTCGCTCCGCTGAGCGCGGCTGCACTGGCGATAGGTGTTCGAGAGCATGATGAGCCGGTGCACGTTCTTGATCGACCAGCCGTCGTTCATGAACCGCCAGGCCAGGTAATCGAGCAGTTCCGGGTGCGTGGGCCTGTCGCCGCGCAGGCCGAAGTCGCTGGGCGTGCGCACGATGCCGGCGCCGAAGTGGTGCAGCCAGATGCGGTTGACCATGACCCGGGCGGTGAGGGGGTTGTCCCTGCTGGCGATGGCCTGGGCCAGCTCCAGCCGCCCGCTGCCCTTCTTGAACGGCCGGCGCCCCTCGCCGGCCAGCACCTTGAGGAACTGCCGCGGAACGGTCTCGCCCCGGTTGGCGGGGTTGCCGCGGATGAAGACCTGCGGCTCCTGCGGCTTGGGCGCGTCCACCAGGACGGGGGCCCGCGGGGGGGCCACGCGGGTGTCGTTCAGGAGCTTGTCCAGCTCCATCTTGAGCTTGGCCCATCGGCCGGTGTCCGTCTGGTCAAAGAGGGCCACGGCCTCGTCGGCGGTGAGAGCGGTGGGCGTGCCCTCGGCGTAAAGCACCTGCCGCAGCTCTTCCTCGGATGGGTCGGGGAGTTTCTCGATGGGCTTGGCCCCGGCCGGCCGGGTCGAGGCGGCGTGGGCCTCCTTCCATTTCCTGTGCACGCCGGCCAGGACGTCGCCGTACGCGCCGGCCACGTCCGCCATCGACTGGAGCGGCCGTTCGTGCAGCGTCGCCAGCAGCAGCACGTTGACCTTGTCGGTTCTGCCCTGCTCGAGGACCTCGCGGTTCAGCTCGGACACGAGGCGGGCGGCGCCGGCCTCGAAATCGGCCGGTGCCAGCTTCGACAGGGCCGCCCACGGACCGAACACCCGCGGGCGCTCGGCCGGGGCCTTCTTCAGGAACTCGCGCCAGCGGTCCACCACGTCCGGCCGGATCTCGCCCTTGGCGAAGACCAGCATGAACTCCTTCTGGGCCGGCCGGGCCGGCTTGAGGGCCTCGACCAGGTATCGGCCCGCCTCCGCGCGCAGCTCGTCGATGAGTGCCGCCCGTTTGCTCTCGGTGAACTCGGCCAGGGCCGCCTTGCGCTTCTCCACCTCCTGGAGAAACGCCGCGTACTCCTGGGTCTCCTTGACCCTGCCGATCAGGGGCGCTTCCGCCGGTTCGACCGAGCTGGCGAACACTCCGTACAGCGAATAGTAGTCCTGCGTGGGGATGGGGTCGTACTTGTGATCGTGGCAGCGGGCGCAGGTCACGGTCAGCCCCAACATGCCGCGCGTGACCACGTCGATGCGGTCGTCGATGATGTCGGGGATGACGTTGGTGAAGCGCCGCCCGAGGGTCAGGTATCCCATCGCCGCCAGGGCCCGGTTGTCGTCGCCCAGGTCGAGCTGATCGGCGGCGATCTGATGGATGAGGAACTGATCGTAGGGCAGGTCCTCGTTGAACGCCCGGATCACGTAGTCGCGGTAGGTGTACGAGAAGGCGAAGCGCCGCTCCTCCTGGAAGACGTAGCCCTTGGTATCGGCGTAGCGGGCCACGTCGAGCCAGTAACGGCCCCAGCGCTCGCCGTAGCGCGGCGAGGCCAGCAGGCGCTCGATCAGCCGCTCGTAGGCCCCCGGCAGGTCGTCATCCTCGAAGGCGTCGATCTGTTCGGGCGTGGGCGGCAGGCCGGTCAGGTCATAGGTCGCGCGGCGGATGAGCGTTCGGCGGTCGCAGGGCGGCGAGGGCTTCAGGCCCGCGTCCTCGAGCTTGCGAAGGATGAAGGCATCCACCGGCGTGGCCACCCAGGTGGGGTCTTTGACTTCCGGCAACGGCGGCTTCTTGACCGGCTGAAAGGCCCAGTGGGATCGGGCGGCTTCGCTCGGGTCGGCGGCGGGTTGGGTGCCGGCGGCCGGGTTGATCGGCTTTCGTTCCGCCGGCCAGGGCGCGCCCCACTGCACCCAGGTGGTCAGGGCCTCGATCTCGCGGTCGGAGAGCTTGCCGTCCGGCGGCATTTTCACGTCGCCGGCGTAACCGATGGCCCGGACCAGCAGGCTCTTGCCGACGTCCCCGGGGACGACGGCCGGCCCGCTGTCATTGCCCTTGAGGGCCATCGCGCGGGAGTCGAGCCGAAGCCCGGAACGCTGCTTGACCGGCCCGTGGCAGCCGAAGCATTTCTCGGCCAGGACCGGCCGGACCCGCGTCTCGAAGAACTCTTCCTGTTCGGCCGGGCCGGGCGCGCCCGCCAAGGCGGCGGCCGACGACGACGCCAGGGACGCCTGGATCAACAGGCTCGCCCCGAGCCGGAGAACTCCCTTGGATAGAGGCGCCCGGCACAGCATGGTCGATCCGCCCGAAGAAGAGGCATGACGGCCCGTTACAGCCCTTCATTGTGAACCGGCCGGCCTTCCGAGTCAATCGCGCGCGCGGGCCGGGGCGCATGTCGGAAGTGGCGTGTCTTCCCCCTTATCGTCCGGCCCGATAGGCTATCCGGCCGTGACAAGGAGGGATTGACTTGCCGGGCCATCCCGCCCGGCTCGGGCGGCCGGCGGCTCCGAGAAGCACCGGGAACCCCTGGCCGCGGGCAGTGATGCATCGGAATCGTGAGGCACTGGGGATGAATCCTACAGTCAGAGAACCACCATGCCCGCCTCGATCATAGATGGTCTTCGCGTCGCGGAGCGCATGAAGTGCGAGATTCGCCGGCAGGTCGAGGACTGGGCCCGGCGGGGGCGGACGCTCAAGCTGGCCGCCGTCCTGGTCGGCGATCCGCCGGCCGGGCTGGTCTACGCCCGCTCGCAGGCCCGGCAGTGCGAGGAGATGGGCATCGAATACGAATTGGTGCGGTTGCCGGCCGATTCCGAGGCCCCCGGCATCGCGTCGGCCATCGAGCGGCTCAACCAGGACCGATCCGTCACCGGCATCATGCTGCACATGCCGCTGCCGCCGGGCGTGGACGCCCCCTCGCTCCAGTACGTCATCGACCCCTACAAGGACGTGGAGGGCGTGAACCCGGCCAACATCGGGCTGGTATTCTATGGCACGCCGATCATCGCGCCCTGCACGGCCCTGGCGGTGGTCGAGCTGGTCAACGAGACGCGGATGGAACTGCGCGGCGCCCACGCCGTGGTGGTCGGCCAGGGAGCGATCGTGGGCCGGCCGGTCAGCGTCTTCCTGATTCAGCGCGAGGCCACGGTGACGGCCTGCCACGCCGCCACGCGCGACCTGGCCGTCCAGACCCGCCAGGCCGACCTGCTCATCGTGGCCGTCGGCAAGCCGGGGCTCATCGACGCCCGCCACGTCAAGCCGGGGGCCGTGGTCATCGACGTGGGCATCAACCGCGTCCAGACCACCGATGCGGCCGGGCAGAAGACCTCGCTGACCGTCGGCGACGTGGATTTCGATTCGGTCAAGGAGGTGGCCGGTGCGATCACGCCCGTCCCCGGCGGCGTCGGGCCGGTCACCGTCACCATGCTCCTGCGCAACACGGTCGAAGCGGCCCGTAAGCAGCAGGCCCGGGGAATGTAGAATGCCCAGTTCGCCGCAAGCCTGGGGCGGCGTGGCGCCGGCAGGTTTGATGTCAACAATCCGATCGAGAAAGAGCCGGGGGCTTCGGCTCGCGCGGTTCTGGTTCGCCTGTGGTCTGATTCTGACGGTGACGGGCCCCGCCTTCCCGGAGCCTGACCCACCGCCCGCCAGTCGACCCACGACTCGACCCGCGGCCACCCGGCCGGAGGGTCTGTTCCAGCCCGGCATCCGCATCGACTGGAGAGAGCGGCAGGTGGAGGTCCAGGTCACCGTGATCCTGCGCCAGGGCGACCTGGAGCTGTTCGCGTGCTCGCCCGGCAACCGCGAGCATGAGGCCATCGTGCGGATCGAGGCCCGCCCCACCCACCTGTACCAGGCGTTGGGCCTGATCGGGCTGACCCCCGGCAGGCCCATGCGCTACGACGAGAATGAGAAGTACATCCCCGCCACCGGCGACGCGGTGGACCTGGACATCGCCTATACGCTCAACGGCCAGCCCCGGCGCGAGCCGATCGAGCACTGGTTGGAACGGGTGGACGGAAAAGGGCCGCTGGGCCGACAGCCGTGGGTGTTCGCCGGTTCACTGCCGCTGGAGGACGGGCGCGGGCTGGCCGCCGACGTCGAGGGGACGGTGATCGCCCTGGTGGATTTCCCCACCTCGCTGATCGCCCTGGCCGAGGAGCATTCCGAAAGCAACGATCAATGGTGGCTTCGCCATGCCACGCCGCGGATCCCGCCCGTCGGGACGCCGGCCCGGCTGATCATCCGCCCCGCGCCCTGGCGGCTGCGGCTGGAAGAAGACGGGCGGCTCCGCCTGCACGGGCAGCCCATCGCCCGTGCCGACCTGATCCGCCGGCTGGCCAAGGCCGTCGAAGAGGACCCCGCCCAGCGGGTCGAAATCATCGTCCCAGAAAAGGCCGACCGGCGACACGCGAAGGAACTCCTGGACGCGATCCGACGGGTGCCGGTCCGAGAAGAGGGCCTCGCGGTCCTCGATGAAACCGGCCGATCAAGACCGATAATTCCCTGAAGGGGCGAAAAAAATCGACACTTGGCGTTTGCCTTTGACCGATAGCTATTGTAGAACCGTCTGTAGGGCGCCGTGGATGGATCCCGACGTCCGCCGGTGTCTTTGATCCGCGAGTTTCAGCCTTATGGACCGCCACAAGAGGATGGCACAGACCCTGGGTTGCCTGGTCGCTTCCATGACCGTAGGCGCGGTGGTGTTGCATTGGGGGCTCCCCGCGTCCGGGCGCGTGGCTTCCGCGCCGCCGGTCGAATTGAGCGCCGTCGCCGTGACCCAACCCTGGCAGGGGATTCACATCGGGCCCAGCGGCCCGGGTGGTCAGTTCGACCCCGCCCGCATCCACTTTTTTGTGGACCGTAAAGGGTTCTGGTCGCTGACGGAAAGCTGGAACGCCCAGCGGTCGGTCGGCGGTCGAGGCATCATCCGCATCGCGCTGGAACCCTCGCCGGACGGCAACCAGATCTCCGGCCCGCAATGGGAAACCACCCAGCGGCTTCGCAACGTGCTGGTCGAGAAGTGTCGCATTCCCATCGGCAGGGTGGATTTGGACGACACGCTGGTTCCGCCGCTCGTCGAACCGCAGCGCTCATCCGTTGCTCCGCCGCGAAACGCATCGAACGCTCAGCCGCTCGTGTCGCGTTCCCGCTGAAGAGTAGGTTCCGTAGCAGGCGCGGAGTACTCAACCCCAAGGGTCGGCCGCCGAACCGGTTGACGCTGGAATCCTCGACAACTTAGAATTGCCACGAGGGCGGCGAGGCCCCGTCTTCAGCCGCCGCGCCGGGTGCATGTCCGTTCGGCCCGCGGCTGCCGGGCCGCGGGTCGGGGAGCGGGTGCGTGAGTTTTTCCGTACCGGGTTACACCGTTTATGAGCGCGTGGGGATCGGCGCGCGCTCAACGATCTGGCTGGTGGCCGAGCAGAAGACCGGCCGGCAGTTCGCCCTTAAACGAGTCGTCCGCCGGCCGGTGGAGGACGATCGTTACCTCAAACAGGCCGAGAACGATTTCTCCATTTCCAGCCGGCTCGATCACCCCAACCTGCGGCGCAGTCTCGAGATGCGTCGAATACGCAAGCTCTTTGTCGTCCGTGAGTTGCACATCATCATGGAGTACCTGGAAGGCCGCACGCTCGAACAGATCGGCCCGCTGGGCACGCACGGGCTGCTGCGCATCTTCGCCCAGGTGGCCAGCGGCCTGGACGCCCTGCACCGCATGGGGTACGTCCACGCGGACATCAAGCCCAACAACATCCTGGTCGGCACCCGCGGTGAAGTGAAAATCATCGACTTCGGCCAGAGTTGCCCCATCGGCCACGTCAAGGGCCGCATCCAGGGCACGCCCGATTACATCGCCCCCGAGCAGGTCGAGAAGGGCGCGCCGCTCGACCAGCGGACCGATGTATTCAATCTCGGGGCCACGTTATACTGGGCGGTGACGGGACGGGTGATCCCGACGGTCCTGCCCAGCAGGAAGCGGCGGACCGGGATCGACCTGGTCGGCCCGCGCGAGGCGCCGCTGGCCCACGAGGTCAATCCCAACGTGCCCACGGCGCTGAGCCGGCTGATCACGGACTGTTGCCAACCTGCCCCCAAGGACCGACCGGCGGACATGCGCGAGGTTCTCTGCCGGATCGAAGTCGCCCAGCACATCCTCGAGAAGAACGAGGCCACGCTGACCGGGCCTCTCCTGGGCGACCCGAGGAGTGGAAAACCGGCTGGAACCGTATCCGCCTCACCCGGCGGCCCATCGACATGACGTTGATCACCACAGCCATCGACACCTTCCGCAGGGCGGCGGAGTTGAACCTGACCGACCCGGTCCGGGAGGGTTCGCTGCTGTGCTTCGCCAACTACGGGCAGGTGGTCATGACCGGCGACATGCACGGGCATCGCCGCAACTTCGAGAAACTGGTCAAGTACTGTGCCCTCGAAACCACGCCCATCCGCCACGTCATCCTCCACGAGCTGATCCATGAGGAACCCGAGCGCCTCGGGGCCCCCGACCGGTCGGTGGAGCTGCTGCTGGAGGCCGCCCAGTGGAAGACCTTCTTCCCCGAGCAGGTGCACTTCCTCCAGAGCAACCACGAGCTGGCCCAGCTTCAGAACCACGAGATCACCAAGGGCGGGCGGGTCGTGACCGACGACTTCGAGCGCGGGGTGGAGGCGGTGCTGGGGGGCGCG
>JABRVU010000381.1:0-21589 GCA_039961895.1 Phycisphaerae bacterium | reverse complement strand
GATCCTCTGGCCGAGGAGGGCATGCGCAAGCTGACCGGGGCCCCTGGCGTGTCGGCCGACGTGCGGACGGGGCTCTCCGAAGACGACCTGGCGAAAGCCGTCGGCGAATACGACGGGATGATCATCCGCTCGGGCGTGAAGGTGACGGCCCGGGTGCTGGCCAACCCCGGCCGGCTGCGGGCCATCGCCCGGGCCGGCGTGGGCGTGGACAACGTCGATCTCGACGCCGCCACCAAGGCCGGCATCCTGGTCATGAACACGCCCGACGGCAACACGCTCAGCACCGCCGAGCAGACCCTGGCCCTGATGCTGGCCCTCTCGCGGCATATCCCCAGGGCCGACGCCCACGTGCGCGAGGGGCTCTGGGAGCGCAAGAAATTCACCGGCACGCAACTGGCCGGCAAGACCCTGGGGGTGATCGGCTTCGGGCGGATCGGACGGACGGTCGCGGAACGGGCCCTGGCCTTTGACATGCGCGTCATCGCCCACGACCCGTTCTATTCCGGCGACACGGCCCTGGACGGACGGGTCGCCATGCTGCGCTCACTGGACGACCTGCTGCCGCAGGCCGATTACATCACCCTGCACGCGGTGCTGAACAAGGACACCCAGGGGCTGATCAACGCGGCCAGCATCGCCAGGATGAAGGACGGTGTGCGGATCGTGAACTGCGCCCGCGGGGGGCTGGTCAACGAGGCCGACCTGGCCGAGGCCCTCAAGAGCGGGAAGGTGGCCGGCGCGGCGGTGGACGTCTTCGCCGTCGAGCCGCCCAGGGGCTCGCCGCTGCTGGAGGCGCCGAACACCGTGTTCACGCCGCACCTGGGGGCCTCGACGGAGGAGGCCCAACTGGCCGTCACCGTGGACGCCGCCGAGATTCTCCTGAACTATCTGCTGCACGATCAGATCCGCTGGCCGGTCAACGTGGCCGGGCTGCCCGCCCAGCTCACCGAGCACGACCGGGCGTACCTGGACCTGGCCCGGCGAATGGGCATGATCCTCTCGCGGCTGTGCACGGCCGGCATCCAGACCGTGCGCGTCTGCGGACACGGCGAATCGCTTCAGCAGACCACCCGCATGTTGGCCAAGCAGATTCTGGCCGACACGTTGACCCCCCACCTGGGCCAGAAGCTCAACATCATCAACGTGGACGCGGCGGCCCAGTCGCGGGGTATCCGGCTCGAGCATTCGGCGGACCTGACGGTCAGCGCCATCACCGACACGGTGGCGGCCCAGGTGGTGACGCCCGAGGGCACGCAGGAGGTGGTGGGGGAGGTGTTCCTGGACGGCCGGCCGCGCATCATGGCCATCAACGGCTACCAGATGAACCTGGTCCCCGAGGGGGAGATGGTCCTGATCTTCAACGACGACCGGCCGGGCGTGATCGGACTGGTCGGCACCATCTTCGGCAATCACGGTATCAACATCGCGGACATGATGCTCTCGCGGCAGCGCAACACCGCCCTGATGGTGCTCAAGCTCGACGGCCCCATCCCCGCCGAGGTCTTGCAGAAGCTCGAGGACCAGAAACCGACCCTCCTGAAGGTCCTGCCGGTCACGTTGCCGCCGCTGTAGGGCCGGTCCTCGCCGCGCCGCCCTCAGACGATCGCGTCCTTCTCGCGATCATAGCGGAGCTTCCGGCCTGTGATCATGGCCTCCTGGGCCAGGATGCTGGTGAGGGCGTGGCGGTAGCCGGCCTCGATGGGCGCGACCGGTTCGCTCCGCGAGCGCATGCACTCCAGGAAGTTGAGCATGTGCGGGTAGGGACGGTCGGGGGCGGCGGCGAGCTTCTGCGGCTTGTCGGGCAGGCGGTTGGGCCCGCGCGTTCCGCCCAGCCCCTCGAACGTGCCCTTCTCGATCTTGAGCGTGCCGTTGGTGCCGTAGATGGCGTTGTCGGGGGCAAAGGCGTTGCCCAGCCGGGTGGTGTAGTGCAGGATGAACTCCTCGGGGAACTCGATGAGCGTCTCGAAGGTGTCCTCGACCTGGCGTCCGTCCTTATAGACGAAGACCCCGCCCTGGGCGACCGCGCTGGCCGGCCAGGGGCAGTCCATGATGAACTGCACCAGGTCGTAGAAGTGGCAGCCCAGCAGGCCGCTGCAACCCATCGTGAACTCGCGGAACAACTTCCATTCGAGCACGTGCCGGGGGTTGAACGGCCGGTCGGGCAGGTCGCGCAGATACCACTTCCAGTCGAAGTCGGCCTCCTTCATCTGCTTGCACTCGTTGGGGCGGGTCCAGCGCGGGCCGTCGTCGTTGTAGGCCCCCACCACCGAACTGATTTTGCCGAGCCGGCCGCTTCTGACGAACTCGCGGGCGGCGGCGCTGATGTTGTCGCTGCGCCGCTGCGTGCCGACCTGCACGACCGATTTCGAAGCCTTGACCGCGTCGCGCGCCGCCTTGGCCTCTTCGAGGGTCACCGAGAGGGGCTTTTCGACGTAGACGTCCTTGCCGGCCTTGACCGCGTCCAGCAGCACGGGCACGTGCCAGAAATCGGGCGTGGCGATGACCACGGCGTCGACGCCGCCTTTTTCGAGCAGGTCGGTGTGGCGGACGAATGCAGCGGGCTTGTGCCCGAAGGCTTTCTCGACGGTGGCCACGGCCCGCTCGCGCCACAGCCGCCACGGCTCGGCGACGGCGGTGACATCGACGTTGGCCAGCTTGCCGGAGGCCAGCTCGCCCAGCGAACGGGCGTGATACGAGCCGCGCACCCCCATCCCGACGATGCCCACCGCGATGCGCTCGTTGGCACCCGGAATCGCGCGGGCCGCCCGGGCGGTCAGCAGCGTGCCGGCCGCCAGGGCCGAACTGCGAATGAACGTTCGACGACCGGTGCGGATCGACCAAGACATGATGAGACTCCTTTGTAGACCTCTCCATTAGAATCCATCGGACCGGCCCCGGCAAGCGCTTCCGGTCACGGGGGTGCGCGTCCGGACGTTCGGTCTGCTGACGGCTGCGAGAAGGCGGCGTCTTCCCGGATCAGAACGCGGGCGTGGAAGTCGATCCCGGCGCGGCGGGCGGCATCAAAGACGGCCGCCGTCCGATACCCCTGCGGCACGGGAACCTCATCGGGCGGTTTCCCGGTGCGATACGGACAATCCACGATGACTTCGGGCCGATGGAGCAGGATCAGGTCTTCGGGCCGCGCCGGCCGGCGGCGGTTCAGGTAGGAGCCGTCGTAAACATAGCGCCGCGAATAATACGCCGGGTTGCCGAAACTGGTCAGCACGCGGGCCGTCGGCGGCGTGTGCGCCGCGACCCATCGACCGGCCTCGGTGCGGTCGCGCTCGACGGTGTCGATGGCCGTCTTGCGATCGCGGGCCACGTGGCGTTCGCTCCAGACCGCCAGGCCGCCCATCAAGGTCAGGGCGCAAACCGCCGTCGCCCATCGCCCCGACGGCGAGGTCAACCGCAGTCGGCCCAGCCCGGCCCGCACCAGCACCCCCGCCCCCAGGGCCGCGGCCAGGCAGAGCACCGGCTGAACCGGTGCCAGATACCACTCGAAGGGCTCCGGCGGCGGCTTGAGCGCGTACGCGGCCACGTTGACGAGCACGAATCCCCAGCAGAACACCGCGACGCCGCGATGCTTCCACAGGGCCGTCGCCCCGACCAGGGCCAGCAGCAGCAGCCCCTTGCGCGAGCCGTCCGCCAGCGCGACCCAGAAGAACCAGTGCCGCGGCACGGATACCCCGGCGTGCAGCTTGGTGAGCAGGCTGTTGGGCAGCGGCGAGCCGAAATACCAGGCGGCGAAGGCATACCACGCGCCGCCCACCGCCGTCGCCAACAGCGCGGCCCGCCACGGCGGACGGCGTGTCTGGAGCCACCTACCGACCAGCAGCAACACGCCGGCCGGGGCGAGGTCCAGCTTGTGGATCAGGCAAACGCCCGCGATCAACCCGGTCACCGGCCAGCTCGCGCCGCGCGTCAGGCACGCGACGCACGCGGCCAGCAGCAGGTACGCCAGCGGTGCCTCCATGCCTTGGGTGGCCCAGAAACAGAGCTTGAAGTCGGCGGCGGCCAGGACGCCGAACGCGAGGGCTTCGATCGTGCCGGCGAGTCGCCCCGCCGACCAGGCGAGCAGCGTGACGGCCCCGATGGTCAGCCCATAGCCGAAAGCCACGGCCGCCGGTTCGACCGCCGCCCCGCAACGGACTGCAACCGCCAGCAGCAACGGCCACAACGGCGCGCTGGCTCCCCAGATCGGCGGTTCGGAGAGGTTCCAGCGAAAGCCCTGGCCGGCCGCCAGGTGCTCGGCATAGCGGAAGAAGAAGGCGCCGTCGTCGGTGAAGTAGCGCGTCCGCGCCGCGACGATGCCGCAGACCGTCAGCGCGCCGGCCGCCCACAGCGACGGCCGCGCCCCGTCACCCGCGAAGGCGCCAAGCCGTTGCAGCGGCGTTCGGGGCTCGCTCATCGCACGTCTCGCCCATCCCCGGTGAAAAGACCCCTGTCGCGGGATGCAACGCCGGGGAGCAGGGAGCATTCTGAATCCCGTTTGGGGCCGGCTTCCAGCCGGTCGGTTTCCAGGGTTTCAGGATGCGCTCTTAATATCGAGGCACCTTGGGATCGACCTTCAGCGACCAGGCGTCGATGCCCCCGGTCATGTTGCGCACGTCGGCGAAGCCCTGGGCCCGCAGCCACGTCGCCGCCTGCAAGCTCCGCCCGCCGTGATGACAGTGGGCCACGATGGTCCGACCGGCGTGAGAACGCAGCTCCGGCAGACGGGACGGCAGCTCGGCCAGCGGAATCAGCACCGAGCCCTCGATCCGCGCGATCTGGTGTTCCTTCGGCCCGCGCACGTCGAGCAGCAGGAAGTCTTCGCCGGCGTCGAGCATCCGCTTCACCTCCTGCACCGGGATTTCGATGGAAGGCCGCACTTCCGGCATGATCGGCATCTCCTGTCTGGCGAGGAGTTCCTCTTCGGCGCTGCGTCCGGCCGTCTCCAAGCCCGCGGGCGGGGATTATAACCGGCCACGGCTCCGTACCTGCAACTCCGACTGACCGATCCGGTTTTCACGAGCCGTGGGCTTCAGACCGCGGCTCCATGGAAACCCTGAAAATCGACCGGCTGGAAGCCGGACCCAAACGGGCTTTGGGATGGGCTCTTACTGGTGGTGAGCGACCCCGCCGGCAGAATGGTCCGTTTGGGGCGTCATCTACGGTACGGCATAGCGCGGCGAGGCCAGGGGGCCTTCGTCGCTCAGCAGCGATGAGAGCACCGGGTCGCTCAGGACGCGATCGGCCGACACCCATCGGCCGTCCAGCTTCATCCGCCCGGAGACCAGCCGGACCCCGTGGCTGTAGTCCACCCAGGTGATGGCGTGGCCCAGGTACAGCGGTTGAATGGCCTCACCATTCGGCCTGTGCCAGCCATAGATGGCCACCTTGCCCGGCCGAGCGGCCAACTGCGGCGAGATGACCACGTCCTTCTTGATGCCCGCGACCAGCCCGCCCGGGCGCCCAGTGCGGGCCGCCGGCGGATGGCGTCGGGCGTATTCGGCGAGCTGCTCCTCGATGCGACGATGCGACCGGACGAAGGCGTCCACCGAGGTCATGACCAGGCTGCGCGGATCGAACGGCGCCGGCTCCAGCCGGACCGCCGCCTGGCGGAAGACGGCATCCACGATCCGGCGGGTGGGCAGGAGGCACCCGAAGCGGTCGGCGATGGGCTGGGCGACGAGCGGCGACATGGGCATGCGCACGAAATCCGCGTCCGAGCCGACGGACAGGTAATCGGGGCTCACGTAGAGGACGCCCTCGTGGCGGGCGCCGGCCGGGTCGACCGCCCATACGGCCACCGGCTCGAACCGCCGGAGAAAGCCGGGCAGATTGCCGCCGGTGATCTCCTCGAAAATCCGCCGCTCGCGCTGCTCGAAGGGCAGGTCACGAACCTGCTCGACGAAAGCGGAACCCGCGAGGGCGTCGGCCGGCCGTGGCGGAATGGCCGCCAGCCGAACGCCGCAGCCGCCCAGCACCAGCAGCCAACCCGGCCATGCGATCTTGATCGCGGCGGAACGGAGAACGGAGAACGCAGAACTGAATGCGGAGAAGGGCGCTAACCGCCGCCGGTCACGGCCCGAAACAAGCACGATGAGCGCCGCGTTCTCACTTCTCACTGCTCACCTTTCACTTTCCCGGCGTGGCGGCGGGCAACGCCGGGGGATCACTGGTCATCCGCCCGCTGTTCCCACTCGGCGTTGAGGGCTTCCAGCTCGCGGCGGGTCTGCTCGACGCGGCCGCGCAGCTCATTGAGCGCGGCCACGTCCCTGTAGACCCGTGGATCGCCGAACTTTTCGCCGAGTTCGGCCAGCAGGGCCTCGCGCTGGATGATGCCGGCCTCGATCTCCTCGAAGCTCAGGTGCTCATAGGGCCCCTTCTGGCGCTGGGGCACCGCCGCCCGGCGGGTCCTGCGCTCATCGGCCGGGCGCCGGGCTTCGGCCCGCTCGGCTTCTTCCCGTTCGCGCTCGATGGTCCGGATGTAGTGCGTGTAATTGCCGTTGAACACCCGGCAGCCCTCGCGGCGCATGACCAGCAGCCGATCGGCGATGCGGTCGAGGAAATAGCGGTCGTGGCTGACCACGATGAGGGTGCCCTCGAAGGCCAGCAGCTCCTCCTCCAGGGCCTCGCGCGAGGGAATGTCCAGGTGGTTGGTCGGCTCGTCGAGCACCAGCACCTCGGGGGCTTGCAGGATGAGCGTGGCCAGCCGGACGCGCGACTGCTCGCCTCCGGAGAGTTTCCCGATGGGCTTGAAGACGTCGTCGCCGGTGAACAGGTAACGGCCGAGCAGCCCGCGGGCCTCCTGAACCGACAGACCGGGGCGGGCGGCCAGGATCTCGTCCAGCACCGACCGCTGCGGGTCCAGCGCGGCCGGCTCCTGGGCGTAATACCCGATGGTCCGGCGGACGTCGTACTTGACCGTGCCGGCCGTCGGCGCGAGCCGGCCCAGCAGGACCTTGAGCAGCGTGGATTTGCCCGTGCCGTTGGGCCCGGTGACGGCGAACGACTCGCCGGCCCGGACGGAAAAGGTCAGGTCGGCGAACAGCCGCCTGTCCCCGAAGGCCATGGCCAGCTCATCGCAGCGCAGCACCACCCCGCCGCGGGCCTCGACGGCCTCGAACGCCAGCTTGACGCTTCGCCGGGCCCGGGGCGCTTCGGTGACGAACTCGCCGGCGGCCAGACGCCGCTCCAGCCGGGTCCGCCGCCCGCGAGCCTGTTTGACCCGCTCCGCGGCGCCGTAGCGGGCGATGAAATCCAGCTCCTTGGCGATGAAGGCCTGGTCCTTCTCGTACTGCCGCTGCTGCGTCAGGTCGCGCAGCCGGCGCGTGTTGACGTAGTGGGTGTAGTTGCCGGGATAGTTGTAGACCCTGCGGCGGTCCACCTCGATGATCCGATCGCACAGCCGGTCGAGCAGGTAGCGGTCGTGCGAAATGATCACCGCGCCGCCGTGGTGGCCGGCCAGGAACTTCTCCAGCCAGCGGACCGCGTCGATGTCCAGATGGTTGGTGGGCTCGTCGAGCAGCAGCAGCTCGCGGTCTTGCAGCAGCAGCTTGGCCAGCGCCACCCGGCACTTCTGCCCGCCGGAGAGCACCGCCACCGGCGTGTCGTAATCCCGCGGGGCGAAGCCCAGCCCGCCGAGGATTTCGTGCAGCCGGGTCTCGAAGGTGTGTCCGCCGGCGGCGATGAACTGGGCGTTGACCCGCTCGTAGGCCTCGAGCAGACCCGGCAGGCCGTCGGAGTCGTGCTGCCGGGCGATCTGCTCGGAAAGGGCGTGCAGCCGCTTCTCCATCTCCAGCAGCGGCTCGAACGCGCCGGCCACTTCGTCGTGCACGCTTCGCTCCGGGCTGACGTCGGGCTCCTGCCTGAGATACCCGATCTCCAGCCCGCGGCTGCGCGTGACCGTGCCGGAGTCCGGGGCGATCTCGCCGGCCATCAGCCGGAACAGAGTGGTCTTGCCCGCGCCGTTGGCCCCCACCAGGCCGACCACCTCGCCGGTCTGAAGCTCCAGCGACACGTCTTCCAGCACCACCTGCGTGCCGAACTGCCGGGTGACGGATTGAACGACGACGGAGCCCATGCTTCCATGATACTTGTGCCGTCCGCACCGGGCGAGAGGCGGGAACGGCCCGTTTCGGCCTTCGTCAGGTTGAACGGAGACGCCGCGGCCTGGGCCGGGCCGGCGATTCCGGCGTTCCACCCCCGACCCGCGCGGACGCCATCGCCGGTGGAAGCCTGGATCATGCAGTGCAATCGGCGGATCAGTATCTGGGAGATCACCAGCCCGGCGGAGTTCGCATGAATCTTTTGCAGGGCCTCGCCGTAGCCCTGCAATTCGGCCTCCGACCGGTCCGCCGGCCGTGCCCGCCAGAGCACCTGCGGTCAGAGCCGTTCGGGGGCCACCACCACGCCCTCGCTGCATTTGGAGGGCTCGACGCTCTGCACGAGGGCCATTTCACGCAGGGCCTTGAAGGGCTGGGGCGACTGCCGCGCGAAGAGGTCCTGCCGGCCGCGGGCCTCGGCAATCGCCGCCAACAGCCACGCCATGGCCACCGGCACGGAGTCCACGCGGGATCGGGATCATGCGCCATCCTCCCGAAGCACCCTGAACGCCGAGGACGCGTTGCTGGGGTTGTTTTCGATCATTCGTGTCTCCTCGTCCGGGCTGTGGATCCCGATAATCTGTTGGTCTGCAACTCCTGTTCAGCCCTGTTTGCGCTGCCGTGCAGATGGTCGCCAGCCGGCCCGGACCAGATCGGCGAGCACAGAGTAGGCCACATAGCCCGTGCCATAACGTTTAACCGTCGCCCAGCGGTAGTCCGTGACCAACTCGTCGTAAATCGGCTGCAACTCGGCCGGCAACGACTCACGTGCTTCCTGGTTCTTCAGGCTTCGCGGCTCAGTCATGGCTCGTGTGTCCCTTCCGCTGAATCCATAACGCCGGCTACTCTCCTTCATCGTCGTCGCTGCCGCCCATGCGGTACTTGATGTCGTCGTTCATGATGAAGTCGAGTTCCTCGTCCGTAAAGCCTTACTGCCGTGCCAGGATGAGCCCATTTGAGGTTCCGATTTTCCCGAGCGGGGTCTCGAACGGCCACGACACGTTGCTGGGGTTGTTCTCGATCATGTCCTTCTCCCTGGAGAACGCGCCTATGCTTGGCCTCCATCTTCGTCGCTCGGCCTGGAAGCGATGCCCTGCCACGCATCGGCAATGGGCTGCCACGAAAACGGAGCGCCGTCCTGCCTGCACCAACTGTCCCAGAATCCAGGATCTTCGGAATCGGGCCGCTGCCCCTTTGGGAGGTCGTGGATCTCGACCAGAACGGGTACCGGTGTAGCCCACCCGAGCAGAATCGCCTGGCGGGTCGGCAGCGTGGGAAGCTCCTTCAGCAGCCCGCCCAGGTTATCTGGCACCAACCGCTGCACCAACTCCTGATCACGGTCGTTGACGATTCTGTGGAGCAGGAAGGTGTTGCATTGCGCGAGGACCGTTGCTGATAGCTCCGAAGGGCGTTGAGACGAAAGGACGAGGCCCAGCCCGAATTTGCGGCCCTCGCGGGCAATTCGCTCGAAGACTTGGCAACACACCGTTGCGGCATCTTGGTCTTCGAGGTCATCCTTGTAACGCTTGACGAAGGTATGGGCCTCCTCCATGACCAGGACAGTCGGCAACGTACCCCCGTTGATCCTTCGGTATCGCTGAAGCGCCTCAAAAACCATGCGGGCTGTGACCGCTGTGACCACGTGGACGATTTCCGAAGGAACCAACGACAGGTCGATGATGCTGAGACAGCCGTCATTTGCTGTTCCGCCGCCGATGTAATCCTTTAGCCACTTCTCAAGCGTGAGATCGGCACAGTCGGCGATTATGGATTTCATCTGCGCGTCGGCCAACAGGCTTCTGAGTCGGATCAGAAGGGTCTCGACATGCTCCGAGACGTTCATCATCTCCGCAGTGGCTTCGACGCTTCGCAAGAGCGAGTCCGAGGTGAATGGCCTTGGCACATCAGCATCGACCGGCTCATAATCCGCGTCGCTTCCTCCGAACGCGGAATGGGCACGGCCCGCCACTTCGAGCAGGTTTGTGACTTCCTGGAGCGTGAAGTCGTAATGCGCGTACTGCCGCCGCCGCGGTACGCAGAGCGTCTCTATGCAATCCACCAGCGTCTTTAACTCATCCGCCTCATTTCCGGTCAACCCGGCAAGTTGCGATTCAAGTCCGGTCTTCCACTTCTCGATCTTCTCAAAGAACGATTTCGGTTTCGGGAAGGCACCCCACGGACTCCCGGTGTTCTTCTCTGCTCGGATGGTGACGACAATTGTGCGGAGAAACCGGCGTATTTCATGATTAGCACCTTGAGCCGGTCCGGTTTGGTCGTCTCGTACGAATCGCAGCGCTTCGACGAGCGTGGGCTTCTGGGTTTTAACGCTCGCTTTGGTGAAAGCAATCCACTCGGCGCTATTCCAGAACCACAGCGGCACCTGTAGGGGGCGCTCGCCTGCTTCGGGATTAACTTTGAAGATGCGGGCCTTCAGCGGTGATTTCTCCGTCGCGAACGCGCGAGAATACTCCCCGTTCGGGTCCAGCACGATAAACCGTGCTGTCGGCACATCGGCCTGCCCAATACGTTGCTGCTGATCGCGAGCCGCTTCTAACGACCAGCGGATCAGGCCGGCGACGGTGCACGATTTCCCGCTTCCGGTGTTCCCGAGAACTGCCAGGTGACGCCCGAACACCTTGTCTGGGTCGACCGAGACCCGGGCGGCGCCCGCAAGCGGGGCTGTGCCGATTGGGACCCGTGCGTCGCGGCCGTGCCCCTCGACGATATGGCGGAGTTCTTCGCGAGTCGGGAGGAGGACTGAATCACCGACGGTGGGAAACAGGCGCACGCCACGTTCGACTTCCCAGCCGACTTCATCCGAATCGAGCCGGCGGAGCGTCGCAACCGGGAGCACCTTCATCTTCCGGACCGGATAGGGAAGGTCAACGAGACCAAAGTCCTTGAGCCCAAGCCGTTTGGGGTACGGCGCGTTCTCGATTCCAAGCCACGCGATCAGGCAGACAATCGACCCGACCTCGTTCGGCACAAGCACATAACCGTTGATTCGCGGGAACGGGGCGGGGTATCCCGCGTTAAGGGCAGTTGATCCGGGGGCGTCGGTGTCGAGCAGAATCGTGAACTCGTTCGGGGCAACCGACGCGATGGTCCCGATCGTGCGATGTCCAGCATGTTCAACGGGTGTTGTCATGCTGGCTCTCCACTTGTCGCTGATGCCTCTGGCTCTTCAGGGTGGTCCGCCGGCGGCGGTGCCGCTTCGCCGCGGCGTTGCAGGAGGCTGGTCTTTCTGGCACGGGCCGAATCGAGCGCCGGCTTGGGCAGGTAATGCCGCGCCAACGTGGTGAGGTCGCCGAAGTGCGAGCCGAGCATGATGGTTAGCTGGGCATCGCTGCCAACGCGAGAGCAGAAGCGGCTCACCCGACCGCCCGGATCGTCGTACGAGATGATGACGAGGTGTGTCGAGGGAATCGTGAGCGCGTCGCGGATGATCCGGTTGATGTGGTCGTCACCGAATCCGTAGCCAAACGTAACGAGGACCGCATTGGGCCGACACACGGCGGCGGCGAAATCGCGGAAAAGCTCGGCGTACGGGTAGCTGAGCGTCTCGATGTCCTTGGCCGGGTTGGGGTAGACAAGCACGCTGTCGTACGGGTTGGCCGGGATCTCCGGGTGGTCTGCCTTGGCCCCGAACGGCAGCATGCAGCGCCGGATGGTCGAACCGTCGGCACGCCAATCCAGCGAGCCGTGGAGTTTGGTCAGCCGAATGACCCCCTCAAGGTACCTCGGTTCGCCGCGAATGCCCGGAGGGTTATAGTGCATGTCGATGTTCAACCGTGAGGCCCGGAAGATGGGTTCGACTGCGCCGACGAAGCGGTCGATGATCCGGATTCCGGCCCGGTCGCAGCCGAACTCGATAAAACGGTCGTAGTTTGTGGTGAACAGGTGAAGCCGATCACGTGTCCCGGCGCGAGAAGCGAAGCTAAGCAAGAACGACGCCAGTAGGTCGGCCGCAGAGCCGTCGTCATCGGCCCGGACCTTGGTCAGGAAGTCTTCCTCTCCTTTGAGTACCGCCGTGAGCAACGCGCGGATCTGCTGTTCGATCTCGGTCCGAAGGGCGGCGGCACGTGCGTCCGACGCGATACGCAAGCCCTCGTATAGCGTGATAGCCGCCCGGAGGCGGTCCTCGATATTCGGCGCGTCGCCACGGCCCGCATCCTTGGCAGATCGCTTTGCTTCGTTTTCAATCGCGGCGCTCAGCGCGCTCCCCAGAGGCGCTGACGACATGCTCGCCGACGTGATGCCGGCGACGTGGCCCAATGCGATGGGCAGGCCGGTTCCGACCAGAAGTGCGAGGTGCTCCGCCTGAAAGAGGGAGCAAAGCCACGGCTCCACGACTCGGCGTGTCTTCAGGACGCTGTCCGCGTCTGCGGCCGGGGCGTCGTCCGAAGCATGGATCGGCTTGGGATCATCCAGCTTGAGGTAGTGGCTCGGTAGCCGAGGTTCTTGGGCTTGTGGTTCGTCATTGGTTGTCATCAGTTGCTCCCATCAGCCAACGGGGGCCGCGAGGGCGGTAGTGGCCGCTCGCTCTCAGGTTGTTCGCGGCAGCCTTGGCTCGCTCTTCCGGCAAAGTACTGGGAAACCACGATGCCGTTCTGACGACGCAGATCACATCGGTGGTCCCGACATTCTTCAGGTCTTCCTGCTGCACGGGCAGCATCTCAAAGGCATGGAGCCCGTCCGACCGGCCGTAACGCTTGAGCGGGAACATCACCTCGAAAACACGGTTGCCCCACTCGGCTGCCGGAAACGCCATGTAACCCGCGTCAGTATCGGCCGTTCTCGGCTTGACGCCGGCGCAGCGGGCGGCGAGCGTGACGGGCCGGCCGAACACGGAGCAGTTGTACTTGCGCTCCGTGCCCACGAACCCCACAACCACTGGACCACTGGCGATCCCGATGTGTGGGCAGAATCCGAACGGGTCATAATGCGCGATGCGGCCCGCTGTCCGCAGAGCATCTCCAAACGGGTCGGCCGATCCAAGCTCCGGCGAGAATACCAGCATCACCGCGTCGCCAATGTACTTGTCGATGACGGCCGCGGCACCCTCCAGTGCCTCGGCCGTGATCCAGCAGAAGAAGTGATTGACGAAGATGAGGGTTTCGGTCGGCGTCAGTCCGGCGGTCTTGGCGGAGAAGCCGGCGATATCCGCGAACAGGACGGCCGCTTCGATCTCGCGGCCCTTGACGGCAAACAGCTTGTCGGCGCCGTCATCCACAACACCATCCACGTGGAGTGGCTGCGAACTGAGGAAATCCTCAAGGCTATGATACGTTACGCTCATAGAGCTTATCCCTTCTGGCCGCTCGGCCGGCTATTCGTCGTCTCCGTTATCGTCGCTGCCGCCCATGCGGTGCTTGATGTCGTCGTTCATGATGAAGTCGAGTTCCTCGTCCGTAAAGCCTTACTGCCGTGCCAGGATGAGCCCGTTTGAGGTTCCGATTTTCCCGAGCGGGGTCTCGAACGCCCACGACACGTTGGTTCTCGATCATGGCTCGTCCTCATCTCTGACGGCGACGCTGCTCCTTGCCGCGTGTCACGCCGTCTCGCGTCCCAGCACGAACCGCGCCCGCTCATGCCGCAGCATCTCGTACGGGGACATGCACTTGATCCCCAATCCGATGCACACGTCGGGAATCTTGATCTTGTAGACAGACGCCGAGGGCACTTCATGCGTGACGACGGTGTGCTGGCCGGCGTGAGCCTGAGCCACCAGGTAGTAATCCGCCTTCTGGAGAAACGTGCTGATGGCCGAAGCCTCATAGCGTTGGCCTTGCACCCAGGCCGTTACCGCCGGGAACGAGCGCAACGTTGCCCCGTCCGGTGCCAGGAAGAACCCGTCGCCTCGGGCCTTGGCCCACTCCGACAGATCATCTTCCGCGGCCTCGATTTCGTCGCCGACCTTCTCAATGCTGAAGACCTTGCCCGTCCGGTTCTCCCGCACCAGCCAATCCCAGAACGCCGGGCAGAAATCCAGCCCGTAATGCAGATTCTTGGCGCGGATGAACACGTCGGCATCAAGGAGGTAGGCCATTACTCCGTCACCCCCAGGCTCTGCCCGAGTTCGCGGAAGGTGGACATCTTCTTGAAACCGAGCAGGTGAAACGCCTCGGTGAACGACGCGCGGCCCTCCCATGTGCTCGTGACCACGGCGCGGGCGAAACGCCTGCTGACCCGCGCGGCCGTGGTGAGGTAAAAGTCGCCGCCGCCGCTTCGCGGCATGTCTGTCAGACGTTGCAGTTCCGCATCGTACTCGCGCCAGAACCGGTCCCGACTCAGCCCACCCGCGTCATGAACGCGCCGAAGGACGACCAGGGTGCTCACCTTGAAGCGGCGGGCCAGACGACTCATTTCATCGCGCAGCGCCGCCTCCGGGTCGTACTCCCGCCGGAAGTCGGCCAGTGGAACCAGCAACTCCGCGGCGACGCGGTTGCACCATTTCTCAACGGCGTTCGTCGGTGCCGATCGCAGCTCCACATCCGTGAGCGCGGACTCGCCCAGCCACAGATGCGCCAGTTCGTGGGCCAGCGTGAACATCTGCCCGGCCTTCGTATCGGCCCCGTTCACAAACACCAGCGGCGCGAGGTCGTCGCAGAGGGCGAAACCGCGGAACTCGGCGGGGTCCAGCTTGCGGCGGTTGTTGCTGCCGACCACGCCGTTGACCATGACCAGGATGCCGAGGTTCTCGGTCTGTTCGATGAAGCGGCGTAAGGCGTCCGTCCAGGTCGGCATCTGCCGGCGTTCCTCCAGGTCGAACGCCAGCGCATCGCGCATCCGGGCCGCGACGCTCACTACGTCGTCGGTCGGCTTGACCGAACCGACCAGCGGGAACGGGCGCTCCCCCGTGAGCCGGACGTACTCGCGATACCACTCCTGGCGCTGCTGGCAGATGTAGATCGTGTCCAGCAGGTCGGGGCTGGGCTTTCTGACGGCCTGGTCGCGGATCGTCCGAAAGTCGGGGATGGGAACCCGTTCGGCGGGCGGTCTCGGCAAGAAGAAGCTGCCGAAGGGCGTGTGGGTCGCGGCGGCGAACGCCTCAAGCTGCTTCAGCGTCGGCCGGTCCTCGCCCGCCAGCCAACGCGGAAGTTGCGGGAATCTCGGCTCAAGGTCATCTACGGAGCGCCTTGCCCGATCCAGCGCCCAATTCAACATGTCCGGGTTGACGGCAACCCTGATCATAAGGGCAGTCTACTCCCGATCCTGTGCTGCGTCATCATCCGGGAGCATTTCGAACGTCGATGACACGTTGCTGGGGTTGTTTTCGATCATCATAGAGGGTTCTCCGTGTCCTTATCCGTCGGCGCGTTCTTCTTCATCTGCACCAGAATCCTCTCGCGCGTTGACTTTGGCACCTTGCCTCAAGGCTTCGGCCACACTGATCAGGAATGAGTTGCCAATTCGCAGGAGCATCAATACGTGCGCGACCATCTCGTTCTGCCTTCGCAGGTGGCGTTTTCGTCGAGCGCCGCCCGGATTCATGTCGAGCTCGTGGATGATCTGATTGCGAATGCCAAAGACGACTCCGACCTTCTTCTTGTCGATACCGCATTTCGACGCGTCCGAGCCGGAATGCCTCCCAGCCGACAGGCGGAAGCGTGGAGCTTGACACCTTGGACCAACCGACCCACAACCTACCCGAGGACGAGCGGCAAGCCTGCAGCCAGAATACCGAACTCGCCGGGTTGTCGAAAACTCGATACCGCTTCGTATGCGTCCTGCGGGTGCAGCCACGGCGTGTACAGTGTCACGATCAGGATGCCAAGCCGGCCACCCTGCATCTGCACGATCTTCGCAACGATGGCCTGACGAAACCGCTTTCGATCGGCCAGAGGGGGTCGGCTGCTGCGCACCAACCCACGCCCGTCCCCATCGCCACGTGCCGTTTGGCCGTTCCCCCGCTGATTCGCAACGCCTGTACGATCCGCGGAATCGATCGGCCCTGCACCTGAAGTGCTTGTATTGCCTGAGCGTTCGCCATCTTGGAGTGATTCGCCATCACGGCGTTCCGCCCAGCCTGGGCGTGGTAAGCTATGACCGCGAATCACATGCTCCTCAAGCTGGACCCCCACCCCTGGCCCGGTTTTCCCGGCCGGCGCTACCGACGCCACCTCGGGGACGAAGGATGCTTGCCGGGCCGGGGGGCGGGGGCTATTGTCGGCTTCATGGCCGCGGACCGTCTGAAAGTCATCGTCAACGACCGTTGCCTGCGAAACGTCCGCACGGGGGTCGGTCATTACGTCGCCGAACTGCTGGCCGCCTTGCCGGCGGTCGATCCCGCACTGGACGTCAAGCCTTTCTATCAGCGCCTTCGCCGCGGACGTTTTGTCCGCCGCGCCATCGAAAGCCACGCCCGCGGACCGGCGCCCTCAGGCCCGTATGAACCGCCCCCCGACGGTCGCGGCTCGGATGTCGGTCGCGGGCCGGCGATCAGGCGGGGCTCTGATGTCGGCGGGGCCCACGTCGATCAGGGCGGCTCGGGTGGGCGGCTCCGACGGCCGCCGGCGGCGCTTCGCCGATGGATGCAGGCGGTCTACGAACTGGCCTTCGAGGCCTTCGGCCCCTTCGGCGGCTGTCGGCTCTATCACGAGCCCAACCACATCCCCGGTCCCTGGCAGGGGCCCATCGTCACCACGGTGCATGACCTTTCCGTGCTGCGTCATCCCGAGTGGCATCCGGCGGACCGGGTCGCCTGGTACGAGCGCGACTTCCTGGCCGCCTTGCCGCGCAGCGAACATTTCATCGCGGTGTCGGCGTTCACTCGGCAGGAAATGATCGACCTGCTGGACCTGGCGCCGGAGCGCATCAGCGTGATCCACCTGGGCGTTCGGGGCGTGTTTCAACCACGCCCGCGCGAGCAGACGGCCGGGTGGCTGGCGCGGCGGGGGCTTCCCGCCCGTTACCTGCTGTTCGCGGGGACGCTCGAGCCGCGCAAGAACGTCGAGGGTCTGCTGTCGGCCTACGCGCGGCTGCCCGGCCGGCTGCGCGAACGCTTTCCGCTGCTGCTGGCCGGCGCGGGCGGATGGGGCGACGATCGGCTGGATGGCCTCACCGCCCGCATGGGTCTGAGCGGCCAGGTCCGCCGGCTCGGGTACGTGACCGATGAGGAGCTGGCGTGGCTGTACGCCGGAGCGGCCGCCCTGGTCTGGCCAACGCTCTACGAAGGTTTCGGTCTGCCGCCGCTGGAATGCCTGGCCTCCGGAACGCCGGTCATCACCAGCCGGCGGGCTTCGCTCCCGGAGGTGGTCGGCGAGGCCGGCCTGCTGGTCGATCCACGCGACCCGGCCGAGATCGCCTCGGCCATCGAGCGGGTCATCGAAGACGTGGATTTCGCACAGGCGCTGACCCGGCGCGGCCTGATGCGGGCCAAGGAGTTCTCATGGCTGCGCTGCGCCGAACACCATGCGGCGATCTACCGGCGGTTCGCGGACGCCTGACCAGCGTCGGGATCACGGAAACAGTCGCCATGACGGCCGGGCACCACCGCCCGGCGTGTACGGAGGGATGAGGTTCATCGGCGCCCCTTACGGCCCTTGGCGGAACGGGGCTTCTCGGACCCCAGGCGGATCGGGGCGTTGCCGCGGATGATGTCCGCCACGGTGGTGCGCTCGAGCAGGTGCTGCACCGCCTCGGATACCGGCTTCCACTGCTCGTGCATCGAGCAGGGGTACTCATCCGAGCAGCGGTTGTTGCCGAAGGGGCAGCGCTGTGACGCCATTACGTCATCAAAGGGACGGATCACGTCAGCAAGCTTGATGGTGTCAGCCTTGCGCTTCAGGCGAAACCCGCCGCCGATCCCGCGCGTCGAGGAGAGAACCCCCGCGTGGACCAGGTCGCGCATGACCTTGGACAGGTACTTGTTAGGGATTTGACCCTGGCCGGCGATCTCCTTGGCCAGCACGGGGCGGTCCTCCTTGACCCGGGCGATGGTGGCAACGGCTCTCAAGGCATATTCGGCTGTCTTGCTGAGCATATCGGGCCCTCGTATGGGATTTGGATACTTGTAAGTAATCTACTTATATGCGAGAGAGCAATCAAGGGGAAACCTGAGAGAATGTGAAGCCGGTTCTTGGGGTGCCCCCGGGAGGACGCATGAGGCTGCACGCGGTGAAGGAGCACGTGAACCACGGCGCGGCGTTCGAAGGGGGTGGCGGCGCGTGGCGGATTCGCGTCGCGCCCGCCGGGCCCGTTTGGCGCGCGGGTGGGCTGGCCATCCGACCGCCGCGAAACCGTCACGTGGCGGGAAGCAGGAATCCGGCCTCGTGACGGGCTTATGTTCCCCGTGTAGAATACGGGCACGTCGCGTCTGCCGTTGATGCTCTCACGAGGAATGGCATCGTCAGGAGTGTGTCCATGAACCGCCGAAGCCGTCTGACCCGCCGGAGCTTCTTATCCCGCTCGACGCAGGCCGCCGCCGCTCTGGGCCTGGGATCGCTGCTGACCGGAACGCGCTCCACGGCGCTGGGCGCGGCTCCGCGGCGCGTGTTGGGCGCTAATGATCGCATCGTCCTGGGGCTCATCGGCAGCGGCGGGCAGGGCACGCACGACATGGCCACCTGCATGAGCGCCCCGAACGTCGCCTGCGCCGCCCTGTGCGACGTGGCGGAGTTCCGCCTCGACGAATCGAGCCGGGCGGTCTCGACGGCGATGGAGAAAGCCGGCGCCACGAGTGCCAAAATCGAGCGCTACGACGATCACCGTCGGCTGCTCGACCGGCGGGACATCGACGCGGTCATCATCGCCACGCCCGACCACTGGCACGCCCGCCCGTTCATCGACGCATGCTCGGCCGGCAAGCACATCTACCAGGAGAAGCCCTTCTGCTTCACCATCGAGGCCGGGAAAGAGATGCTGGCCGCGGCCAGGTCCAACGTGGGCGCGACCATCCAGATCGGCACCCAGCGGCGCAGCGGCACGCACTACCCGAAGGCCAAGGCCCTGCTCGATTCCGGCAAGCTCGGCGAGGTCAAGTACGCCCGGGCCTTCGACTGCCGCAACTACATCGCCGGGCCCGACCCCTTCGCCCCGCGCGAGGTGAAAGGCCGGATCGACTGGGACAAGTTCCAGGAGCCCTGCGAGAACAAGGTGCCTTACGATCCCTGGCGCTACTTCGCGTGGCGCTGGTTCTGGGAGTACGCCGGCGGGCTGGTCACCGACGTGGGCGTGCACGTGATGGACGTGGTGCACTGGCTGACCGGCAACAGCACGCCGAAGTCGGCGGTCTGCAACGGGGGGGTCTACGGGCTCAAATACTGGCACACGCCCGACGTGGTCAACGCGGTCTGGGATTACGCCACGCATACCGTGGTCTTCACCGCCAACTTCACCAACGGCTATGAAGGCGACGGGCTGATCCTCTACTGCACCCGGGGCACGATCGACATCCGCGGGAGCTACATCCGGGTGTACGAAGAGGGCAACCGCGACAAGCCCGTGGCCCAGTTCGGCCCCGAGGGCCCGGTGCACCAGCACAACTGGCTGGAGTGCATCCGCACGGGCCAGACGCCCAACGCGCCGGTCGAGCTGGGCTTCAGCTCGCTGCTGCCCTCGCTGATGGCCAACCTGGCCTATCGCCGGGGGACGAAAGTCACCTGGGATCCGAAGACGCAGACCGCGGCATGATAGCCGCATGAATGAACCGAGGCCCCATCGCCGTCCGAAGACCGCATTCATCGCCGAAGTGGGAAGTGAGAAGTGAGAAGCGAGAAAGGGCTCCTGGCGGGGCTGGCCCTGCTGGCCGCCGGGTGTCAGCCCGCGGTGGTCCGGTTGTCTGCGTCGGTTGAAAGACCCCGTCAGGCGCTGGTGTTCTTCTTTGTGGACGGCCTGGACCGCGCGCGGTTCGATCAGATGCTGGCCGATGGCGAACTGCCCCGTATCCGCCGGCTGTTCATCGACGGCGGCGTTCAGGTCCGCGACGCGGTGGCCTGTCTGCCGCCGGTCACCTATCCCAACTGCGTGTCGCTGATCACCGGGCTGCTGCCCGGCCATCACGGGATCATGGGCAACTACTGGTTCGACCGCCGGACGCTCGAAGCCCATTATTACATGCGCATCGACACGTATCTGACGGTCAACGACCACTTCACCGCCCCCACCCTGTACGACGCCCTGCCGGAGGCGTTCACGCTCAATCTCCAGAACCACACCCGCCGGGGCGTAAGCCGCACGATCGACAACCGGGAGGCGTTCGCGATGAACTGGTTCCTGGGCCGGTACGTCGAGGTGGACGCGATGGTCGGCCGGTCGATCAACGACGTCGTGGCCTGCGCCAACCGGGCGGGCTCCTGGCCGCGGATCCTGATGACGTATTACCCCGGCGTCGATGAAGTCGGCCATCGCCACGGGGCCGATTCGCCCGAATACGCCGCGGCCCTGCGGAACATCGACGCGGCCGTCGGGCGCATCGCCGACCGCCTCGCGGCCGAGGGTCTGGCTTCGTCCATCTATTACTGCCTGCTGGCGGATCACTCGCATTGTCCGATCCTGCCCGCCCGTCACCTGGACCTGCTCAAATGGCTCACCGATTGTCGCGGATTGACCATTCTGAGCGAACCGATGCCGCGGCCGGAGGAATACGCGCGCTGGCGGCGCCGGATGGAGCGTTACACGGCGGTGGCAGCGGTCGACGCCGGGCGCATCGTCATGGTTCACCTGCCGGGGCGCCACGGCTGGCCGGATCGCCCGCCGGAACGCGAGCTGATCGAATGGATCACCGCCAAGCCCTCGCTGCTGGAGCTGCCGGCGGTCGAAATGGCGGCGATCCGGGCGGGGCCGGATCGCGCGCGGGTGATGTCCAGCGCCGGCACCGCGATCGTCGAGCGGCGGATCGAGGCCGGCCGGAAGCTCTATCGCGTCGCCGAATCGAGCGGAGACGTCCTGCGGGCCGGCGAGTCGGCTTTCGCCGCCTTCATCCGGCAGGGTTGGCACGAGTCGCGGGCCTGGCTGGCGGCCAGTGCCCGCGAGCGCTATCCCGACTTCGTTCCGCAGGTGGTGGAGCTCTTCGATTCGCCGCGGACCGGCGACGTGGTGGTCATGGCCGCCGAGGAGTGGGGCTTCGCGTTCGGTCCGGCCGAGAACGGCGGGCACGGCTCCTGCGTCGCCCGGGACATGCACGTGCCGCTGCTGTTCGCCGGACCGGACCTGCCGCGCGGCGCCGTCGTCCCCCATGCCCGCCTGGTGGATGTCATGCCGACCGTCCTGGGCCTGCTGGGGGAAGCGCACCGGCTGGATCGGCTGCCGGCCATCGACGGCGTCAACATCGCCGATGAGTTGCGCGCCGCGCGGTAAGGCCGCCACGGCGGGGATCAGATCGAACCGTGCCGACGGACGTAGGCCGACAGGTTCGGCCGCCGGCCGATGACGTGGGCGATGGTGTAATCCAACAGGTCGAAGGCCGGGCGGGCGCTTTCCGGCGGAACCGGCCCGGCGCGCAGGGCGTCGAGCGTCCGGCCGTTCACCTTGATTTTCTCCGTCACGCGCGGCGCGCA
>JABRVU010000380.1:0-4141 GCA_039961895.1 Phycisphaerae bacterium | reverse complement strand
GATGAACGTCGAGGACGCGATCGACGTCTGCGTCGGCACGCTCAGCAAGGCCCTGGGCGGGATCGGGGGTTACGTGGCCGGCTCGCGCGAGCTGATCGACCTGCTCATCAACGTGGCCGGTCCGTTCATCTTCACGACCGCGCTCCCGCCGGCGGCGTGCGCGGCGGCGGCCGCGGCCCTGGACCTGGTCATCGGCGAGCCGGACCGCCGCCGGCGACTGCTGGAGACGGCCGAGCGGCTGCGGGCTGAACTGACGCAACGCTGCGGCCTGGACCTGGGCGGCTCGACCAGCCAGATCATCCCGGTGATCGTCGGTGAGGCCGATGCGGCCATGCGGTTGTCGCAACGGCTCGAACAGGCCGGCTTCCTTATCCCGGCCATCCGTCCGCCCAGCGTTCCCCGAGGCGGCTCGCGGTTGCGGATCAGCCTCTCGTGCGCCCACGATCCGGCCGACCTGGAGCGTCTGGTCTCCTGGTTTGAGCGGAACCCGATGAGCCGCTGACGGCGGCATCGTTCGTGCCCATGCCGGCAGGCCCCCCGCCCGGCCCGACGGCCATACAACCATACACCCCGTCGTCCGAGCCGACTTGATGACGGGGAGCTCCCTGGTTTAGAATGGAGCCCTTGACAGGCGTCGGGAATCGTCGCCTTCCAGCGCGGGGCGGCGGCGAGGGCTGGGAGTGCATCCTGAAACCCGTGTGGGGCCGGCTACCAGCCGGGCGGTTTCAGGGTTTTGGGACTCAGGCTTATCCTGACGGCCATTGCGGGCACGAGGCCCGCTGCCCCGGCGACGGGGGTTCTGAGAAACCCGAGTCGCCCCTCCGGGTTGTTGAACGGTATGGTCTGGCACGTATGCGGCGTCAGCCCCCTGGGGGCCGTGTGGTGGCAATACGTCACTCACAACTGGGCCCTCACCTCCATCCTGACCACGGTGACGATCATCGTGGTCTCGTGCTGGCTGATCCTGCGCAAGTACGTCAAGATCATGTTCAACATCATCCGCGACACGCCCCCTCCGCTGGCCATGGGCCCGCGGGACTTCGAGCGCATCGAGGGCGAGCGGGTGGTGTTCCGGTCGTTCGACAACCTGCACCTCTGCGGGATGTTCCTGTTCGGCAACCACGCGGGCAAGCCCAGGGGAATGGTGATCTTCGCCCACGAGTTCAGCAGCGACATGTACAGTTGCGCCCGCTACTGCCGGCCGCTGCTGGCCGCAGGCTATGACGTGTTCAGTTTCGACTTCCGCGGCCACGGCGAATCGAGCTGCGAGCCGGGCTATCAGCCCCGCCAGTGGCCCACCGAGCGCGAGGTCAGCGACATGCTCGGAGCCCTGGCCTTCATCGAGGACTGGCTCGAGCAGCGCGGTCGGCCGGTGGAGGTCGGGCTGTTCGGCATCTCGCGCGGGGCCGGGGCCGCCATCCTGGCCGCCCAGCACAATCCGGCGGTCAAGGCCCTCATCGTCGACGGGGCCTTCAGCAGCGACGCCACCCTCGAACACCTCATGAAGCGCTGGGCCTACATCTTCGCCAAGGTGCGCTTCGTGTATGAGAACCACCCTCCGCAGTTCTGGCGCTTTCTGCGCTGGCTGCTGTTCCGCGAGTGCCGCAGGAAGCTCCACTGCACGTTCCCCTCGGTGTGGAAGGCCCTCCAGCGGATGCATCCCTCGAAGGCCATTCTGTTCATCCACGGGGCCCGCGACAGCTACATTCCCGTCGAGCAGTCGCAGATGCTCTACGATCTGTCCCCATCGGCGTACAAGTCGCTGTGGGTCGTGCCCGGGGCCAAGCACAATCAGTCGGTGGTGACCTGCCCGGATTACTACGCCGCGCGGACGGTGGCCTTCTTCGACGAACACCTGGCCCGGACGGCGGCGACCGAACCGGCCGCGCCCGCCGCCGCCGTCACCGCGCCCGGCCCCGCGGTCCTCCCGCATCCTCAAGAGCGGGCCTTGAAACCCGAGTCCGAGTCGGCGCGCGTCCTGAAGCCATGAAGGCCGACCGGCTGGAAGCCGGCCCCACATGGGTTCCAGCACTCGAAGACCGGCTCCCGGCCGGTCGGCGGTGACTCACGCCGGCGAGGCTTCACCGGAGTCGGGCGGGGCGTCCCAGATGGAGGCGTATTTCGATAGCGACAACCGGAAGGCGTCGCGCAGTTTCCGCGTCCGCCGGTTGCTGTGCGGGCGGAAGCCGAAGCGGGCCTCGTCCTTGGGCAGTTGCAGCCTGGCCATCCGCTTCCACCCCGTGTTCATGCCGTGGATGAACAGGGCGCTGGTGAGGCTCCGGGTCATCCACAGCGTCCGCAGCGTGCGCAGCCAGACCCAGCTGGTGCTGGCGGCCATGTGGCGAAGCTCGTAGATGACTTCGTCGAGCTTCTGGGCCGACATCTTGCGCGGGTGATAGACCGTCTCGACGAACGTGTAACGCTCCCAGTCCTCCGGGTAGTTGGTGGCGAAGATGCGCCCGTCGGCCATGAATCGCTCGTACATTTTGGTGCCCGGCAGCGGCGTCAGGTTGGTGATCTGGATGGTGTCGATGCCCAGCTTGACGGCCTGGACGGCGGTCTCGGCCACCGTCTCCTCGTCGTCCTGATCGGCCCCGATGATGAAGCCGCCGAAGACTGAAATGCCCGCCCGGTGAAAGCCGTTGACCAGCTCCTTGTAGCGGGACAGATTGTTGCGGTTGATGCCCTTGTGGTAGTCCTGGAGCGACTGGCGGTTGAAGGTCTCGAAGCCGATGAGCATCCCCCGGCAGCCGGCCTGGTAGGCCAGCCGCAGGCCCTCGGCGTCCTCGCCCATGTTGATGGTGGTCTGGCTGAACCACAACCGCTTCCGGCCCCGCCGGATGATCGCCCGAAGCAGCTCCTTGGCCCATTCGGCATGCCGGGGCCCCACGCCGAAGAAGTTGTCGTCGACCACGAAAAGAAAGCGCTTGGGCGTCGCGTTCCACTCCTCGATGATGTCGTCGATGTCGCGGCGGCGGATGGGGGCCCCGTTGAAGTTGGTCACGCTGCAATACTCGCAACCCACCGGGCAGCCGCGCGAGGTCTGAATGCTGGACACGTCATAGGTGCCGTTGATCGGCTGGAGATGCTGCCGGGCCCGCCCCACGCCCCGTTTGGAGATGTCGGCCAGCTTGCCGGTGTAGCGCCGCTGGAGCCGCCCGGCGGCGGCGTCCTCGACGATGGACGGCCAGAGGTCGTCGCATTCTCCTACCGCCACCGAATCGAAATAGCGGGCCGCCTCCTCGGGCACCGCCGAGGCGTGAGGCCCGCCCATGATGCAGGGGATTCCCTCCCGCCGGCACTGGTCCGCGATCTCATAGGCCCGCGTCGCTCCGCTCGAATAGCTGGTCACGCCGACCAGGTCGAACCGCCCCTTGCGAACGTGGGTGTCCGTCGCCTCGAAGCCGAAGATCTCGTCGATGATCTCCACGCTGTGCGGCGGAGGGGCCAGCTCGGCCAGAACCTGCAAGCCGAGCTGGGGGATTTTACTGCCGATGGTGTGATAGCCCTGACAACGCCGGGCGATAGGGTTCACCAGTGCAATGCGCATACCGATCAGCCTCCTGCCTGACTTCGGGCGGGCCCCCGAACGAGGGTTTCACGGCGGGCGATGAAACATCCCTCTCTCGCCCGACTTCGCGCGGGCGGAACGCTGATGACGACGGGATATCCATGCCATGCCGCGGGGCCCGAACCAGGGAAAGCCGGCCGATCGCGGCCGACTTCACGCGCCATCCTTGGTTCCTTGCTGGCCCTACCTTACCGTCGCCGAAGCCGCGGGTCAAACCCGCATGGCCGGTGGAACGGCGGAACCGGGAGGCGTGGCACGAATGCCGGGCAAACGGCGTGCTGGCGCCGTCCGAACCTGGCGCCACCCGTGGCGCGGCCTCAGCCTTGCGTGGGGGTGGCTTGGCCTCAGGCTTGCGTGGCCATATTGAAAGTCGCTGATGCGGCAGGTGGCTCACGGAGGGGGTTTGAATTACAATCCTCGATCATGGGACGTCTGGAGTATCGAACCGCCGGTGAATCGCACGGGCAGGCCCTGATCGCCCTGATCGAGGGGTTGCCGGCGGGCGTGCCCCTGGACCTGGCGCTGGCCAATCACGAGCTTTACCGGCGGCAGGGGGGCTATGGCCGGGGC
>JABRVU010000379.1:0-3772 GCA_039961895.1 Phycisphaerae bacterium | reverse complement strand
CGCCCCCGTGCGGGCCGTGGAAGACCCGAAACCGTTCCAGCGACCGGCACAGGGGCCGGTCGCTACGGAATTCAGGTCCCGCGGATTCAGTCACGCACCCTTCCATGCAGGGCGCATGCCCGAATCGGCCGGTCGCTACCCGTTCGCGCGATCGCCCGAAGGGTATCCGCCGATGGCCTGCATGAGCCCCTTCATGTAACCGGCCGCGTAGAGCCGTCCGAGCATCTCGTAACCCGGGGTCTCGTTGGTCTCTCCGGCCATCGAGGGAGCGTGATCCGGCCGGATCGTCCCCTGGTAGCCGATCTCATGATAGGCCCGCATGGCCGCCACCATGTCGATGTCCCCGTTGTCGTGGAAGGACTCGCGGAAGCAGTCGGGCCGGCGGCCCACCACGTTGCGGAAGTGGGCGAAGTGGATGTACCGCCCCAGCCGCCGGATGCCTCCGATGACGTCCTCGCCGGCCGGGGCCAGGCTGCCCTGGCAATAGCACAGACCGCTGGCCGGGCTGGGCACCAGCCGGGCCGCCCGCTCCAGCGCGTCGTTGCTGATGATGATCCGCGGATGCCCGTTGAGCATCGGCAGCGGCGGATCGTCGGGATGCAAGGCCAGCTTGATGCCGCAGCGCTCGGCCACCGGCACCACCTGCTCGAGAAAGTATTTGAGGTTCTCCCAGAGCTGATCGGCCGGCGTGGGCGGGAGCTTGTCCGGACTGGCGTCGGTGACGTTCCTGCCCACGTCGGCGATGTTGAACTCGGTCACCCTGGCTCCGCCGCGCTCGAGCACCTCGCAGCTCGTGCGCTGCCAGTCCTCGTCGGGCATCCAGTTGTAGCACAGCACGCTCATGCCCGCCTCGGCCATGTTGCGGATCAGCGTCTTGAAGTCCTCGATCTGTTCGTCGCGCCCGGGCAGGTTGTGGACCACGCGGGTGTGCGGAATCTTCCGCTCGACGTGGGTAAGCTTCATGCCGAAGGACTCGACCCGGCGCTGGAGCTCCAGCAGCGGCTTGAGTTCCAGCCCCGGATAAACCGTCACGATGTCGGAGACGCCCACCTGGGCGGCCAGTTGCAGGTTCCGGTCGGACATGGGCGTGACGATCATGGACAGGCGCATGCGCGGGCTCCTGGGCGGGCGCGTGGGCTCTTATCTGTCTCCGCGGCGGCCGGGCTGGGGTGCCCGCCGGCCGGTTCATCGCAACGGCCAGGCCCACGGGACGCGGTTGAGGTTGACACCATCGCCGGGGTACGTAGATTGGTATTATCCGCCTGGCGGTGCGAATGCAAGCGGACACGTCGCGGCCGGTGAGTCACCGGGAATTCCGCAATCGCGGACCATCGAGGAGACAAGATGCAACCGACGGCCACTCTGAACGTCTTCCGGGAAATGCTCGCCAACGTGCATCGCGGCGAATGGAAGATCGGCTCGACCATTCCCAGCGAGCGCACGCTCATCAATGACTTCGGCGTCAGCCGGATCGCCGTGCGCGAGGCTCTGTCCATGCTGCGCGGCCTGGGCGTGCTGGACATCGGCCACGGGCGGCGGACCGTGGTCCGGCGGATCGACTCCGAGACCTTCGGGCGGTTGTTCCCGATCATGCTCTCCAGCGGCGGGCAGCGGACCTTCGACCAGATCTTCGACGTGCGGATCGTGCTCGAGTCGCGGTCGGCCTTCCTGGCGGCCGGGCAGCGCACGGAAGCGGAATGCGATCATCTTCGGGCCTTGTGCGCCCGCTTCCGCGAGCAGGCCGGGCAGGGCGGCGAGCAGGCCCTGGCCACCGATCTGGAGTTTCATCTGACCATCGCCCGCGCCACCCGCAACCCGCTCTACGCGATCCTGCTGGAGGCCCTGATGGGTTTCATCGCCTTCGCCCAGCGCGAGAGTTGCCGGAACGAGCCGCTCCGCTGGCAGCGGGCGGTGCTGGCCCATGAGGCCATCGCGGAGGCCATCGCCGCCGGCGACGCGGAACGGGCCCGGGCCGAGATGGAGGGGCACCTGCGCTACAGCGCGACCCGCAGACTGGACCGCACCGCGGGCCCGTCGGCGAAGAGTGCATCCTGAAACCCGTGTGGACCGGCTTCCAGCCGGTCGATTTTCGGGTCTTCAGGCCGCACTCCAACGCTCGACTATGACTCCTAACCGCTGACCACGGCATGGTTTTACTTGCAATTCCGCCCGCCGCGGGCTAAAGTGAGGGGCAAGGTCCAAGGGCCGGGTTTGTCTCGAGTTTCAAGTCGTGCGGGACGGGGCGCGAGCGGTGAATCCGTGCTCTGGGGGTTGAAAACCCGTTGGTGCATGGGATGAGTCCCGTGGACCTGATGGCAGGGGAAAGAGGGCTCCCATCTGCGGCCTTCGCCTGGTGACCGGCGAACGGCCCGACTCCCTGGGTGGGGACATCCTCAATTCGCAGCACACAGGACAGGTGTGCGTCTCAAAACGGCTGGCATCGGCGTCCGGCTGGTGTGATTCCGGGGTTTCAGGATGCATTCGAGCCGCACGGCCGGGCGCGCGGCGGCTCTCGCCGGCCAGGCGCGATTCCATCGGCCGCGGGCGCGGCGAGGCAGAGTTTATCGAGGTCTACCTATCGGACTGGGGCGGGGAGTGAAAACATGTGCACGAAGCGCACTGCAAGCGGCGGTCGCACGACGGGGTACCGGCTGGCGGCGAGCGTGCTGGCGGCCTGTTGTTGCACGGCGTTTCCGGGCCTCGCGGCCGGCGTGGTCATCACCACCAACACGGTCATCTCGGCCACGAATTTCACGCTTGATAACCAGCCCGTCGAAGTCCGCGGCGCTACTCTCACCATCACCGGCGAGCACACCTTCACCGAGCTGCTGCTCACCAACGGCGCCGTGGTGACCCATCCGGCCAACGAACCGTCCGGCATGAGCCTGACCATCACCGGCAACTGCACCGTGAACGCCGGCTGCCGGATCGACGCCAACGGACGGGGTTACCCGGCCACCCAGGGTCCCGGCGGGGCCCCCAACGCCAACTTCGGCGAGGGCGGCGGCGGCGGCTACGGCGGGACCGGCGGCCGTGGCAATCGAAACGTTCCCGGTTATACCTACGGCTCGATCGTCACTCCCGATCAACCGGGCAGCGGCGGGGCCAACAGCGGCGGTGCCGGCGGCGGCCGGATCCGCCTCATCGTGCAGGACGTCCTCACCGTTGACGGCCAGGTTGTCGCCAACGGCAACAACGGCACCAACGGCGGCGGGTCGGGCGGAAGCATCTGGATCACCACCGGCACGTGGGCGGGCACCGACGGCGTCATCACCGCCCACGGCGGCAACGGCGGCAGTACCCCGTGCGGCGCCGGCGGCGGCGGACGCATCGCCATCGAGTACAGCCAGACCAGCTACGCGGGCCAGGTGGCCGCCTGCGGCGGTGTCCTGCCGGTCAACAGGCAGGGCGGCGCCGGAACCGTCTACATCAAGGACCAGGACGAGGCCCTCGGCACCGTCACCATCAGCAACTGCGGCAACCCCGGCGCCCGCACCGACCTGGTGGAAGGCGAGGAGGTAATCGACGCGAACGTGGTGGTGACCGGCCAAGCCGTCTGGGGCGTTTCGCGTCAGAAGCCCTTCCATCCGGTCATCGCCGGCAATCTCACGGTCGCGGCGGACGGTATGATCTCCGCCAGCGGTCAGGGCCACCCGGCCACGCAAGGCCCCGGCGGGGCCCCCAACGCCAGCTTCGGCGATGGCGGCGGCGGCGGATACGGCGGCACCGGCGGCGACGGGGGTCGGAACGTCGGTGGAACCACCTACGGCTC
>JABRVU010000378.1:0-17897 GCA_039961895.1 Phycisphaerae bacterium | reverse complement strand
CCACGGGGCCCTCCAGGCGGGGGCCCTGACCACCACCTTCACCGCCTCGCAGGGCCTGCTGCTGATGATCCCCAACATGTACAAGATCGCCGGCGAACTGACCCCCTTCGCCATGCACGTGACCGCCCGGACCCTGGCCACCCACGCCCTGTCGATCTTCGGCGATCACTCCGACGTGATGGCCTGTCGCCAGACCGGCTTCGCCATGCTCTGCTCGGACTCGGTGCAGGAGGCCCAGGACTTCGCCTGCATCGCCCACGCGGCCACGCTCAAGGCCCGCGTGCCGTTTCTGCACTTCTTCGACGGCTTCCGCACCTCGCACGAAGTGGCCAAGATCAGCGCGCTCTCCGACGACGACCTGCGGGCCATGATGGACGAGGACGCGATCAAGGCCCACCGCGAACGGGCCCTGACGCCCGACCGCCCGCTGCTGCGCGGCACGGCCCAGAACCCCGACACGTTCTTCCAGGCCCGCGAGGCCTGCAACCGGTTCTACCTGGCCTGCCCGGGCATCGTGCAGGAACGGATGGATGCGTTCGCCAAGCTCACCGGGCGGCAGTACCGGCTGTTCGAGTACGCCGGCGACCCGGCCGCCGAGCACGTGATCGTCATCATGGGCTCCGCCTTCCAGACGGTGGAAGAGACGGCCAGGCGGCTCAGCGCCCAGGGCCGGAAGGTCGGCGCCGTGGGCGTGAAACTGTATCGGCCGTTCTCCATCCAGGACCTCATCAAAGCCCTGCCCGCGTCGGTGAAGACCATCGCCGTCCTGGACCGCACCAAGGAACCAGGCGCCCCCGGCGACCCGCTCTACCTGGACGTGGTGACGGCTCTGCGGGAGGCACGCGACAACGGCTGGTCGTCGTTCGCCGTCGAACCGCGCGTGCTGGCCGGACGCTACGGCCTGTCCAGCAAGGAATTCACGCCCGCCATGGTCAAGGCCGTCTACGACGAAATGGCCAAACCCAGACCCAAGAACCACTTCACCGTCGGCATCGTGGACGACGTGACTCATACCTCGCTGGACGTGGACGAGGACTGGTCCATCGAGGGCCCCGAGGTCGTGCGGGCCCTGTTCTTCGGCCTGGGCGCCGACGGCACCGTGGGGGCCAACAAGAACTCCATCAAGATCATCGGCGAGGAGACGGACAACTACGCCCAGGGCTACTTCGTCTACGACTCGAAGAAGTCCGGGGCGATGACCATTTCGCACCTGCGCTTCGGACCCGAGCCGATCAACGCCCCCTACCTCATCCGCCGGGCCAGCTTCGTGGCCTGCCACCAGTTCGAGTTCCTCGAGAAGTACGACGTGCTCGAATACGCCGAGCCCGGCGCCACCTTCCTGCTCAACGCCCCGTTCAGCAAGGACCAGGTGTGGGACAAACTGCCCCGCGAGGTCCAGCAGCAGATCATCGAGAAGCGGCTCAGGTTCTACACCATCGACGCGGTGAAGGTGGCCCGTGACACCGGCATGGGCGGGCGGATCAACACCATCATGCAGACCTGCTTCTTCGCCATCTCCGGCGTCCTGCCGCGCGAGGAGGCCATCGCCAGGATCAAGGAGACGATCAGGAAGACCTACGGCAAGAAGGGCGAGGAGGTGGTCAGGCGGAACTACGCGGCGGTCGATGAGACCCTGGCCCACCTGCACGCGGTCGAATACCCGCCGACGGTGACGGCCACCAAGGGCCGCCCCCCCATGGTCGCCGAGGAGGCCCCCGATTTCGTGAAGCGGGTCACGGCGGTGATGATGGCCGGCAAGGGCGATCTGCTGCCGGTCAGCGCCTTCCCGGTGGACGGCACCTGGGCGACGGCCACCACCCAATGGGAAAAGCGCAACATCGCCGTGGAGATCCCCATCTGGGACCCGGCCATCTGCATCCAGTGCAACAAGTGTTCGCTGGTCTGCCCGCACGCCAGCATCCGGGCCAAGGTCTACGACCCGGCGGCCCTGGCCGGGGCCCCCGCGTCCTTCCGGTCGGCCGACTACAAGGCCAAGGAGTTCCGCGGTCAGAAGTACACCATCCAGGTGGCCCCCGAGGACTGCACCGGCTGCAAGCTGTGCGTGATGGTCTGCCCGGCCAAGGACAAGGCCAATCCCAAGCACAAGGCCATCAACATGGAGCTGCAACTGCCCATCCGCGACCGCGAGCGCGAGAACTACCGGTTCTTCCTGGATCTGCCCGAGGTGGACCGCACGGCGATCACGCGGATCGACGCCAAGGGCTCGCAGTTCCTCCGCCCGCTGTTCGAGTACAGCGGGGCCTGCGCCGGCTGCGGCGAGACGCCCTACGTGAAGTTGCTCACCCAGCTCTTCGGCGACCGGGCCCTGATCGGCAACGCGACGGGCTGCTCGTCGATCTACGGCGGGAACCTGCCGACCACGCCCTATTGCGTGGACGCCCACGGGCGCGGGCCGGCCTGGGCCAATTCGCTGTTCGAGGACAACGCCGAGTTCGGCTTCGGATACCGGCTGGCCATCGACGCGCACAAGGAACAGGCCGCTGTCCTCCTGCGAGGCCTCGCCGGCGTCCTGGGCGACAACCTGGTGGCCGCCCTGCTCAACGCCGATCAGACCGGCGAGGCCGGCATCAAGGCCCAGCGCGAGCGCGTGGCGGCCCTGAAGGCCCGGCTGGCCGCCATGAACGCGCCGGAGTCGCGCCGGCTGATGCTGCTGGCGGATTACCTGGTCAAGAAGAGCGTGTGGATCCTGGGAGGCGACGGCTGGGCCTATGACATCGGCTACGGCGGGCTGGACCACGTCCTGTCCATGCAGCGCGACGTCAACGTGCTGGTGCTGGACACCGAGGTGTACTCGAACACCGGCGGGCAGGCCTCCAAGGCCACGCCGCTGGGCGCCGCCGCCAAGTTCGCCGCCGCCGGCAAGGGCACCCAGAAGAAGGACCTCGGCCTGATGGCCATGAGCTACGGTCACGTCTACGTGGCCAGCGTGGCCTTCGGGGCCAAGGACAATCACACGGTGCAGGCCTTCCTGGAGGCCGACGCCTATCCGGGTCCGTCGCTGATCATCGCCTACAGCCACTGCATCGCCCACGGGTACGACCTGGCCTTCGGCTGCGAGCAGCAGAAGCTGGCGGTGGACAGCGGCATGTGGCCGCTGTACCGCTACGATCCGCGGCGGTTGCCGGCCGGCGAGCCCCCGCTCTCCCTGGACGCCGCCCCGGGCAAGTCGCACGTGGCCGACTACATGCGCAACGAGACCCGCTTCCGCATGGTCGAGAAGATCGACCCGGAGCGGTTCCGCAAACTGGCCGGCGAGGCCGCCGTGGCCGCGGCCCGCCGCGTGGCCCTTTACGACCACATGGCCAAGCTGCGCATGCCCCCCGCCGGCGAGAACGGCAACGGACACGTCGCGCCGGCCTCGGCCGCGGAAGAGGCCGCCAGGGAGTCGGCAACGAACTGAAGTGCCTGGCCGGATCAGGGAGGCACAGGCTGCCAACCAGTGCCTCCACCGGTTGAAAACCGGTCCACATCCACGGATGCCACACGGGAGACGCGCACATGGACCTGTCGACCACCTATCTGGGTTTCAAGCTGGCCCATCCGTTCATTCCGGGGGCCTCGCCGCTGGCCGACACGCTGGATCGCGTCCGGCAGCTCGAGGACAGCGGGGCGCCCATGATCACGCTCCGCTCGCTCTTCGAGGAGCAGATCAAGCTGGAGTCGCTGGCCACCGCCCGGCACTGGGAGGAGTCCTCATACCGCAGCGCCGAGTCGCTGACCTACCTGCCCGACCCGGAGGGCTTCGTGATCGGCCCGCATGAGTACCTCGAGCACCTGCGCAAGGTGAAGGCCGCGGTCCGCGTGCCGGTCGTCGGGTCGCTCAACGGCACGACCCCCGGCGGGTGGCTCGAATACGCCCAGCTCATCGAGCAGGCGGGGGCCGACGCCCTCGAGCTGCACGTGTATTCGCTGGTGACCGACCCGGGCAGGACCGCCGAGGCCGTCGAGAGGAACACCCTCGAAATGGTCCGCACGGTGAAGCGGGCGGTGAAGATTCCGGTGGCCGTCAAGCTCTCGCCCTTCTACACCTCGTTCCTGAACGTGGCCATGAGCCTGGACGAAACCGGGGCCGACGCCCTGGTGCTGTTCAACCGCTTCTACCACCCGGACATCGACATCGAGAACCAGGAGCTGGTGGACAAGCTGGTGCTGTCGGATTCCAATGACCTGCCGCTGCGGCTGCGCTGGCTGGCCATTTTGTCGGGCAAGGTGCACGCCAGCCTGGGCGTCACCGGAGGCGTGCACACCGTGCGCGACGCGGTCAAGGCCATCATGACCGGGGCCCACGGCGTGCAGATGGTCTCGGCGCTGATCAAGCGCGGACCGGGCTATCTGGCGACCATCCGGCAGGGGCTGGCCGAGTGGCTGGAAACCAACGAGTTCGAGTCCCTGGCCCAGATGCGCGGCAGCATGAGCATGGACCGTTGCCCCGATCCCAGCCCCTTCAACCGGGCCAGCTACATGCGCATTCTTCAGACCTGGACCAACGCGCAGCCGGCGTGAGGCAGACGTTCAGGTTCGGGAGCGGCGCGAGAGCGCGGGACTTGCGGATTGCGGGGATACCCCGAGAGCCGCGGACTTTCAGGCAGCGCGGCGCGATTGAACGTCTCCAAGCGCCGCGGAGCGAGAGCGAACGGGCAAGGTGTCCGAATAGGGGCGGCCATACGGAGGAACATGCCATGTCGAAAACGAACTGGACACAGCGGGCGGTGCTGGCGGCGGTGGGAGTGGTCTCGGCGGCGATCGGCATCGGCGCGAACCAGACGCCCCGCCCGGCGCCCGCGGCCGACGAGGCCCGGATCATGGCGGTCATCGAAAAGCTCGGGCCCGACATCCGGCGGATGCTCAGCGTGCCGCCCGAGGATGGCCGGCTGCTGCGGCTGCTCACCGAGGCCGCCGGCGCCAAGAGCGTGCTGGAGATCGGCACCTCCAACGGCTACTCCGGCCTGTGGTTCTGCCTGGCCCTCAAGCATACCGGCGGCAAGCTCACCACCATCGACATCGACGCCCAGAAGGTGAAGCTGGCCAACGCCAACTTCAAGGCGGCCGGCGTCGATGACATCGTCACGGTGATCGAGGGCGACGCCCACCAGGTGGTAACCGGGCTCAAGGGGCCGTTCGACCTCGTTTTCATCGACGCCGAAAAGGAAGGCTACGTCGATTACCTGAAGAAGACCCTGCCGCTGGTCCGGCCGGGCGGGCTGATCCTGGCCCACAACACCACCAACTCCGGCCGGAACGTGAGCGATTACGTCAAGGCCGTCACCACCGACCCGGCCCTCGAAACCGTCTTCTGGAACACCTCCGACCGCGGCATGGGCGTGACGCTCAAGAAGCTGGCCGGCAAGTAGAGGCCGGGAATCAGGGTTCAATAAAGGGTGAAAGAGCAGGGGCGGGAGACGAACCTGGGGCAACGGCGCGGAGCCGCGTCGGCTGCTCATGGCTGAGGGTTCAGCTCGAAGCCTTCTCCGCCCTTGCGGATGCTGCCCACGCAATACGCCGGCACCCGCTGCCGGCGGAAGTGAGCCAGGACCGCGTCCTTGAACTTCGCCGCGACGACCAGCACGTAGCCGATGCCCATGTTGAACACGTCGAACATCTCGCGGCGGGGTACGCCGTGGGACTCCAGGAAATCGAAGATCGCCGGCCGGGGCCAGTTCCGCGGGTCGATGACCGCCGTGAGCCCCTTGGGAATCACCCGCGGCACGTTGCCGGGCAGCCCGCTGCCGGTGACGTGGGCCATGGCGTGGACCGCCTCGCCCAGCCTGGCGTCGGCCAGCAGCCTGAGCACCGGCCTCACGTAGATCCGCGTGGGCGCGAGCATCACCGCGCCGATGGGCCCGCCCAGCGCCGGCACGACCGAATCGTACCTCAGCCCGGCCGCCTTGAAGGCCACCCGCCGGGCCAGCGAATAGCCGTTGGAGTGCAGCCCGCTGGAGGCCAGGCCGATGAGCGCGTCGCCGGCTTTCACCCTCGAGCCGTCGATGATCCGCTTGCGCTCCACCACCCCGACGGCGAAACCGGCCAGGTCGAAATCGCCGGGGCGGTAGAGGTCGGGCATCTCGGCGGTCTCGCCGCCGAGCAGGGCGCAGCCGGCCTGCTTGCAGCCGGCGGCGATGCCCCTGACCACCTGGGCCACCCATTCAGGCACGAGTTTGTGACAGGCGACGTAGTCGAGGAAGAACAGCGGTTCGGCCCCGCAGGTGAGCATGTCGTTGACGTTCATGGCCACCAGGTCGATGCCCACGGTGTCGAACCGGCCGGCCTGTCGGGCCAGCAGCACCTTGCTGCCCACGCCGTCGGTGCAGCCGACCAGCACCGGGTCGCGGTAGCGGGCGGCACGCGACGGCCCGTTCAGGCGGAACAGCCCGGCGAAACCGCCGTGCCGGCCGAGCACCCGCGGACCCAGGGTCCGCGAGACGATCGGCTTGATCAACTCCACCATCCGGTCGTTGGCGGTGAGGTCCACTCCGGTATCGCGGTACGTCAGCCTGCGTTGCGGTCGAGTCATCGCGGTAATCTATCGTGGGCACTTCGCGCGGGCAATCGACCCGGCGATGCCTGCCGAATCGACGGAGGGCTGATAAGATCGCTTCCTGATACCCGTGGGGGACCGGCTTCCAGCCGGTCGGCCGTCGGGTTGTCAGGATGCGCTCTGAGGCAGCCGTTCTCCGGTCAGCCGCTCGTAGGCCTCGAGGTATTTCCGGGCGGTGTTGGCGACGACGTCCTCCGGCAACGTGGGAGCCGGCGGGGTCTTGTCCCAGTTGAGCGTCTCGAGGTAGTTGCGCACGTACTGCTTGTCGAAGCTGGGCTGATCGCGGCCGGGGGCGTACTGGTCGGCCGGCCAGAAGCGCGACGAATCCGGCGTGAGCACCTCGTCGATCAGGATCAGCTCGCCGCCGTCGTAGCCCCACTCGAACTTGGTGTCCGCGATGATCACCCCGCGGTCGCGGGCGTAATCGGCCGCCTGGCGATAGACGTTCAGGCTCCGCTCGCGGGCCAGCTTCATCACCTCGTGGCCGGCCAGCTCGCAGGCCCGCTCGAAGGAGACGTTCAGATCGTGTCCCGACTCCTCCTTGGTGGCCGGCGTGAAGATCGGCTCGGGCAGCCGGTCGCACTGCCGCAGCCCCGGCGGGAGCTTGACGCCGCAGACCGTCCCGTCGCGCTGGTACTCCTTCCACCCGCTGCCGGCCAGATACCCGCGGACCACGCACTCGATGGGCACCACGCGGGTCTTGCGCACCAGCATCGTCCGCCCACGAAGCTGGTCGAGATGCGCCTCCAGCCCCGGCGGGGCCTTGGTCTCGATGAACTCGATGAGGTGGTTGGGAATGCCGGCCAGCTTCTGGAACCAGAACCGACTGATGCGGGTCAGCACCTCGCCTTTCCGCGGGATGCCGTTGGGCATGACCACGTCGAAGGCGCTGATGCGGTCGGTGGCCACCAGCAGCAGCTTGTCGCCCAGATCGTAGACGTCCCGAACCTTTCCGCGCCGGACGGGCAGTCCGGGGATCTCGGTCCGCAGAATCACCTGTTCGGCTGTCATGGTCGCTCCTGTCCGCCTGAAGGGCCCGGGGTCCAAGTCGCCGGACAGGGTACACACGGATCGGTGCGCGTCAACCTCCCTCGGGTCCGTTATCCGGGCGGGGCGACGGCGCGGGCGGAGCCGGACGGGCCGGGCCCGGGGGCTGCTGCTGGCGCTGTTGCTGTTCGATGGCCCGTTGAAGTTCCTCGAGCAGGTCCCGGTCGCGGTTCATCTGCGCCCGGCGGGCGGCGTCGTACAGGTTGCGCTGTTGGGCATCGAGGGCCTCGCGCTCGGCGGGCGTGAGGGCTCCGCCGCCCCGGGCCCGCACCGATTTGAGCAGGGCCGCCAGGTCGGCCCGCCGCTTCGACAGCTCGCTTTTCAACGCGGGATCCTTCCGAACCTCCGGGTCCAGGCGGAGGCGCTCGGCCACCAGGGTGGAGGCGTGATAAATCTGGATGGCCATCATGGCCGACTCGCTCGGCGTGCCGTTGAAGTCTTCGGGATGGTCCAGCCAAGAGGCGATACTCATGGCCGGACGCGACGCGGGCGCGGGGCGCTCGGACGAATCCGCCTTCTTCTCCGGACCCTCGACCTTGGCCTCCGGCCCGCTTTGGGGCTCACGGCCCCGCACGGCGGGGCGTTCGCGCTGCCCGCGCGCTGCGCTGCGCTCACGGCGGTCGGTGGGCCGACCGGCGGTCTGACGGCGTTCGGCGGGCTCGCGTTCCGCCTGCTCGCGCCCGGCCGATCGCTCGGGTTCATTTTCCCGGGCGTCGCCCGCGCGGCCCGGCCGGGCCGGGTCGTCACCCCCCGCGGCCGGCGCCGGCGGCACGACGACCATGGCGACGGCCTTCTGATAAGCCTCTTCGATCAGCGGGATCAATTGCGGTTTTTCATACTCGGTGACGTATTGGAACTGAACGGCCCGCCCGCGGGAGCGTTGCATGGCATCGTTGAAGTGGGCCCGGGCCGCCAGCTCGGCCAGCGACATCTTCAATTGGCTCTCCACCTGGTCTGAGAGCCGGGCGAGTTCGCCGGGCTTGGAGGTGTGGATCAGCAGGGTCAGGTCCATCCCCGCCGCGTGATAATCCGGTTTCTGATACTTCCTGATGGCCGCGTCCAGAAAGGCCGCCTTGTCCGTGATTTTCGCGGCCGGCAACTCGGCCTCGGCCGGCCGCGTTCCCGGCGCCGCCGCCCGTTCCGTGCCCCCCGCCGCGGCCGCCGGCGACGGCTCCGAACGCTCCAGCCGCGCAATGTCCGACCGCTTGATCTTCTCGACGTAGTAGATGTTGCTGGTCTTGAAGCGCGTGCGGATGCTCACCGACGCGGAATCCTCGGCGACGATCTGTCCTTCCCGGTGCTCGCCGTTGGTCAGAACGATGGTGTCCGCCCGCAAGGCCGAGATGAAACACATCCAGCACAGGCACGTCCATGGGAGGCAACGCATGGGAGTTCTCCAGGGGCTCCGCCTACCACCCCCCTTGCCTTGATTATACCCCTCCCGGCTGATTCTGCATTCTCCTTCGGCCTCGCGGCGACCGGCCGTTCCGGCCCGGCCGACGACGGTTCGCTTTTCATCTTCGACCGTCGCAGCTACACTGCCTCGCGTGGAATAACTAGCGAGCGGCTCGCTGGTTACGACCACCTCGGCAGCCGCGCCGAGCGGGACCGGACACCGTCCGGGGCCGGTCCATCGGGAATGGTTCATGGGCCTCTTCCAAAGCTATACCTGGACGTACCGCATCGAGGTGCCGCCCTATGAGCGGCTGTTGGCGGTCACCGAGGCCTTTTTCGCTTCCTACCCCGGTGGCGATTATTCCTGCGATGGGAAGGAGACGTATAAGCTGACTTTCCGCCGTGGGCTCTGGCGAAAGTCGCTGCTGGGGATCGGGCCGCTGGTGCCGGATCGGCTGGTGCCCGGCGCGTTCGCCCAGTGGCCGGTGCTGGTTCGCGTCTTGTGCCGCCCGTCGCCGGAGGTGTTCACCCTGACCGTCCGCTACGAGGTGCACCTGCCGCGGAAGGTGCGCGAACTCAAGCCCGATACGCAAGCGTCGGTGGATCAGCACGCCCAGCGGGAACTGGCCGACCTGGCCGCTTACCTGGCCGAGTGCATTCCGCTCGAGAAGCCGCCGCGGGTCGTGTCCCTGAACTGAGTCGGCCATGTTCGAGAACGCCCCCGTGATTTCGATCATCGTGCCGACCTACCGCGAAGAAGCCAATCTCCGGCCGCTGCTGGCCCGGATCGGCGCCGCCCTGGGACCGCGCGCCGAACCCTATGAAGTCATCATCGTCGATGACGACAGCCGCGACGGCACCGACCAGGCGGTGCGCGAACTGGCCGAACGCTTCCCGGTCGAGTTGATCGCGCGCACCGGCGTGCGCGACCTGAGCCTGGCGGTGCTGGCCGGGCTCGACCGGGCCCGCGGACGCTACCTGGTAGTCATGGACGCCGACCTGAGCCATCCGCCCGAGCAGATCCCGGCGATGGTCGCCCTCCTGGCCGACGGTTCGGCCGACTTCGTGATCGGCAGCCGATACGTCAGCGGCGGACGCACCGAAGACTGGGGCGGGCGGCGCCGGCTGAACAGCCTGGCGGCCACGCTCCTGGCCCGCCCGCTGACCGGGCGCATCCGCGACCCCATGGCCGGCTTCTTCGCCCTCCGGCGGGAGACCTTCGCCAAGGCCCGCGAGCGGCTCGACCCCATCGGCTATAAGATCGGGCTCGAGCTGATCTGCCGGTGCGAATGCCGGCGCGTCGCCGAAGTGCCCATCACTTTTCACAACCGCGTTCGCGGCCAGAGCAAGCTCAACCTGCGACAGCAGGCCCTTTACCTGACCCACCTCGACCGGCTTTACCGCGATTACCGCCGCGGCTGGGGGCTGCTTCTTCGGCCGGTGCTGTGGATGATGCTGGCGGCGATTTCGACATTGCAAAGGCTGACGCAATCCGGATAGTCCGGCTCCAGCAATCCCGCTTTTGCAAAAGAAAGCGGCCGGCATGAATCATGCGTTCATGCCGGCCGCGTACATCGCCGTGGGCTTGGCGGTAGTTAGGGCCCTCACCAGCGGGGCCCGGCTCTCACGGACATGCCGCTTGCGATCCCGACGCCGACTTCACAATCGCGATGTCGGTCGAACTGATCGCACCGCTGACGTTCAGGTCCATCTTGTACGAGCTGGCGTCCAGCGGTAAGCCGCTCTTCGATTTCACCAGCGCGATGTCCGTCGAGTTCACCACGCCAGTGCCGTTCACGTCGCCCAGCAGGACCCGGACGTGCACGTCGTTGTCGCCCTCCAGCGGGTCGCTGCCTAAGGTGGTGATGCCGTCGGGGCCGTTCTCCACCGTCAGGTGGAGGCAGCTCTTGTTGGGCACGTCCTTGAGCAACACGGTGAGGGTGTCTCCGGCGATCGACAGGCCGGTGATGGTGCCGTCGCCGGGATCGACCATCACCTCGTCGCCGATGTCCAGCGAACCGTCGTCGGCCATGATCTCCTGGTTGAACTTCAGGACGATCTTGGTCGGTCCACCGCTGCGCGGCTCGACGGCGGCATTGGCAACCGCTCCCAGAGGCAGGTCGATACCCCAATCGACGCCCGGCGAGGGGCCGTGGGTCTTGACCGAGGTCGCCGACACCAGCAGCAACTGCCTGCACGGCGGCGGGACCTGCGGCGTGTTGGTCCACAGCTCGAAGGCCATGTTGACCCGATGGGTCGGCGGGCACACCGGCAGGGCCGCCGCCCAGGGACCGTACCACAGCTCGAACGGCGGCGGGGTGATCGGGCACTCGCCCAGCGGACAGTTGTTGGTCGTGGGCGTGCCCGGGCTCAGCCGGCTTTGCAGCGCCGGCCGGATGCCCTTCTCCACGTCGGTGGTGTGCCAGCCCCAGAAGTCCTTGTCCGCGAAGTTGTTGTTGGGCACCCGCTGGCAACATTCGGCCCCCGCCGGGTGCTCCCAACGCATCCCGACCACTGCCTGGATGGACAGGCTGTACCGGAAGCAATACCGCTCGCAGAAGTAATCCGGCCTGGCCGGGCATCGGCAGGGATCAGTCGCCGGCACCCGCGGATCCGGGTTGCTGTCCACCAGACAGCACTTGGACAGGTCCACCGCGTACTCGAAGACCGGATGGCCGTCGCACGGCTGGTATGTGGTCAGCGAGATCCGCACCGCCTCGACGGGCGCGAAGTAGATGCCCAGGGCTGGCTGCGGCGTCGGCGGTTTCGGCCCCAGCGGTCGATGGAAGGTAATCAACCACCCGTCCATCGGCTTGGGCTCGGCGGGGTTGAACGGCCGCGGGATGTACGCCGGATCCAGGTACGAGCCCCACCACTTCACGCTGGTGATCGGCCGCCCGTCGGAACGGAAGTCATCGCTGACCACCTTGTTCACCAGGGTGGGGGCGTTGAAGTTGATGTTCGAGGCGATGTCCTCGCGCTCGTGCGAGACCGGCTGCTGGAACTTGGGATGCCGCGGTTCATTGTGGCAATCCACGTTCGCGCAGTTCGAGCCCGGTCCCTGGGGTATGCCGCCCGCGTTCTGGCAGGCGCCCGGCAGCATCTGCTGGCAGGGCGCGCCCGACGGGAAGCAGCAGGCCTGGCACTCCGGGTTGGGCACGCGGACGCATCCGCCGGCCGCCGGGTCGCAGTACTCCAGCGTGCACGGGTCGCCGTCGTCCGGACAGACGATCGGCAGATGGTCGCACTGCCCGGTCAGCGGATTGCAGAAATCCTCCGTGCAGGGATCGTGGTCGTCGCACTTGGCCGGGTCGCACACGCACTTGCACTCGAGGTCATACTCCGTGGTGCCCGGCGTCTGCGTCAGAATGCGCTGGCAGGACTGGGTCGGATCGGTCGGGCACGCGCCCTGGCAGTCCGGCCCGGCGGCGGTGAGGACCAACTGGCATTCCGACGTATCCTTGCAGTCGCACTCCAGGACCGTGATCTGGTTGTTGGGTCCGACGTGGATCTTCGAGGGCCTGCACGGCCGGCCGTCCGGGCAGACCTGGGTCTCGCAACCGGTCCTGGTTGGGTTGGGACGGCACTGCGGCTGGCCGACCGGCTCGCACCGGCAGCAGATGGTAATGCTGCCGTTGGGCTCGACCACCTCGGTGGTCTTGCACTCGAACCCCGGCGGACACAGCCCCTCGCACCGGGGCTTGGAGCCGTCCGTGGGGATGACCACGTGGCACTTCTCGACGTTCATGCAATCGCATTCGAGAATCCGATACTGGTGGGTCTGCGGGTGCCACCGAACGCAGACCGGCCGGCACTTCTCATTCACGTTGGGACAGGTGGTGTTCTTGCAGCGCAGCCCGTCGGCCGTGGGAGCGCAGGTCAGCGGCGGGCACACCACCCCGGCGCAGGTCGAGCCCGGCCCCTGGGGCAGGCCGCCCGCGTTCTGGCAGGCTCCCGGCAGCATCTGCTGGCAGGGCGCGCCGCTCGGGAAGCAGCAGGCCTCGCAATCCGGGTTGGGCTTGACGATACACGTGCCCGTCGCCGGGTCGCACTCTTCGAGCGTGCACGGGTCGCCGTCGTCCGGGCAGATGATCGGCTCATGCTTGCACTGGCCGGTCAGCGGATCGCAACTGTCCTTGGTGCACAGGTCGCCGTCCTCGCACAACGCCGGATCGCACACGCACTTGCATTCGAGGTCATACTCCGTGGTGCCCGGCGTCTGAGTCACCACCGGTCGGCAAGGCTTGTTCGGGTCCGGGCAGGGGCCGACGCAGGTCGGCCCGGCCGTTCCCATCTCCAGGTGACAGGCCCCGATGTCGTCGCAGCCGCATTCCAGGACCGTGATCTGGTTGTTGGGCCCGACGTGAACCTTGGTCGGATGGCAGGGCATGCCGTTCGGGCACGGCCCTTCGCAGCCGGTCTTGGTCGCGTTCACCTGGCAGGTGGTGACGACCGGCTCGCAGACGCAGCAGATGCCGTAACTGCCGTCGGTGTTCTTGACCACCTTGCGGCGGCATTGCTCGCCGGGCGGGCAGAAATTGTTCACGCACTTGGGCACCGCCACCCCGGCCTGCATTCGGATGGTCCCGGTGGTCGAGCCGGACCTCCCGGCCAACGGTCCGCCGGGGGCCCCCACGAAGTCGATCCGATAGGTGATGTCGAAGAAACTGTCGACCGCCCAGTTGCCGCCCGGAAGCTGATGGATAGTGGTGTGTCCGGGGCTGGGCAACCCGAAATTCGTGCCCGCGGTGATCCGCAGCAGGTCAAAATCCGGATCGCCAGGCGGAAGCTGCACTTGAAGCAGGAGCATCTCGGTATCGAACATCTGCTCCGGCTCGCCGGGTTGGCGCGGTCCGGTATGCGTCTGGCCTGAAGCGGTCGCACCCTTGTTGCGCATAAAACCGGCCAGGGTACCCGTGCCCTGCATGGGCATCGGCACCTGCGCCTTCCAGGTCTGCTTCTCGCCGTCGAGAGTCAGCTCGGTGAAGACGTCGAAGAAGCTCTGGATCCGGGCGTCGATTCGGATGGTGGTCCCTGGCGGCAGGCCATCGATGATCACCATGTCGTCATCAGGACTGACGAAGGGACAGTTCGGGGGGTAGGCGGCCGTCCCGGCGCCATTGTCCGGGGTGGTGCAGGGCTGAGCCGTGGTCGGCGGGGGAAGGCCGATGCGGCAGAACTCGACATTGTCGCACTCGCACTTCTCCACCTTCCACTGCCCCGTGGCCGGGTTGAAAATCACGCACTTGGGTACGCACCTCTCGTTCGCAATCGGGCAAGTCGTTTCCTTGCAGGCCCGCTGATCGGGCGTCGGCCCGCAATCGTCGCCGGGTGGTGGACAAATCACGCCCTCGCAGCTCGCCACCGGCGTGCCGCCGACGCTCAGACACGCATCCGACGGCACGTTCGGATAACACGTTCCCTGGTAACAACAGCCGGGGCCCGTCGGCCCGCAGGGGTTCGTCGGCCCTTCACAGCTCGCCACCGGCGTGGGGCACTGGCTCACCGGCACGTTGGGAACACACTCCATGCCGAAGCAGCACGCGGTCGTCGGCTCTCCGCACGGGTCGATGACGGTGCAGCTCGCCACCGGGTTCGGACATTGGCTGATGGGAACGCTCGGGTAGCAAACGCCGCCGATGCAGCAGGGAACCATGAGCTCTGGATCGCAGACGCCCGGCTGGGCACAACTCGACACCGGATTGGGACACTGCTCGATCGGAATCCCGGAATAGCACATTCCAGGGCCAAAACAACAGTCCACGAGAGTTTGGGCCGGGGCGGTCCGCGCAGCGGTTGCCAGCAACACCGTCATCGCCAGACAACAGCACAACCCGCCTCGATTCTTCAGACATGTCGAAGCCATAAAGGCCTCCTCCTCTCTTCCAGACATGAGCAATCGTACCGCCCCCCCGAAGGGGCGACCGGTATCACCGCGTCGTATTCGTGACGGACGGCCCGAAACAGCCTCAAAAATGCATAATTACAAAGACGTGCTCACCGGCCACAGGCCGATTCTGCTTTTTTGGGGGAGACCCGTCCCAATCCTGGCACAAGTATACCCCAGTTCACACCCCGATGGAAGCAAAAAATGCCCAGATTACAATCGGCCTTTTTCCCTCGCATTATTCTGTAATGTATTTTTTCACAAGGCTTTGTGAGTGATCAACAGGTCATCATGTTGGGGCTTGGACGGCTGTTCAAGGACGTGAACGGGGCAAACGCTGTACGCTGATCGGTCATCCTCATCGTTGAACGGGATTCCTGCCGACTTCAGCACCGTTCGCAGGTCCTGCATTCGGATGTCGTCCGGCAGCCCGCCTTCGCTTGACATGGCAAAGCCGCAGGTGCTGGCCTCGCGCAGGTTGCCGTGGACGCCGACCAGCTTCACCATCCGCGTCTGGAACGCGCTGCCGCCGTGATACCCTTCCCTCAGGGCGACGATGACGTCGGGCGTGTGCTCGACCAGGCCGTGAAACGCCCGCCACAGCCGCGCGACGCCGTCGGGATATACGTGCCGGCGCGTGGCCTCGAACAGAACCCGGTCCGCGACGAACCCATCCGCGCTGACCTGGCCGGCGCTTTCGAGCCTTTGCCAGATGCCCCGCAAGCGCAGCGGGTCGCCGTACTCAGGCGAATAGCGGAAGCCGTCTCCGCGCTTCGTGATGGCCGCCTTGCCGTCCCCGCTGACCACCCAGAGCCGCTCGCCCTCCAGGTAAGCGGCCAGCTCGACGCCCGCGAAGCCGGCCACGTCCGCCGCCACGCGCCGCGGTTCGTACGTCCAGATGGAGGCCGCGCTGACCATCTCGAACTCGGGGATCACCAGGTCGCGCGGCCCGCGCAGCCGGTCGGTGATCCGATAGCCGCGGGCCTCCAGCAGGTCGCGCAGCGGCAGGCGGCGGCTTTCGACGGCCGTGAAATAATGTCCGTGATCCGAGAGCAGTGCGAACCGGGCTCGTCCGCGCGTCTGATACAGAAGCTGACGGCAGAGCCGATCCACCAGGGCCAGCCCCTTGCGATGCCCGCCGCGGCTCTGGGTTGCGCCCAAACCCGACGTCCCCACGCAGTAGCCGATGGTCAGCCTACGGTCGCCGTTCAGAAACAGTTCCTGGATCTGCCGCAGCTCATGGCCGAACCACGGCTCCACGTCGAGATAGGCGCTGCCGTGGAGGATCTGCGGGAGGTGGTAATCAGTCTTGGACAGCCAGCGGGCGTTGCCTTCGTTGAGGTACACGCCGTATCCATCGCGCAGGCGCTGGCCGTCGTAGTATTCCGATTCGACGCCGGGGCTGGGCGAAACGCCGAAGAACTCGGAGAAGCTCAGGTCGGTCATCACCGGGAAAGGGCCGATCACACGGGCCGGTTCAGCGCAGTAGCGGAACCGTCCCTGCTGCCAGGCGCCCTTGGCGATCGAAAAGGGGACGCTGTCCAGCAGCAGGACGAGGTAGCGCCGCTCGGCTTGCGGAACCTGGTCAAGAACGACGTCTTCATCGACTTGTCCGTCTTCATCGCGGTCATACCCGATGGCCGTCATCCGCCCGCCCGGCGAGAAGCGCTCGCGGTAGTCGGCCCGACCGTTGCGGTTCACGTCGAACCACCGTTCGCGCCCCCCGTCCGCCGAGAATCGGGACCGGACGGGCTGGTCGGGCATCAGCCGCGGCCCCGGGCCCGCGCACCCGCTCCACAGAAGAACGAAACCACCGGCGATCACACCCCGAGAAAGGCCGGATCTCATCATGCAGGTTTCCTCAATCGGACCGCGCCGTCATGCCCATTCCGCTCCGCGCTCATGTCCCGCGGTGGAATCCTATCACAGGGGGAACCGGTCGTAAGGGCCGTATCCCGTGGCGCTGGTTTCACGACTTGGGCCTATGGTGCGCGTATCAGGACTGGGCCCGCCGCGCGAGGGGATCATGAGTCGTTGAATCGTCCGCCTGTGCGCCAAACGACCGGGCGCTGGCTCGCGTCACCGGGTTATCGGACAATCTCCGGTCGGGCATTTTTTACCGGTCCAGACGCAAAAAACGCCTGTCTCCCTCAAGAAAAAAACACTGACTCGTCGATAGCTACATTCACTACAACTCCCAAACTTCCTAGATTAACATCTTGGAAGTTTGAAGTGGTGAAAATAGAAGGTGTCATATCCCGCCTTGGATTTTCACCGTTTTCGAATCGGTGCGGAGCCACCGGTCAAGGTTTGGCCGATCAGGCGGACGGCTCTTCTCTCTGGCGCAGGAAGCGTTGGAAGGACAAGCAAAGCCCTTGCGTGTTCCCTGGAGCACCGGCTTTGCGGCCCATCCGCCGATGATGAGGAGCTTCGCTCATGTCCGCGGAACGAATACTGGAGAGGTTCATCCCGGAATTACTGTCAGGGCGCCGACGACAATGCCGGGACATCCTTGATGAAGCCCTGCGCGGCGGGATGGAGCCGGTTCGGCTCTACAAGCAGGTGATCTGGCCGGCCATGGAACAGATCGAACGGCTGTACCGCGAGGATCGCATCAACCTGGCCACTGAACACATGGCCACGCGCATCAACCGCTGCCTGGCCGATCAGCTTCAGGTCCACCTGCCCAGGCCCGAGCCGATCGGCCGGAAAATCCTGATAATCTGTGCCGACGGCGAGCCCGAGGAACTCGGAGCCCAGATGTGCGCCGACCTGTTCGAGGCCGAAGGGTGGGAGGCGATCTTCGTGGGCGGCGGCGTGCCCGCCGATGAGATCCTGGCCCTGATCGGGACGCACCGGCCGGACATCCTGCTCATCTTCGGCACCCAGCCGGTGGGCGTGCCCGGCGTGCGCCGGCTGATCGACATGATCCGCGAGGTCAACGCCAACCCGACCATGAACGTCATGATATACGGCGGCGTCTTCAACCGGGCCGAGGGGCTCTGGAAGGAG
>JABRVU010000377.1:0-8671 GCA_039961895.1 Phycisphaerae bacterium | reverse complement strand
GGTCGAACAGGTAATCGCCCACCACCCAGACTTCTTGCGCCGCCGCCCCGAAGCGCCGGCCGATCGACAACACCGCGTCCGGCGCCGGCTTGACCGGCCCGTCCTCGCGGGTGTGGACCCAGTCCACCGCCAGGGCGTGTCTGGCCATCACCGTCTCGACCGATCGGCGGCTGTTGCGGGTGAGCAGGGCCACCGGCACACCCCGCTCGCGGATGGCGGCGACGACCTCGACGGCCTGCTCCTGCAATTCGGCGGTCAGGGCGGCCTGCTCCTCGAAGCGGTGCAGGATGGCTTCGGCCGCCCGGCGCCGGGCGGGCGGCATTCCGGCCAGCGCCTCCAGGATCGGCGTGCGCGGCTCGACCGACAGCCCCATCGCACGGCGAATGGCGTCGAAATCCAGGTTCGGCCGGGTCAGCGTGCCGTCCAGATCAAAGATGACCACGCGCGCCGCTGAGGAGGAACCGGCCGTCATGGCGTCACCAGTAACCCGTCCCGCCGGCGGCGTCAATGCGGCAGGAAGCCGGCAGATGAGCGCGGGTGCACGGCCTGCGCGGCGGTTGATGAACGGCTGGACCGTCCCCCAGATAGCATCTGTTTGGAGTGTGCCCAAGGCTTTGAAAGCCGACCGGCTGGAAACCGGCCCACGCGGGTTTCAGATGCACTCGCTACCCATCCGCGATTCGCCCGGCCGTCCGTACCGCGTTCCAGGCCCCTGACCGGAGCGTCGGCCGACGGCCAACGGCCGCCACCGTGCGGCCGCACGGGGTCTTGTGACCCGTTCGACATCTACGTTGCTCGCACGTCGATCATGATGCTCGGGCTCCGCGGACCCACACCGGCGTCATTCGACTGCCGCGCGAGCCCCGGTAGAATACGCGCCATGGCGGATTCCTTCCTGTTCAATTCGATGAGCCTGCCCCAGGAGCTTATCAGCGATCTGCGCCGCATGAATCCCTGGTGGGAAGGAAAGGCGATGCAGGAATTGCCTCGGACGCGCCGACGCCTGGTGGGCCAGATCCATCGCAGGCTTGAGCAGCGGCTGGCTCCGATCATCGCGGTTCGCGGACCTCGCCAGATTGGAAAGACAACCAGCCAGCTTCAGGTCCTGAGCGACCTGCTCGACGGCGGCGTTCCTCCACGGAACATCCTCCGCGTTCAGTTTGACGAGCTGCCTTCATTCAGCGGCCTCAACGAGCCCGTCTTGAGGATCGTGGAGTGGTTCGAACGCACGCTTCTGGGCATGTCTCTCAATGACGCGGCCAAGCGGGGCCGGCCCACCTATCTTTTCTTCGATGAGTTGCAGAACCTCTCCGCCTGGGCCGAGCAATTGAAATCGCTGGTCGATAGCGCGTCCACCCAGGTGGTCGTAACCGGCAGTTCCGCCCTGCGGATCGAACTGGGACGCGACAGTCTGGCTGGCCGCGTCAATACCCTTGAAGCCGGGGTCTTATCCCTGACGGAAATAGCGTCGTTTCGGGGTCTGGAGCTTGGAAAGCCCTTCCTGGACGAGAACGGGCTGGAGCCGTTGACTCGACAGGAATTTTGGCTGGAGCTGGCCTCCTACGGCCGGCATGTGGCTGCGAAACGCGACATTGCCTTCCGGTGGTTCTCCGAGCGCGGCGGCTACCCCCTGGCCCACCAACGGGCCGACGTCCCCTGGGGGTACATCGCGGACCAGCTCAACGAGACCGTGATCCGACGGGTGATTCAGCACGATCTGCGTCTGGGCGAGCGCGGTCGCAAGCGGGATGCCCCCCTGCTGGAAGAGCTGTTTCGGCTCGCCTGTCGGTATATCGGGCAGGCCCCGGCCTTGCAGACGCTCGCACGGGAGGTGAAGCGCGGACTCGGCGGCAACGTCGGTTCCCAGCGTGTCAACCATTACCTTCGGTTCCTGGGCGATACCTTGCTCCTGAGATTGATCGATCCCCTGGAAATACGCCTGAAACGCAGGCGCGGCAGCGCGAAGATCTGCTTGGCCGATCATGCCCTTCGGGCGAGTTGGCTCCAGGAGATGGTGCCGTTGGACCCGGAAGGACTGGGGCAGGAGCCGCAACTTCAGACGCTTGCCGGCCACGTGGCGGAGAGCGTCACCGGCGCCCTGTTGACCACCGTTTCACCTCTGGACGTCGCCCACCTGCCCGCCAGGGGAGACGAGCCGGAAATCGACTTCGTTTTGACGATCGGCACGAGACGAATACCTCTGGAAGTGAAATACCAGAGACGCATCGATCCCTTCACCGATACGGAAGGGTTAAGAACGTTTCTGGAGACGGCCGTGAACAACGCGCCGTTTGCCCTGTTGATTACCCAGGCCGATACGGATGCGGTCACGGACCCGCGCATCGTGACTCTGCCGCTCTCCACGCTGATGCTGATGCGGTAAGCGGCGACTCCCGCCTGGCGACGCGCCTGGTCCCGCGAACCGCCGCGCGGGCGTCCGGATGCCGCCCCGAGCAGCGCGGCGTTCTACGATGGCGGCAGCAGGTCGAGGGCGTCGAGGCCGAAGGACCACCCGCTCCAGGAGCTGCTGGCGCCGGCGGCGCTGACGCGCAACCTATGCGGGCCGGCGGCCAGCTCGCGGGTGCCCAGTTCGAGCGAGCCGCCGGGGCAGACCCGCCCGGCGCGCAGGTCAAAGGACCGGCCGGCGTCCTGCCCGTCGAGGGCGACCCGCACCTTGCCGTAATCCGGCGCCGCCGTGGCCAGCAGGCGCACGCGGTATCGCCCCGCCTTGCCAACCTCGAATGAAAACTCGACGAACCCGCCGCTTTGGGCTTCGCAGAACAGGTGTCTGCCGCCGCTCCACAGGCGGGCGTTCCACTCGGCGGTGTCCTGGGGCCGGGGCTCGCACTTCTCCTTGGCGGTCACGGGCAGGTCCTCGGCCTCGAAGCGCTGAAGGGGGACTTCTCCCTGAGGCGGGAGCAGCTCCAGCCACAGGGCGTCGTTGGCGTAGCGACGGACGTAGGCGTAGGACATCAGCCCGTACCCGTCCTGGCCCCAGCCGGTTCCGTAGCTGTTGCGGAAGCGGAAGACCCCGCCGCCGGGCTGCTCGGGATCGTCACGATAGCCGACCAGCGTGATGCTGTGCCCGTCGCGGACGTCCTCGGGCGCGGGCGGGTTGATCAGCTCCTCGTTCTTGCCCGACTTGGGCCAGCGCAGCCCGCAGGCCACCGGGTGCCCCTCGGCGATGGCCTGCTGGATCGCGGTGATCTGGGCATCGGAGAGCGGCTTGCGAAGGTCCCAGAGGCGGATCCAGTGGGCCTTCCAGCGGTTGGCCAGCACGGCGGCGTTTTTGACGGCCTCGGGGGATGGCTTTCGATCGCCGCCGGCCGTCGGACCGTATTCCATCAGCCCCTCTTCACAGATGCCGAAGGCGTTCAGCCCGGCCAGGGCCTCGTAGAACATGGCCTGATCGCGCGACTTGGCGCAGGCCTCCTTGGCCGCCCAGACCAGGAACTCGGTTTCGAGAGGCTTGGCGTCGCCTTTGCGGCTCTGGGCCCATTCAAAGTTGGCCGCCGAGGTGATGGCGAACAACGAGCACGTGTCGCGCTTGCCCTGGCTGCGGGGCGTCAGGCCCAGTTCGGTGAACCTGGGGGCCAGGTCGGCCTTGGCCGGCAAGGCCGCCCCACTCTGAGCGGCCGCGCTTTCCACCACTCCCGTCAGCAACATCCCCCATACCGCCGTCATACGCATGAAGACACCTCCCTTTGCCGAGACATCTTACCGGCCATCGGCGGTTTTGAATATGGGCTGCCGTTCGGTTGAGTGGAGAGGTAAGAAGGGGGCCGTGTCGGTTTGTGTTGCCAATTCACTGAATTCCTCTAACATCCTGTCGGGCGGGAGCCGGTGCCAGGTCGAACCGGGTCCCGGGATGGTATCGCCGCGCCGGCCGTGGACGCTCGGCCGTTCGGCGCATCGAGGACAACAAGGAGACAGTCAGCCATGCCAGCATTGACCGGCCACTGTGTCGTCGCGCAATCCGGCGGTCCGACCACCGTCATCAACGCCTCGGCGTGCGGGGTGATCCAGACCGCGATGAAGCACCCGAAGGTCTTCACCGGCGTGTACGCCGGGTTGAACGGCATTCTGGGAATCCTGAACGAGCAGCTTTTCGACCTGGGCCAGGAAGACCCCGCCGACATCGAGGCCCTCAAGGCCACGCCGGCCGCTGCCCTGGGTTCCTGCCGCCACAAGCTCAAAGACATCCGAAAAGACCGTACCGACTACGAGCGCATCGTCGAGGTCTTCAGGGCCCACAATATCCGCTACTTCTTCTACATCGGCGGGAACGACTCGATGGACACGGCCGACAAGGTCAGCCGGATCGCCGGCGAGCTCAAGTACGACCTGGTGGCCATCGGCGTGCCCAAGACCATCGACAACGACCTGGCCGAGACCGATCACTGCCCCGGCTACGGGAGCGTGGCCAAGTACGTCTCGACCTGCGTGATGGAGGCCGGCAAAGACACCGAGGCGCTCTATACCGCCGACACCTGCACGGTCATGGAGGTCATGGGTCGCAACGCGGGATGGATCGCCGCTGCCACGGGCGTAGCCCACCGCGATGAACGGGACGCCCCGCACCTGATCTACCTGCCGGAAGTACCGTTCTCGATCGACGCCTTCTGCAACGATGTTCGCCGGGTGCTGAAAGAAATCGGGTATTGCGTCGTCACCGCCGGTGAGGGCATCAAGAACGCCAAGGGCGAATACATCGCCGAGGTGGGCGGCGCCTTCGGGCAGGATGCCTTCGGACACAAGCAGCTCGGAGGTGCCGGCGAAGCGCTGCAACGCATTATTGAGAAAGAGGTTGGTGTAAAATGCCGGTCCAACAAGCTGGGCACCTGTCAGCGTAACGGGATGCATTTTGCAAGCTTGACCGACCGTGATGAAGCCTACCTGGTCGGCCAGCGGGCGGTCGAGGCGGCCTTGGCCGGAGAAACCTGCAAGATGGTGACGCTTGTCCGTCATGGAACAGGGCCAGGAGACTATTCCTGTTCGACCGGTCTGGCCGATCTGGATAAGGTGGCCAATGGCGAAAAGATGGTTCCGCGGTCGTTTATTCATGAGGCGGGAAACCACGTGACCTCGGCCATGAAGGACTACGTGGTTCCGTTAATGCAGGGCGAAGTGCCGATCCGCGTCGGTCCCGATGGGTTGCCCGTGTACGTGCGGCTTCGGCGTCGGCTGGTTCCGCAGCGTTGCCCCCGATGGGCATCTGCGAGTGCATCCAAACCCTGAAAACCGACCGGCTGGATCTCTCGGTCACACACGGGTTGTCGGATTCGCCTTTAGCGACACGGACGGTAATTGCCTTAACAATATGAAACTGAATAAGATACGACACTGAACGTCTGGCCGAGCGAGGCGGTGACGTCAGCAGGATGGGGTCATCCTTGCAGCGGCCTGTTGCTCGTGCCGGCCTTGGAATGCCCACGACCCGGTCGCAACCAGTGCGAGCCGGCGGTGTCAGAACTATTATCCTCTAAAACTGGTCTTGTTAGGCAGATCGGGGTGGAAAGACGCAAATACTTAGAGGGGAGCGTTGTCGTCTTCCATCAGGCCGACTGAACGTCGGGAAGACCGCGACCTTCCGCTTTTGCCTGAGGTGCGATGGGTATTTGCCTGAAGTGCGATCGGTAACGGCTGGTCACCCGGGGAGATCGGTGAACACAGCGAGAGACGCGAGCGGGCCTGTCGGGCGCGGCACATTCATCCGCCGCATCGGCCGGACTCATCCATACTTTTATTAATCAGGACCGCTCATGCTTTCGTTTACCGTTCAACCCCCAGAGGCAGGCCATCCGCCGCTTAAACTCGACGGAGCCTATGTCGTTGGCAGCGACGGAGTTCCGTTGCGCGCCGAGCTTGAATTGCGCAACTCGCGGGTCATCTGCGCCAAGCGCGCGGATGGTCCGGCGGGGCTGGCTCTGGTCTGGCCGGTGGCCGGCAGCGGCCGACTGCTGCTCGAGACCAGCCGACTGCTGGACCGGGACAAGCCCTATAACCTCGCCCTGGAGCTGGTCCGTGGCCGGCTCATGCGCATCAACCAGAAACGGGAGGACTGGGGGCTGTTTGACTTCGAGGGCGTCGAACCGGTCAGTGCCGAAATCGACCGGGCCCGTGATCTGATGGTCGAGGCCCTGAAGCTGGAAGAACCGGCTCACCAGGCGCGCGTGGCTCAGGACGCGCTGCGTCTGGCCGTCTCGGCCGGCGAACGCCTGAGCCTCTTCCACGCCGACATCTTCCTGGCCCGTCGAAAGCAGGCCCACGCCTTCTCCCGCCGGACCCTCGGATGCGCCATCGACATCGCCAACACCTCGGAAGCCTACCGCCAGCGGCTCAAGGAGGCCTTCGACTTCGCCCATCTGCCCATGCCCTGGCGCCACGTCGAGCCCAAGCAGCAGGAGTACAACTGGCGCCCCTTCGATTCCTGGATCGAGTGGCTGACCAAGAACCGCATGCCCGTCAAGATCGGCCCGCTGGTCAGCTTCAACGAGGCCCAGGTACCCGACTGGCTGGGCATATACGAGACCGACTTCGAGACGGTCCGTAATTTCATCTTCGAGCACGTGCGGAGGGCGGTCGAGCGCTACGGCAATTACGTGCACCAGTGGGACGTGATCAGCGGCATCCACGCCGATAACACCTTCCATTTCACCTTCGAGCAGCTCATGGAGGTCACGCGCGTGACCGCGTCGCTGGTCAAGCAGCTTGCTCCGCGGGCCACCACGGTGGTCAACCTGGTATCGCCCTGGGGCGAATACTACGCCCGCAACCAGCGGACCATCCCGCCGATGCTCTACGCCGACATGGTGGTGCAGAGTGGAGTGAGCTTCGATGGGTTAGGCGTGCAGTTTTTGTTTGGCAAGCCGACCGACGGCATGTTCGTCCGGGATATGTTCCAGATCTCCGAGAAGCTCGACAAGCTGGGCAATCTCGGCAAGCCGCTGCACATCACCGCCGTTCAGGTTCCCTCGGCGACGCCAGCTAACGGCGACGGCGGCAACGGGGGCTATTGGCGCGAGCCGTGGAATGAGAACATCCAGGCCCATTGGATCAAAGACTTCTATACCATTGCCCTGAGCAAACCCTTCGTGGAGAGCGTCACCTGGGCGGACCTCGCGGACCGTTCCGACCCGTCCGCGGTCCCCGCCGGGGGCTTGCTGGCGGCCGATCTGCGCCCCAAGGCCGGTTACAAGCTGCTGAAGCAGTACCGGGCAGAGCTGATGAACTCGACGCGAAAGCCGCCGGCCGGGGCGCGCGGTTGATCATTTGCCGGCACCGGGCACGGACACGAACCAGGTCCGATTCGATCCGACGCGAGCGCAGGGGCATTGCCGTCATCAGATGCCAGACCGGTGGTTCCGCGCGTGGTCGCCGCAGGCTATCTCCTGCTGGCCGGGGTCTTCATATGGGTGGGTGTCGAGCGGTATCGTCGGCCGGTCTGGTCGGAGCCGATCGAAGCGGCGTCGGCCGGTCGCCCCCTGGTCGAAACGCGGATCGACCCCAACACGGCCACCTGGGCGGAACTGGCCCGTCTGCCGGACGTGGGCGAGACGCTGGCCCGGCGGATCGTCGCTTACCGGGAGGCCCAGCGCGGGCGGTCTGGGCCTCAGTCGCCGCCGTCCGTCGTATTCCGATCCCTTGCGGACCTGGATCCCATTCCGGGGCTCGGTCCGAAACGGCTTGAGCGCATCGAACCGCTTCTGCGTTTTCCGGCCGAGAACCCGCCACCTTCCCAATCAGGTCAAGAGCCGCCGATACCGTGACACAAGGGGTTGGATTCCGCTTATGAATCAGTATGGAGCCTCGCTCCGCTGATCCCCGCGCGGGCGTGGCATTCCTCACGGACCGTGAGAGGCGCCGGGGGTCTGATGGTTACACGTCCATGATCTGACGGTTATCCTGGGGCACTGCCGGGCTCGGCATCCACCCTGAGCCCTTGCTATTGACCGGCGCCCGCAACGAATTTCCAGGCGAGGATCGAGCCGGCGCTGGCTTCCGATTGGACTATTCCGTAGTCCAGGCCGTGGCCACGGGCGGAAAGTGGAAGACGGGGCGGGCGACGCTGACCGGGGCGCTCATGGTGGCGGTCAGCCTGGCGTACGCGGAAAAAACCAGGCGCGCCGGGATTGAAAACGCCACGCTCCCGATGATCGCGCTGCCTGATCGCTGGATGGCTGCTGGCGTCGTCAACCGACACCCGGCCATCGGCAGAAGCTCTGAACGTGAACGCCGATTGCGGGCCGGTGGCCGTGTATCTTACCTTGAACCAACCAGGCCACGGCGTCTCTTTCGAGTCGTTGCGTGCGTCTCCCGGCCCATCGAGGGCTCAGGATGAGCCGCGGGCGGGGAAACATCAGGCCTCAGCGGCCGGTTCCGTCCATCAGGGCGTATAAGCCTCCCCACCCGCGACCGTGCCCACCACGGCCCGGCGTTTTCATCGCTGGTCAGTCTTCGGCGAGTCCGGCCGCATCGGTGAACACCAGCCGGTAGACGTCGTCTTGGCCCGCCGTCCGCCGCTGAGTGAAGGCGGGGTTCCGCACGTCGGCGAGGCGCAGGGCCCCCGCGCCGCCCAGCGCCGGGGTTGCGTCGCGCCCGCCGATCAAGCGACGCGACACGAACACCAGGGCCTCATCGGCCAGCCCCGCGTCCAGGAACCGCCCCAGCG